>NC_014306.1:1800058-2100068 GCF_000196615.1 Erwinia billingiae Eb661
GATGCTACTGCCCAGAGCGACCATCAACAGCAGCGTGCTGGCTTTGCTGCCCGAGCAAACCATGGGCGACATTCCCAGCGATCTGCAACAGGGTTTTATGCAACGCCTGGATCGTCAACTGGTGTGGCTGGTGAGTGCCGGTGACAAAAACGATCCTCAGGTCGCCAACTGGATGCTTCAGCAGTTGCAGAGTCTGCCGGTACTGGAGAACGTTCAGGGGCCAATGACCGATGAACGACAGCAAGCCTGGGGCAAATTTGCCTGGCAGAACCGCAATGCGCTGATCGATCCGGCCACCCGCGCCAGGCTGCAACAGGCGGGTGCCGCGCAAGGCGACTGGGTGCTCGGCCAGCTCTATTCGGCCTTTGCCGGCGTCAGCGGCAAGGAGTTGACTCACGATCCGCTGCTGCTGGTGCGCGGCGCGCAACTGGCGATGCAGCAAAACAGCGGTCAGCTTGGGCTGAGCCAGGGCTGGCTGACCACCACCGATAAGCAGGGGAGGGTCTGGTATTTCCTGCACGCGGAACTGAAAGGTAGCTCCTTTGATATGCAGCAAAGCCATGCGCTGGTGGCGCAGCTTACGGCGTTCAAAGCCCGTCTGCAGGCGAAATATCCTGATGCCCAGCTGCTGTCCCGCGGCACGGTCTATTTCAGTGATTTTGCCAGCCAGCAGGCGAAGCATGATGTTTCTACCCTCGGCGTAGCGACGATTATTGGCGTGCTGCTGCTGGTGTTCTCGGTGTTCCGTTCTCCGCGTCCACTGATTTTGTGTGCTCTCTCGGTGGGCATCGGTGCGCTGGCGGGCATTACCGTGACGCTGCTGGTGTTTGGTGAGCTGCATCTGATGACGCTGGTGATGAGCCTGAGCATCGTAGGCATCTCGGCCGACTACACGCTGTACTATCTGACCGAACGGATGGTGCATGGCGCAGACGCCACGCCAGCCGAAAGCCTGAATAAGGTAATCCGCGCCTTGTTGCTGGCGCTGGGCACCACCGCCATTGCCTGGCTGATCATGGTATTTGCGCCGTTCCCGGGCATCCAACAGCTGGCCGTCTTTGCTGCGGTCGGGCTGACAGCGTCGTGCCTGACGGTGATCTGCTGGTATCCGCTGTTGGTGAAAGGGCTGCCGGTGCGGCCGGTGCCTGCCATTTCCCTGATGGGACGCTGGCTGGGCAGCTGGCGGCGCAATCGCACCGTTCGCGTCGGGCTGCCGCTGCTGGTCGCCGCGATTTCGCTGGCAGGGCTATGCAGACTGCATATCGATGATGATATTTCCCAACTGCAGACGCTGCCGCCGGCATTGATGGCACAGGAAAAGCAGATCACCCAGTTAACCGGTCAGAGCGCCGACCAAACCTGGATGGTGGTCTATGGCGACAGCGCGGAACAGACCCTGCAACGTCTTGAAGCGCTGGCGCCACAACTGGCAAAGGCCAAAAGTCAGCAGTGGCTGGGCAATTATCGCCTGTTGCCGCTGTCGTCACTGGCGATGCAGCAGAAAGATCATCAGCTGCTGCAACGTGCGGCACCGGGCGTGATGGCGCAACTGCGTCAGGCTGGGGTAGAGGTCGCCAACCCGGATCTGTCAGCAACCCATCTTACGCTGCAGCAATGGCTTTCCAGCCCGAACAGCGAAGGCTGGCGTCTGTTGTGGCTGACCGTCCCCGCCGGACGTAGCGGGGTGCTGGTGCCGATCGAAAGCGTGAAAAATAGCGCCGCGCTGGCCGGACTGGCAAAAAGCTTGCCTGGGGTGAGCTGGATCGATCGCAAGGCCAGCTTTGATCGGCTGTTCGCCTTCTATCGCACGCTGCTGGGCTGGCTGCTGGTCGCGGCACTGGTGGCGATCGCGCTAAGCTATATGCTGCGCCTCGGCCTGCGTCAGGGCGCAATCAGCGTTCTGCCGTCGATCCTCTCACTGGGCGGCGGCCTGGCTGCCTTAGCCTTGTCCGGCCATTCACTGAATCTGTTTTCGCTGCTGGCGCTGGTGCTGGTACTGGGTATCGGCATTAATTACACCCTGTTCTTCAGTAATCCGCGCGGCACGCCGATAACCTCGTTACTGGCCGTCACGCTGGCGATGGCGACCACTTTACTGACGCTGGGCATGCTGGTCTTCAGCAGCACCCAGGCGATTGCCAGTTTTGGCATTGTGCTGTGCAGCGGCATATTTACCGCCTTCCTGCTGGCTCCGCTGGCGATGCCGCCAAAAAGGAAAAAAAGATGAAAGTAATCGCGGCGGCCGCGCTGGCCGTGATGTTACTGGCCGGATGTGCCGGTAAACCCGATAGCAGTCAGCCCGAAGCCTGGCTCAAGCCAGGGGTAAAAGTGACGCTGCCGGCACCGGGGATCGATCCGGCATTCAATCAGCAGCAGCTGCTGACCGGCACCTTTAAAGGCAAACAGCAGTCGCTGTTGGTATTACTGAGCGCCGATCGACAGCAGTTGACGCTGGCCGGGCTCTCCTCGCTGGGGATCCGCTTGTTCAGGGTCACTTACGATGGCACCGGCATCCACACCGAGCAATCCATGGTGCTGCCTGAGATGCCGCCAGCCAGCCAGGTGCTGGCCGATATTATGTTGAGCCACTGGCCGATCGCCGCCTGGCAGCGGCACTTGCCTGAGGGCTGGACCCTTAAAGACAGCGGCGATCGCCGCCAGCTGCGTGACAATCACGGCAAGCTGATTACTGAGATCCGCTACCTGCAACGCGGGACGCAACGTGAGCCGATCAGCATTCAGCAGTTTGCGTTTGGCTATCAAATTCTTATTCAACATCTGGACGCCTGATGATCTACATTTCGGCAGTCGGCATGCTTAGCGCACTGGGTAACGACATGACCGCCACGGCGGAAAATCTGGCGAAGAATCATGCGCCAGGCATGCGCCCCGACAGCGGCTGGCTGTTGCAGGGCAAACCCTGTTGGAGTGGACGGATTGACGCGGCCTTGCCGCCGATCCCGGAGGCGCTGGCTGCGCACCGCAGCCGCAATAATCAGCTGTTGCTTGCCGCGTTACGGCAAATTCAGCCGCAGGTTGATGACGCCATCAGCACCTTTGGTGCCGACCGGGTGGCAGTGGTGCTCGGCACCAGCACCTCGGGATTGCATGAGGCCGACCTTCAGGTGGCCGAAAACGCCGAGGGCTACCACTACTATCAGCAGGAGCTGGGCGATCCGTCGCGGTTTCTGGCCCAGCATCTGCAGTTAACCGGCCCGGCATATACGCTCTCGACCGCCTGTTCTTCCAGCGCCCGGGCGATCATCAGCGGTCAGCGGCTGATTGCGTCAGGGATGGCGGATGTGGCAATCGTGGGTGGCGCGGATACCTTAAGCCGCATGCCGATGAACGGTTTTGACAGTCTCGAGTCCCTGTCGGCGGATCGGTGTGCGCCGTTCAGCAAGCAGCGTAACGGCATCACTATCGGCGAAGGTGCCGCATTAATGTTGCTGACTAACGTTCCGCAGAAAGTTGCCGTATTAGGCACAGGCGAGTCGTCAGATGCTTATCATATGTCGGCTCCCCATCCTGAAGGCGAAGGCGCGATCCGTGCCATTGAGATGGCGCTTAAGCAGGCGCAGCTGGCGCCGGGTGCGTTGGGCTACATCAATTTGCACGGCACCGCGACGCGGCTTAACGATCAGATTGAAGCCGGGGTGGTCAGCAAACTGTTTGGTACAGCAATCCCCTGCAGCTCTACCAAGCATCTGACCGGCCACACGCTGGGCGCGGCCGGGATCTGTGAAGCGGCGATAAGCTGGCTGATCCTGACGCAATCCGTTCCGCTGCCGGCGCAGGATTTCACCGACAACGAGCAGGATGATACGCTGCCTGCCTGTGGTGTGTTACTGCAGGCGCATCCGTTGCAGGGAACGGCGGTGATGAGTAATTCTTTTGCCTTTGGCGGCAATAATACCTGCCTGATTTTAGGAAAGAGTGATGGTTGAATATAAATGCGCGGCAGAGTATTTGCCCCACGATGCGCCGATGGTGCTGCTTGAAAAGGTGCTCTCCGTTGGTGAAGAGCAGGCCAGCTGTCAGGTGACGGTCGGCGAGGGCGTGCTGGCACCGTTTCTGACGCCGGATGGCGATCTGCCCGCCTGGTTTGGCATCGAAATTATCGCGCAAACCATCGGCGTCTGGTCCGGCTGGCATGGCCGCCAGCGCCATGACAGCAAGCCGTCGCCGGGCATGTTATTAGGCGGGCGCGGTTATCGCTGTCAGGCTGCGGTATTTCCGGCCGGCGCCACGCTGGAAATCACCGTCACGCTACTGATGCGCGACGAGAAAATCGGCAGTTTCGACGGCGTGATTACGATTGATGGCGAACGTTACGCCAGCGGCAGGTTGAACACTTATCAACCTGACCGGGAAGAACTCCACCAACTTTTGCAACAGGGTAATAACGGATGACGCGTTCAGTATTGGTCACGGGTGGCAGCAAGGGGATTGGACGGGCGATTGCCTGCCGCCTGGCTGCCGACGGTTTCACGGTGGTGGTTCACTACCACAGCGATCGCGCGGGCGCGGAAGAGACGCTGCGCCTGATACAGCAGGCTGGCGGTCAGGGGCGCTGTATCGGATTTGATATCGCCAACCGCGAACAGTGCCGCACCCTGATTGAACAGGATATTGAACAACACGGTGCCTTTTATGGCGTGGTCAGCAATGCCGGGATCACCCGCGATGGTGCTTTCCCGGCGCTGAGCGAAGATGACTGGGACAGCGTGATCCATACCAATCTGGACAGTTTTTATAACGTGATCCATCCGTGCATTATGCCGATGATTGGTCTGCGCAAAGGCGGCCGGATCGTTACGCTTTCGTCGGTTTCGGGCCTGATGGGCAATCGCGGCCAGGTGAACTACAGCGCGGCCAAAGCGGGCATTATTGGCGCCACGAAAGCGCTGGCGATTGAGTTGGCGAAGCGCAAAATCACCGTTAACTGCATCGCACCCGGCCTGATTGATACCGGGATGATCCAGATGGAGCCGGTGGCAGTTGAAGAGGCGATGAAGATGATCCCGATGAAGCGCATGGGGCAGGCTGATGAAGTCGCCGGGCTGGCAAGCTATCTGATGTCCGATATCGCCGCATACGTCACGCGTCAGGTGATTTCAATCAATGGAGGTATGCTGTGAACCGCAGGGTGGTGATTACAGGGATGGGCGGCGTCACCGCCTTTGGTAACAGCTGGCCAGAGATTGCCGACAGAATGCGGGCTGGCCGCAATGCGGTCCGTAAAATGCCCGAGTGGCAGGTTTATGACGGTCTGAATACGCTGTTGGGCGCGCCGGTGGATGATTTCACCTTGCCGGAACACTATACGCGTAAGCGCATTCGCTCAATGGGCCGGGTGTCGTTAATGGCGACACGGGCCAGTGAGCTGGCGCTGGAGCAGGCCGGTTTGTTGGGCAATGCCGTGCTGACCAATGGCGAAACTGGCATTGCCTACGGTTCGTCAACCGGCAGCACCGGGCCAGTCAGTGAATTCGCCACCATGCTGACCGAGAAGCACACCAATAACATTACCGGTACCACCTATGTGCAAATGATGCCGCACACCGCAGCGGTCAATGCCGGATTGTTCTTTGGTCTCCGCGGACGGGTCATCCCGACGTCCAGCGCCTGTACCTCGGGCAGCCAGGCGATCGGCTATGCGTGGGAAGCGATCCGTCACGGTTATCAGACGGTGATGGTCGCCGGTGGAGCCGAAGAGCTCTGTCCGTCAGAAGCGGCGGTGTTTGATACCCTGTTCGCCACCAGCCAGCGCAATGATGCGCCAGAGACCACGCCGTCGCCGTTTGATAAGCAGCGCGATGGCTTAGTGATCGGCGAGGGTGCCGGAACGCTGGTGCTGGAAGAGCTGGAACATGCCCGGGCGCGTGGCGCAACCATCTTCGCTGAGATCGTGGGTTTCTATACCAATTGCGATGCGGCACATATCACCCAGCCACAGCGGGAAACGATGCAGATTTGCATCGAAGGGGCGCTGCGCATGGCCGGACTGAAAGCGGAAGATATCGGCTATATCAATGCCCATGGCACCGCCACCGAGCGCGGTGATGTCGCTGAAAGTCAGGCAACCGCCGCGATATTTGGCGACCGGACACCGATTTCCTCGTTCAAAAGCTATTTCGGCCACACGCTGGGTGCCTGCGGTGCGCTGGAAGCGTGGTTGAGCATTGAAATGATGCGGGCAGGGTGGTTTGCTCAGACGCTGAACCTGACCGAGCCGTCAGAGGATTGCGGTAAGCTGGACTACATCATGCACCAGCCGCGCGAAATCCAAACCGACTACGTTCAGTCGAACAATTTCGCCTTCGGTGGCATTAACACCTCGCTGATATTCCGTCGCTGGACCGAATAGCATCGCGGTAACACGGCCACCTCATATCCGCCAGCTTCCCAGCGGAGCGCGGTGGCCTTACCTCATTAAGCCCAGTCAGACTCGCGCTTTTACCCCCTCTCAACCACCCGTTCAATACTTCAATACGCCTTAATAGTTCATCTTCTAAACGCTAACTGGCTGAAAATAAATCAGTTGAACAAATTGCCGCGATGCGTGCCCTGCTGACATTTTCAGCTTGCATTTCGGACTTCCCTGAGGATAATCGCAATCCGAATAATAATTATTATCAATTGTATTAATTATCAGGGAAATGTAATGGCCTCTTCTTCCACTCAGAATCGCTTCCGGTTATCACTGCTGGCAGCGTTGATTAGCACAGCGACTGCGCCCGCTCTGGCAGCAACCACCGACAGTACCACCGGTAAAAAATCGGCAACCCCCGAAGAAACCCTGACGGTGGTGGCGAAACCCGATGACAACTTCAAAGCGGGCGGCGACCAGCTGGTCCCTGCCTATCTTGATGGCCAGATCGCCAACGGCGGCCGTGTGGGCATGCTGGGCGAGCAGGACGCCAAAAACGTGCCGTTTAACGTTATCGGCTATACCAACAAAATGATCCAGGATCAGCAGGCGACCACGCTGAAAGACGTTGTCGCCAACGACGCTTCGGTGCAGAACGTGCAGGGCTACGGCAACTTTGCCGAAACCTACCGCATCCGGGGTTTTGATCTGGACGGCGACGACATGACTTTCGGCGGTCTGGCGGGCGTGATGCCGCGTCAGGTTGTCTCTACGCAGATGATTGATCGCGTTGAAGTGTTTAAAGGATCCAACGCGCTGATCAACGGCTCTGCCTCGTCTGGCGTGGGTGGGATGATCAACCTTGAGCCAAAGCATGCGGAAGACACGCCGCTGACCCGCATTGGCGTTGACTACACCTCCTCTTCACAGATTGGTACCACGCTGGATGCGGGCCGGCGTTTTGGTGACGATAACCAGTGGGGCGTGCGGGTAAACGTCCTGCACCGTGAAGGCGAAACGGCGATCGACAATGAGAAACGCCGCGCCACCGTGGCGTCAGTTGGGCTGGACTATCGTGGTGATAAGCTGCGCACCTCGCTGGACATGGGTTATCAGAAGCAGGAATACCACGGTGGCCGCCTTGGCGTGAACGTCAGCGGCGTGGATTTTATCCCTGAAGTCCCGCGTGCGACCAGCAACTACAGCCAGGACTGGGTTTACAGCAACCTGGAAAGCGAATTTGGTATGGCGCGTGCGGAATATGATATTGCACCAGACTGGACGCTTTACGGCGCAATGGGTGGCCAGCACTCGCACGAAACCGGCGCGTATGCTTCACCATCACTGAAGGATGAAGACGGCACGGCCACTATCGGCCGCATGGACACCAACAAAATCGTTGATGCCTTCAGCGGTATGGCCGGCGTTCGCGGTAAGTTCGATACCGGCTTTGTCAGCCACAGCGTTAACGTCGGCTACTCCGCGCTGACCAAGCGTGAAAAGACCTCTTACGGCATGGCGCTGACCCCGCAAGCCACCAATATTTATGACACCTCGCCGGTGGCCGCGCCAACTAACACCTACTTTGGTGGCGATCTTGATGACCCGCGTCCAACCAGCCGCGTGCGGACGGAAGGGCTGCTGCTGTCGGATACGCTGGGCTTTGTTGACGACAAAATCCTGCTCACCGTCGGTGCCCGTCATCAGAAAGTGGTGGTGCGTAACTATGCCTACGGCACCGCAGAGGAAGATACCGATGCGCGCTTCACCAAATCCCGCTGGACGCCGGGCTACGGTCTGGTGGTTAAGCCATGGGAGACCGTCTCGTTCTATGCTAACCACATTGAAGCGCTGCAGCCGGGTGACACCGCCAGCAGCGGGGCGGTCAACGTCGGTCAGGTAACCGGCATTTCCCTGTCGAAGCAGAATGAAGTGGGGATGAAGGTAGATTACGGCAACATAGGCGGCACGCTGGCGCTGTTTGAAATCAAAAAACCAACCGGTATCATCAACCCGCAAACCAACGTGTTTGGCCTGTACGGCGAACAGCGTAACCGCGGCGTGGAGCTGAACGTATTTGGTGAGCCGATCTACGGTGTGCGTCTGAACGGCAGCGCCACCTGGTTGGATCCGAAAATGAGTAAAACGGAAGATGGCACCTGGGACGGCAAAAATGCCATCGGCGTGGCCAACTTCTATACCGTGCTGAGTGCGGAATACGACATCAAACCGATCGAAGGTCTGACCGCTCTGGCCCGCGTCACGCATTCTGGTTCGCAGTATGCTGACGAAGCCAATACCAAGAAACTGGACAGCTATACCACGCTGGATCTGGGTATGCGCTACCGAATGAAGGTGCAGCAGAACGATCTGACCTGGCGGCTGGGCGTGGAAAACGTCACCAACGAGAAATACTGGTCCGGAGTGGAAAGCTACGGGACCTACATTTATCAGGGCGACCCGCGAGAGCTGAAACTTTCCCTCTCCTACGATTTTTAAATCACAGGCCGCGAAAGCGGCCTTTTTTCTTTACAGAATTCTTACGCTATTTGCCTGAACCGCCGGGACTATTCATTTTATCAGCGGGCGACTGTGCTATAGTACAGTCCATAAGAAAATACTGGCGTTAAACACAGGACGTTTGGCCAGCAAATGATGAAGAAAAATGAGCGAACGTCCTGAAAACGATTACCCTAAAGAGCCCCGCTTTCCGCTTGATGATGCGCAGTTTGCCATTGTGGTTCTGGCCCTGACCTCCTTCACGCTGATCATGTTTGTGCTGGTGATCACCCTGTGCATGACCTGATTACTCTCTCTGCTTAAACTTAATCTGCTGGCTGCGGATCTCCAGCGCATACGGCTCATAAATGGTTCGGTTGCCGTTGGCATCTGGCAGGCCGAACAGGCCGCCAGGCGAACGTCGGTCGTCAGCCCAGGATGGGTAGTCCACCGCCGGAAACAGTGAGATCCCCTCGATTTCGCATCCCCGATCCATCGCCATCCCGACCTGCTCAATCACCCTTTTTAGCCACGGCACCCTGGCGTCGCCTTCCGCACCGGTTTCCGCAATCAGCAACGGGCGTTGATAACGTTGCCATACCTCGCTCAACAGCGATGAAAGCGGGCGGTAATCGGGATGGTGGGCCTCCAGCGGATCGCCATTAACAAACCACTGATTATCGGGATACCAGGTCAGGCCGATAATATCCATCAGCGCCGGATCGCCTCCCAGTTCCGGATTCAGCCGACCGCTGAGCATATCCCAGGCTTCGTACTGCGCCTCGTGCTGGCGGCTGGCTTCCTGACGACTGGCCTCGCTGCTCTCCAGCGCGGCGACGTTAACCAGCGGATCGGTCAGCACAAATCGCGCCGCCGGAAGCTCTTCCCTGATGGCGTGCATGGCGGCGACAGACGCCCGTACCAGCTGCTGTTTTAACTCGCGGCCGCGACCGGTCACATTGGGGTTAAACCAGGCGACATCGGCACCGGCCCATGACCAGAAAGAGATTTGATTCATTGGCGTAAAGAAAGGGGCGGTAAACCCTTCATCGCGCATCAGACGGGCGGCAGCGCGTGAGAACGCCGCAAAACGATCGATAAACTGCGGTTGCCAGATATCCAGTCCGTCGGGCCAGCCAAAATGGGCCAGCTCCCAAATCATCTCAATTTCGTGCTGTTTGGCGGCCAGTAACATCGGTAAAAATGTTGACCAGTCATATTCTCCGGCGGTTTTCTCGATCAAATACCAGCGTGCGCCATCGCGCGCGGTATAAAGATGTTCAGCCGCCAGATGGGCGTAATCCTTCTCTAACAGGGTGTCATGGCCGCTGTTGATCACCAGGTCCAGGCGTTTGCCTTCGCTGCGGCAGGCGGTTGAGCAGGCGAAGCTGCCCTGAAAGAAACTTTTAAACAGCTGTGGCCTGTGGCGCAGGGGAGAGTCTTGACGCGTTTCGTTATTCATGGCATTTCCTCATCACAAGGGCTATCGCAACGCACTGGGCTAAGTCTAGACTAAATGCCATTGCAGGCCGCAATCAGAACAGTCGCATGACAATACAGGCAAACAGCATTGATAATAGAACCAGCAGGACCTTTCCTTCGAACTAAGGACCATTGATGGCCGAAGCCTATACCCCTGAACCTGACGAGCCTGATTTTGAGCAGACGCGTCTGACCCGTGCCGTCTCTCCCCTGGTGGACAATCATCCCGACCACAGCGGCATTCACCCGCTTGAAGATGGCCTGGACGCGTTTGCGGCCCGCTATCTGCTGATGACCATGGCCGAGCACACGCTGGATATTCAGTACTACATCTGGCAGAACGACATGTCCGGGCGACTGTTGTTTAGCGCGGTACTGGAAGCCGCGGAACGTGGCGTTAAGGTCCGGCTGCTGCTGGATGACAACAACACCATGGGGCTGGATGAAACCCTCAGCCAGCTCAGCAAGCATCCGAATATCGAGATCCGGCTGTTCAATCCCTTTTCGTTCCGCACGCTCAGAGCGCTGGGCTATCTCACCGACTTTGCCCGGCTTAATCGCCGTATGCACAACAAAAGTTTCACCGTAGACGGCGAAGCCACCATTGTTGGCGGACGAAATGTGGGCGATGAGTACTTTGGCGCGGGAGAAGAGCCGCTGTTTTCCGATCTCGATGTGCTGGCGATTGGCCCGGTGGTGGCCGAGGTGACGAAGGACTTTGAGCGTTACTGGAAAAGCCGCGCGGTTGAACCCTTCAGCAAAGTGGTTGATCTCGATGACGCGGCGGCCAACAGTGCGGTGTCATTACCAGAAGCCTGGCACAGCGACCCGCAGGTTGAGCGCTATCTGGAACGGATTCACGCTTCGCCATTCGTCGCACAGCTGGAAAGTGGCGACCTGCGGCTAATCTGGGCCAACACCCGCTTGCTGAGTGACGATCCGCGTAAAGGATTAGGCCGGGCGAAAGCCGGGAGCCTGTTGCCTCAACGCATGCTGGAGGTGATTGGCAAACCCCAAACGCAATTCGATATTATCTCGGCCTACTTTGTCCCAACGCGAGCCGGCGTGGCGCAGCTGCTGTCGCTGGTGCGCAAGGGGGTGAAGATAGCCATTCTGACCAACTCTCTCGCGGCCAATGACGTCTCGGTGGTGCATGCCGGCTACGCCAAATGGCGCAAGAAGTTGCTGCGCCACGGCATCACCTTATATGAGCTGAAACCGCATACCGATAACCGCGATAAGCCGCATGACCGGGGATTAACCGGTAATTCAGGTTCCAGCCTGCATGCGAAAACCTTCAGCGTCGACAACGAAAAGGTGTTTATCGGTTCGTTCAACTTTGACCCGCGTTCCGCCATGCTCAACACCGAAATGGGCTTCGTGATTGAGAGTGAATATCTGGCATCCAGTATTCACCAGCGCTTTATCACCCGGATGCGCGACCGGGCCTGGACCTTACGTCTGGACAAATGGGGTCGGGTAAACTGGGTGGAGTATCCGGGAGAAGGGGAGAAAGAGATTGTGCATAAGCATGAACCCCGAACGCGCTTTATGCAGCGGTTGCTGGTTCGTCTGGTCTGGCGGCTGCCGATTGAGTGGCTACTGTGAGGTGATAACACGCCCGTTCAGCAGATGAACGGGCGTTTTTTTAACTGACTTTTTCAGCGGCAGTCTTTTTGCGCTGGGGTTTTCCTGAGAACAGGAAGCGCAGTAACGGCACGCGCAGATGGATTTCGTACAGCATAAACGCGATACCAAACACAAAGACCAACCCGGCAAAGAAGCCAAGGGTGTTGCTGCCGATCTCGGGTACGAACAGGATGCCGTAGATAATGGTCAACGGATGGTGCACCAGGTAGATAAACAGTGAGGCATTCACCAGGTAGGTTACGCGTGGGGAATGCGAGTTCAGGAAGCGATGTCCCAGCGAGAACACCACGTTCACCATCCACAGGCCCATCATCATCGACACCACCGCATCAATCTCGTACAGCCAGCCTTCGCCTTTGTTGTAAGTCTGGTTAGCCACGTACGCCACAAACGCCAGCGCTGAACCGACAAAAGTCCAGGGCACCGGTTTGACGAACAGGGCTTTAATCGCCGGATACTTCCACGACATGGCGCCCAACATAAAGAAAGGCAGGAAGAACAGTGACTGCATTACCGCATAATTAAACAGGCCATCGCCCAGCAAATCGGGGGCAAAAATAAACAGCAGGCGACGAATGGCTCCCCAGGCCAGGCTACAAAGCAGGATGGCGAGGGATAATTTGCTCCAGGTTATGTCGGAATAGTCTGTTTTTGAGCCTTTGCCATCGCGCAGCCATTTAAAGGCCCAAATTCCGACAACGGTCAATACCACCAGCACCAACAGGAACCAAAGATGGGAAATTAAATTCCACGCCAGCGCATTAAACCGTTGGTAAAAACTGAAGTCATGCCAGTCGCCAATCTTGCTGGTCCAGTCTTTTATCAGGTAGAACTGCGGCAGCGTAAGCAGCGGAACCGCCGCCAGCATTGGGATGCCGACACGTTCAAGCCGGACCTTCAGCCAGTGCTTCGAACTGTATCGCAAATAAAGCATGTAGGAAAAATACCCGGAAATGACAAAAAATACCTGCATACGGAAAGCATGAATAAAGTCATTTAACAGGGTCAGCCACTCAGATGGGGCCGGGCTGTTCACCGTCCAGATCTGGGTGGAATAAATCAGGGAGACGTGAAATGGCACGCCCAACAGCATCAAATAGGCCCTGATCGAGTCGAAAAAGTATTCTCTTTCCTGTGTGTTTTTAGTCATATATATCCAATATTCAACACGTTAACGCGTTGGCTCGCCCTGAGCCACGCTAAAGCCTTACGCTCACTTTAGGGTAGAAATCGCGGGTATACTATCAGGCTAATCTGGATCCGTTAAACACTTGAGAATAAGGCGATTAGCGCAGGTAACACGAGGAACTAAATGATTGCCGAGCTGTCGGAATGCTGAATAATCCATTAAGATGGATAGGATTGATTTAAGCACACGAAAGGGGGGGATGTGCTGATTAAAATGAAAAATAAGCCAAAACTGATGAAATTGCGCTGGTTAGGCGTAACAGTTTTGCTGTCGATGTATGCCAGCTCCAGCTGGGCTTTCAACATTGATGACGTAGCAAAGCAGGCTAAAGATTTGGCAGGGAAAGGGTACGAAGCGCCGAAAAGCAATTTGCCTTCCCAGTTGCGGGACATGAAATATGCGGATTATCAGCAGATTCAGTTCAATCGCGATAAAGCCTATTGGAGTAAGCTGAAGACCCCATTCAAGCTTGAGTTCTATCATCAAGGAATGTACTTCGATACACCGGTGCAGATTAATGAAGTCACCGCTTCGACGGTTCGACAGATTAAATATTCACCAGATTACTTTAACTTTGGCAACGTAAAGCACGATCCGGAAACGGTTAAAAACCTCGGTTTTGCCGGGTTTAA
Organism: Erwinia billingiae Eb661; assembly: GCF_000196615.1. NCBI lineage: Bacteria > Pseudomonadati > Pseudomonadota > Gammaproteobacteria > Enterobacterales > Erwiniaceae > Erwinia > Erwinia billingiae. The sequence continues at coordinate 1,813,884 of NC_014306.1, forward strand.
AGTGCTGTACCCGCTAAACAGTAAAAACAAGAAAGATGACGAGATCACCAGCTTCCTGGGCGCGAGCTACTTCCGCGTGATTGGCGCCGGCCAGGTTTATGGTCTTTCTTCTCGTGGTCTGGCTATTGATACTGCATTGCCGTCTGGCGAAGAGTTCCCACGCTTTAAAGAGTTCTGGATCGAACGTCCAAAACCGTCTGATAAGCATCTGGTGATCTATGCGCTGCTGGATTCGCCACGGGCGACGGGAGCCTATCGCTTCCTGATCACCCCAGGCAAAGAAAGCACGGTTGACGTGCAGTCTAAAGTCTATCTGCGCGACAAAGTGGGCAAGCTGGGCGTGGCTCCGCTGACCAGTATGTTCTTGTTTGGGCCGAACCAACCTTCGCCAAACACCAACTACCGTCCGCAGTTACATGATTCCAACGGTCTTTCTATCCACGCCGGCAACGGTGAGTGGATCTGGCGTCCGCTGAATAACCCGAAACATCTGGCGGTGAGCACCTTTACCGTTGAGAACCCGAAAGGCTTCGGACTGTTGCAGCGCGGACGTGATTTCGATCAGTATCAGGACCTGGACGATCGTTACGATCTGCGTCCAAGTGGCTGGATCGAACCACAGGGTGACTGGGGTAAAGGCCGCGTAGAGCTGGTCGAGATCCCAACGGCTGATGAAACCAACGACAACATCGTTGCTTTCTGGACGCCGGAAAACCTGCCGGATCCGGGCAAAGAGATGAACTTTAAATACCGTCTGCACTTCACTCGCGACGAGAGCCAGCTGCATTCGCCAGATGTGGCGTTTGTGAAAAGTACGCTGCGCTCAACGGGCGATGTGAAGCAGTCTAACCTGGTTCGCCAGCCGGATGGCACGGTCGCCTTCGTGGTGGACTTCACTGGTCAGGACATGAGCAAGTTGCCGGAGAATACCCAGGTAACGCCTCAGGTCAGCATCGGTAACAACGGTGAGCTGGTGGAAAACAGCGTACGCTATAATCCGGTAACGAAAGGCTGGCGTCTGATGATGCGTTTACGCGTCAAAGACAACAAGCAAGCGACCGAGATGCGTGCTGCGCTGATGAGCGGTGATAAGACGCTGACAGAAACCTGGAGCTATCAGTTGCCTGCCAATGAATAAGCCTACAGTTTTACCCACTGACTATATCGATGCGCTGCCCCTTTCCGCCGAGCGGAAGGGGGCGCTGCGTGAATCGCTGCCTGAACAACCTGAAGAGGCGTTCAGCCAGCTGCACCAGTCGCTTGCGGATGGCGGCCCGGTAGAGTGTCGTCCTGACGATGCGCCACTGGAGTCGGTTAAGTCGCGTATCGAAATGAGCTGGCCGGAGTCCGTCGGGGAAGGGAAACAGTTCGATACTGATGAACTTGACCGCACCACGCTGAAGGCCATGCCTCGCCATACTCGCTCTTCCATGTACCCGGAAGCCTGGCGCACCAACCCGGTTGCGCGCGCCTGGGATTCCGTTCGTGGCCGCAAAACCACTCATCGTTATGCCGATCCTGAAGAACAGCGGCAGGAAGATAAGTGGCGTCATGTTGGTTCGATCCGTCGCTACATCTTGCTGTTGCTGACCATCGCACAGACCGTTGTCGCGACCTGGTACATGAAAACCATTCTGCCTTACCAGGGCTGGGCGATGATCGATCCGCTGGAGATGATCAACCAGAACTGGCAGCAGTCGGTGCTGCAGATCCTGCCTTACGTGCTGCAAACGGGGATCCTGTTCCTGTTCGCGGTGCTGTTCTGTTGGGTCTCCGCTGGCTTCTGGACCGCGCTGATGGGCTTCCTGCAGCTGATGATCGGCAAGGATAAGTACAGTATTTCCTACGGGCTGAATGGCGATGAGCCCATCAATCCGGAGCACCGTACTGCGCTGATCGTGCCGATCTGTAACGAAGATGTCGGACGTGTTTTTGCAGGTGTGCGTGCTACCTGGGAATCGGTGGCCAGAACCGGCGAAGAGAAGAATTTTGACGTCTATATTCTCAGCGACAGTTACAACCCGGATATCGCCATAGCGGAACAGAAAGCCTGGATGGATCTGGTGCGTGATGTTGGCGGGGAAGGGCGCATTTTCTATCGCCGTCGCCGTCGCCGTGTGAAGCGTAAAAGCGGCAACATCGATGACTTCTGTCGTCGTTGGGGCAGCCAGTACAGCTACATGGTGGTGCTGGATGCGGACAGCGTGATGAGCGGTGAGTGTCTGACCGGTCTGGTGCGCATGATGGAAGCCAACCCGAACGCCGGTATTATCCAGTCGTCGCCAAAAGCGTCAGGCATGGATACGCTGTATGCCCGTTGTCAGCAGTTTGCGACCCGCGTTTACGGTCCGCTGTTTACCGCCGGCCTGCACTTCTGGCAGTTGGGTGAGTCCCACTACTGGGGGCATAACGCCATCATCCGTATTGCGCCGTTTATCGAGCACTGTGCGCTGGCACCGTTGCCGGGTGAAGGGTCATTCGCCGGTTCGATCATGTCCCATGACTTCGTGGAAGCCGCGCTGATGCGTCGTGCCGGTTGGGGCGTGTGGATTGCTTACGATCTGCCGGGTTCTTATGAAGAGCTGCCGCCTAACCTGCTGGATGAGCTGAAGCGTGACCGCCGCTGGTGTCACGGTAACCTGATGAACTTCCGTCTGTTCCTGGTGAAAGGGATGCACCCGGTTCACCGTGCGGTGTTCCTGACGGGCGTGATGTCCTATCTGTCGGCACCTCTGTGGTTTATGTTCCTGGCACTGTCAACCGCGTTGCAGGTGGTGCATACGCTGATGGAGCCGCAGTACTTCCTGCAGCCCCGGCAGCTGTTCCCTGTCTGGCCGCAGTGGCGTCCGGAGCTGGCGATCGCGCTGTTCTCCACCACCATGGTATTGCTGTTCCTGCCGAAGCTGCTCAGCATCATGCTGGTGTGGTTCAAAGGGGCGAAGCCTTACGGTGGCGTGGTCCGCGTAACGGTATCTCTGTTCCTGGAAATGCTGTTCTCGGTACTGCTGGCACCGGTACGTATGCTGTTCCATACGGTGTTCGTGGTAAGCGCATTCCTCGGTTGGGAAGTGGTGTGGAACTCTCCGCAGCGTGATGATGATGCAACGCCATGGAGCGAAGCCTTCAAACGTCACGGTTCGCAGATGGCTCTCGGTATTGTCTGGGCTGCAGGAATGGGCTGGCTTGACCTGAACTTCCTGTGGTGGCTGGCGCCAATCGTCTTCTCGCTGATCCTGTCGCCATTCGTGTCGGTGTTCTCCAGCCGTTCAACGACCGGTGCCGCGTCGAAACGCGCCAAACTGTTCCTTATCCCGGAAGAGTACGATCCGCCGAAAGAGCTGGTGGATACCGATCGCTACGTGGAAGTGAACCGTGAGCGCGCGCTGAAAGATGGCTTTATGCACGCTGTGTTTGACCCATCGTTCAACGCCCTGGCCAGTGCGTTAGCGACCTCCCGCCACCTGAAAAGTGATGTGCTGGAATTCGCCCGCGACCGTCAGGTTGATCAGGCACTCAGTGAATCGCCGGCCAAGCTGGATCGCGATCGCCGTCTGGCGTTGATCAGCGACCCGGTGACGCTGTCGAGGATGCATTACCGCTTGTGGGCGCATGCTGACAAGTATCACGACTGGTTCGATTGCTACAAGTCGTTGAAAATGAATCCGCAGGCGCTGCAGAACACCAAGCCTGAAACGGTGTAAACGCTGAAACTTAAAAAGGCCGGGAATTGTTTCCCGGCCTTTTTTATGCCCAACGCCTGTGGCGCTTTACGCAACGCTTACGGAAATTTTGCGTTTTTTGCCAGATAGCGTTTGCGCAGTTACTCTACAATGGCGCGTTTTTCTTCAGTTAAAGGTGGTTATGATTAAGCTTATTTACCGCGGCATTCTGACGGGAGCGATCGTGGTGCTGTTGACGGGCTGCGGCAGTATTATCAGCCGGACGTTTCCGGGACAGGGGCACGGCAACCAGTATTATCCTGGCGTGCAATGGGATGTGCGCGACACGCCATGGCGCTTTCTGACTATTATCGACCTGCCGCTGTCACTGGTGGTGGATACGCTGTTGCTGCCTGTCGACGCGCACCACGGTCCTTACGAATAAAAAGCCCGGCAGTTCAGCCGGGCTTACTTCAGCGCTTAGATCGGCACACAGGGCCGCAGCAGGGACTATTGGTAGCGTTCAGACTCGCTGTTGTCATCTTCCCACTCATCCGCTGCCGCTTTGCCTTCTTCGGTGTCCGTAGGCGGCTCAAGCTGGAACTCACCTTCATCCCACTCGTGCAGCGTATTTTCAGGCAGCCATTCCTGACGGATTTCAATCTCATCGAAATCGTCATCAAAAATCGCCTGGGCAGCCTCGCCGCCACGAAGGGATAAGCATTCCCCTTCATCGCCTTCGTTAGCGAAGAACTCGGCCTGCCACATGATATCGCCATCCTGCATCACATATTTCTGCAGGTTGAACTGGCCCACTGAGGCGTCCTCTTCTTCCATTTCCGGGTTTGCAGCCAGAAACTCTTCACGTGCGGCATCAATGGCTTCTTCAAGCGTTGCATATAATGACATACCAATTCGTCCTTTCTAAGATAAGATGATTAGCAAAGGATAGTAGATCTTCTGCCACGGTAAACCTATGACCGCAAAAAAAATGAAAGCATATTTGTATACGCGTATCAGTGGGTTACATGCAAAAAGGGCTTGCTTAACGATCTTTAAATCGGTTTTGTTATTAATTGCCATGCACACTCACAAACTTGGCCGCCGCTTCAATAAATCATTTTTATTAAAACTTAGTGTTGTATCAACACTATTAGCCTGTGGGTTAGTTGGAAAATGTTGTTTCAGTAAATTCACGTTAATTGAAGATGCTAAATGAAGCTGACTTAAAAAAACGGGTTCTTCAAACGATTTATTTTTACAAACAGATAATTACAAATAGAGGTGACATGAACAGAAAGCAATTCATCCAATCTGAGGGGGCGACATGTAGCAACTGGACATGGAGTTGGTCTTTTGTGAATCATCAAAAGCGAATGGTGATCTTTGGTACATGGGATGTTGAGCAGGAGCGAGAGAGAGCTGTTATTCTTCGTGAAGGATGGAAGAAGAACAGTAAAGATAAGAAACAGCCTGGTTATGCTCAGGCCATAGAACATCTCCAACTGGTGACTGAGGGCTACGAGCTTTACACATTCAAAATGAAATTTGCTGAACACCCTGATAATTCTGAGGTAGGAGTCATTGAAAACTTCGAACGTAAACTGGTTAAACGATTTCTAAGCAAAGAAGGTGACGTTTGGTATGCAGACTTTGCCGCTAATCCTTTCCCTGATGAAATCCCAATGCCCGATAACTTCATCGAAGGGGCAAAGACACGAGTTACAGTTAATTCTTATGAAAGGGATCCCCGAGCAAGACAGGAATGTATCCGGCATTATGGTACTGCATGTAAGGGATGTGGGTTCGATTTTGGAAAAGTCTATGGTGAGCATGGTAAGGGATTTATTCATGTACACCACATCAAACCCATTCATACTCTGGGTGAGGGATATAGTATCGATCCTATCGTTGACCTTATTCCACTCTGCCCAAATTGTCATGCCATGGTACATTTAGGTAACAAGCTAATGACAATTGAAGAACTGAAGATCAAAACAGGGTACATTTAAAAATAATAAACAGTCGGAGTGACTATTGAATTCCTCCATGAAAAATCACCATACGTTTATATTATGAGTTGAATTACTTCATGGCATTCCTACAGTTGATTTATAATAAAAACAAGAGTAACTTATGGATGTCGTGGTCTAGAGGATTTCTTATGGAGCTCAAAAAATTCGCAAGGATTAAATATTGTTGCTTTAGGATTTTATGGAATGACAATAGCAACCCATTTTTTAATTAGACGCATTCTATTGGTTGGTGCTACTTAGGTTCAGATGGGCTCTGAAAGTTATTTTGAACCTATTAGAATGCGTCATATCAAGCTTATTCGCGGTTTTCTTTTATGTTCCAGCTTGATTGGGTTTCTGCACCCTTACCGCCAGTAGTCGACTGCTCCCAGTACTGGGTTTTAACTTTTGCAGCCTGGAACTGGTATGTCATACCAACAAGATCACGCTGGCTTGCACCATTGAACATTGCATCAATGATCAGTACATCCTCAAGGGTAATACGGCAGTACTCAAAGAGTTTTTCAGAATACTATCTGACAATGGCAAACCTTCAAGCAAATCAACTCAATAGCATTGCTAATACAGTATCTTTGCTTCATATTCAGGATGCGATGCTTAGGATAAATTTTAAGGATGAAATTCAGTCGTTCATTAGCCTGCAGCTTGATGTTATCCGCGCTGCCAGTACCGATAATGAGTGCCAGGCTTGCATACAGAATCTCAAGCAAGAGCATGAATATCTAACCATACAAGACAGGATGCTTCGTTCAGGCCATGCTGTAGTGTCTGCATCTGTTCAGTTCTATCATGAACATGAAAAAATTATCGGTTATATAATCGATGGCATAGGTGTTGTTGTGGGTGGGTTGCAGATGGTTGCAGGTGCTACCTTGATTGCTGGTTCAATGGCTACTGGGAATGTAATTGGAGTTGTAGCTGGTTCGAGTTTGGTTCTGAGTGGTGCTGGCTCAACTATAGAAAGTGCTGAAAAACTCCTTGGACGTGCCAATCCAACAAATTTCATGCGAAATGCATATGAAGATGCTGCTGAATTTATGGGCTTCGACAAAAGATTGGGATTTTTAGCTTATCAGGCGGTAGATTTTACTACATCGTATTATGGGGTTTTGAAGTTAAGTTTAAAACCGGAAGCATGGAGGCTATTTAACTATCTGCCATCAGATTATTACAGAAAGGTTCAGACAATGAGCAAACCTGCTCTCGCATTAAAAGGAGCTGGTGCGGCAAAGAAAGGTATAGAGATCGGCATTAACATTAAAGATATGAACACTGATCCCAAATAATGTTACTTTTTCTTAGCCATGTAGCGATGTGCTTTCCATGCTAATTTCATTGGAGTGACAATATAAACAACGGTGACTCCAAAAAGAATAACTATCAGGTAGATGATAAAGTTTTCCGCTGAGTCATAGATACTGCCAAAAATGGCAATAACTGCCATCAGTAACATCCCAATAACACCACCCCAGAAACGTTTACTTAAGTCAAGTACTATAGAGGAAAACGTTTGATCCTTAGTAGGAACACTCTCAACTATTGTTCTTAATCGACTTATATCCTTGTCAGTAAAGCCATTGGCCTTAAGATCATTAACAAAATCCATATCGTTCAAAATTGACTCCATCTATAATTTTCTATGAATTGATAATGATTATTCTAACATATGGCTGCTTAATAGGTACATCCATTAGTTGATTGTGCATCTTTTTTTAAGTGAAGAGGGAGGTTTTACTTAATAGAGCCAAGGTTGAATTGGTGACATAGATTATATATCTTGTAAAAAATTAATCGCCCTTGACCCGCTCCCCATTGATTAATAAATCCCGATGTTAGTAATGGCGCCATAAGTCACATGAGGACATGTCCATGGAAATGTGATTTTCCGACAAGATATAATCAGTATTCACCATGCTGCCCCAAACGGGGTTACCTTCTATGAAATCTGCAGCAAACATGCCATTTCCAACACTACGTCTACACCCGGCGTAAGAAGTAAGGCGGTATCGAGGTGCCTTAGGTTAGCCCCTGAAGTTGTTCGAGGAGAAGAACATCAGGCTCAAAAAGCTGCTTGCCGTAGCTATGTAGGATCTTTTCTCCATAACAACTGATTCAGGTTTTAGAAAGGATAGTCGAAGATTGCTGAGGGGAAACATCTGAGGATAAAAAAAGATGAAAGGAATTTTGTGCAGGCCTTTCAGCAGGTTAATGAAAGGACTGGGCAGGATTGAGCACAAACTCGGCGCGATCCTGCCAGCAAATTCACTCATCCAGCATTGAACTGCGATCCACGCGGCGGCGCAGGGTGATCCACGAGTAAATGGCGTTAAACAGCACCACGCAGGCGGTCACCACGAACACGGCGCGGAATCCCCAGTGAGCCGACACGGCAGCGCCCATTAGCGGACCGGTGACATTGCCGATGTCTCTGAAAGACTGGTTATAACTGAATATTCGTCCCGCCACCTGATTGCTGGCGTTATAAATCAGCAGCGTCTGCACCGCAGGAAGGAGCGCACCATCTGCGGCGCCGAGCAGGAACCGCAAAATACCCAACTGCAGCGGATTCTGCACCATCGACATCGGGATTAACAACAGCACCGACACCAGCAGCATCGCCACCAGAATCCGTTCCGGGCCAATCCGGTCACCCAACTTCCCCAGCCGTGGCGCGCTGATCAGCGCAGCAACGCCGGGCACTGAGGCGATCAGCCCGCTGACGAACGCCAGGTTCTGAATATCTCCGGCCAGATCCCGCACGTACAGCGTCAGAATTGGCGCTATTGAGCCAGTCGCCACCTGAATAATCATCGTGGTAACAAACAGCGTCAGCACCAGTCTCGGGTTTTTCAGGGTGGTAAACACCTGATGGGCGTGCAGCATGTCCTTTTTTTGCACCGGCACAAACTCTTCGCGCACGGCAAACAGCGTCATGATAAAGCAGACGAAGAGAACCGAAGCGGTGATAAAGAACACCGGACGCAAACCAAAACTGTCCGCCAGTAATCCGCCGATCAGCGGGCCAATCAACGCGCCGCTGACGGCACCGGTGGAGAGCCAGCCGAGCGCCCAGCCGCTTTTGTTGCGGGGAACCTGCGTCGCTATCAGCGCATTGGCATTGGGCACAAATCCTCCCAACAAGCCCAGCACCGCACGCAGCGCCAGGAACTGCCAGATTGACGTCGCCAGGCCCATCAACACCATCACGACAGACATGCCCAACGCCGAGCGCAACAGCATGATCTTACGGCCCTTACGGTCAGCCAGACCACCCCAGAAAGGGGAGGCAATGGCTGAAAACAGAAAGGTGATGCTGAACACCAGTCCCGACCACATATTCAGTGAATGAGGATCGGTAACGCCCAGCAATTCGACATACAGCGGAAGGAACGGCATCACCAGGCTGAAGGCGATACCGGTAAGAAAGCAGCCGCACCAGGCGACAAACAGATTTTTTTGCCAGTTGATCGAGGAGAGCGGAACGTCAGCAGTAGCCATAGTTCAGTGTAAGACCTGTAGGGTAGATTTTATTATTAGCAGGCTAATTATGCGCGCAAAAAATCTGCATTAACAGGGGGTGCATAAGGAAAAGAAACAGCGTTGAAAAAGGGTTTCAGTTGGGTAGCAGGCGAGGAAAACCCTGCGACCCACCAGATTTAATAAAGGGAGGATTCACCGGCGGGACGGGTTTTAAAGCGGCGATGCAGCCACATATATTGCTCCGGTGCCATCAGCACGCCGCGTTCAATCACCTGATTCATCCTGGCCGCCGTGGCGGCTTCATCATCCAGCGGCATGTCTTTCTCTTCCGGCAGGATCACCATTTCATAGCCTTTGCCATGCGGCAAACGGCGTGGCACAAACGGAATTACCGCTGGATGACCGCTGCGGATAAGCACATAGCTGCCTTTGGTTGAAGCGGCCTTATCGACGCCAAAGAACGGCACAAACACGCTGCTCTTCGGGCCGTAATCGTGATCCGGCGCGTACCAGATGATGTCGCCGCTTTTTAGCGCGCGGATCATGCCTTTCAGGTCTTTACGATCCAGCATACTTTTATTGGAACGCATGCGGCCCCAGGTCTGTAACCAGTCCAGCAGCGCATTGTCATTGGGACGATACACGCCGATGCCGGGATTATGGATGCCGAAAATACGGGCGCCCAGCTCCAGCGTCAAGAAGTGCATACCAATCAGCAAAATGCCTTTGCCGTCTTCGTGTGCCTTATCGATGTGTTCAAGTCCGCTAACGTGGAACCACTTATTAATGCGCCAGTTCGGCCAGAACCAGGCCATGCCGGTTTCAATCAGTCCCATACCAACGGATTCAAAATTACGTACCACCATCGCTTCACGTTCTGCTTCCGGCATGGTTGGAAAGCACAGCTCCAGATTACGGTGAGCGATATTCACGCGCTTACGCAGGAAACGCATTGAAAGGCGTCCCAGGCCGCAGCCAATATAATAGAGGACCGGGTAAGGCAGCAGGACCAGCAGGTAAAGGAAGCCAATACCCAACCAGGTATGCCAATAACGAGGATGCAACAACGCGCGCGTAAATTGAGGCAGTTGAGTCATGAGAGTCCAGATCGCATAAAAAGGGCAGTATTATGCTGCCCAAGAACTTTTAATTATGGCCTATTGTGCCATTTCTTAAGGACAGATTGAAATAACCCGCTGTGGTAACGTTGATTTGGGTCGCCAGCAGCATAAACAGGCTGTAGCGACCCCGATAAGGCTTACTGCTTAAACAGCCCTTTGACCTCATGAGGCTCGCAGCGCCAGTATTGCTCTGGTGCATGCACCTTCGCACCGAGTTTCGCCGCCGCGTGCCATGGCCAGCGAGGATCGTAGAGCATACCGCGCGCCAGCGCGACCATATCGGCCTGCTGTTCAACCAGCACCGCTTCGGCCTGTTCCGGCTCGGTGATCATACCCACCGCAATAACCGGGATCGTGACGGCTTTTTTGATCGCCGCGGCAAAAGGCACCTGATAATTCGGCCCGACTTTAATTTGCTGCGCCGGTGACAGGCCGCCGCTTGACACGTGGATGTACGCGCAGCCTTCGGCCTCCAGCGCCTGACTTAACGCAATGGATTGTTCCACATCCCAACCGCCTTCCACCCAGTCGGTAGCGGAAATGCGTACGCCAACCGGTTTGTTCGCCGGGAAGGCACGGCGGACTTCGCGGAAAATTTCCAGCGTCAGGCGCATTCTGTTTTCCAGCGAGCCACCGTAGACATCATCACGCTGGTTCGACAGTGGTGACAGGAACTGATGCAACAGATAGCCATGTGCCGCGTGGACTTCAATCAAATCCAGGCCCAGCCGATCGGCGCGAATGGCACTGTCAACAAAGGACTGTTTGATCTCTTCGATGCGCGCTTTGGTCAACGCCACGGGCGTGGCGTCGGTCTGATTAAACGGTACGCCAGATGGCGCAGAGGTTTGCCAGCCGCCTGCTTCAGGCTGCAGGAAACCGCCGCCACGCCATGGCACATCGGTAGAGGCTTTACGTCCGGCGTGGGCAAGCTGGATACCAATCGGCATGGAGGAGTGCTGACGTACGTCTTTTAACACCGAACCCAACGCCTGTTCAGTTTCATCATTCCACAATCCTAAGTCCTGCGGCGTGATGCGGCCCGCGGCTTCAATCGCGGCGGCTTCAATAATCAACAGGCCCGCACCAGAAAGCGCCAGATGGCCAAGGTGGATGCGGTGCCAGGCGGTTGCGTTGCCGTGGTCGGCAGAATACTGGCACATCGGTGCGATGGCGATGCGGTTCTCGAGGGTTAGCTTACCGAGGGATATCGGACTGAAAAGCTGGCTCATGCAGGTTCTCCGGTGGGTTAACAGTGTCAGTGACAAAGGCTAACTATAGGCAAATTATATCATGGCGTTGAGCAAGCCATGCTTTTACCAGAAGCCGTCAAGACATCGGCATCGGACCTTTTCACCGCTTTTACCGGATTCCGGTTTGATTTTTCTGCTATTCAGGTATGATAGCGCCCGCAAAATTTCTCTCTTGAACGCAGGAACGTACACCATGCCAGTGTTACATAACCTTGTTTCCAATGAAGAGCTGCGCGCGCGGATGTTGGCCGAAAGCGAACCGCGTACCACAGTCTCTTTCTATAAATATTTTACCCTCGACGATGCTAAAGCCTTCCGCGATGCGCTGTATGTTGCGCTGACTAAGCTGAAAGTTTTTGGGCGCGTTTACGTTGCCAGTGAAGGGATTAACGCCCAGATCAGCGTGCCTGCCAGCCAGTACGAAACGATGAAAGCGATGCTGTATGCTTTCCATCCGGCGCTGGATAATCTGCGCATGAATATCGCGCTGGATGACGACGGAAAATCGTTTTGGGTATTACGCCTGAAAGTGCGCGAGCGCATTGTCGCCGACGGCATTACCGATGACACCTTCGATGCCAGCGATATTGGCGGCTATCTGAAGGCCAACGAAGTCAACGCGATGCTCGACGATCCGGATGCGGTGTTTGTTGATATGCGTAACCACTACGAATACGAAGTGGGGCATTTTGACAACGCGATGGAAATCCCGGCCGATACCTTCCGCGATCAGCTGCCGATGGCGGTTGAGATGCTGAAAGACGATAAAGAGAAAAAAATCGTCATGTATTGCACCGGTGGCATCCGTTGTGAGAAAGCCAGCGCGTGGATGCGTCATAACGGCTTTGAAAACGTCTACCACGTTGAAGGCGGCATTATTGAATATGCCCGCCGTGCGCGTGAGCAGGGCTTGCCGGTACGCTTTAAGGGCAAGAACTTTGTCTTTGATGAGCGGATGGGTGAACGCATTTCTGACGATGTGATTGCTAACTGTCACCAGTGCGGTGCCGCCTGTGACACTCACGTCAATTGCAAAAACGATGGCTGCCATTTGCTGTTTATCCAGTGCGCCAGCTGTGCCGAGCAGTATAAAGAATGCTGTAGCCCAATCTGCATGGAAGAGTTGGCATTAACGCCTGAAGAGCAGCGCGCCCGCCGTGCTGGCCGTGAAAATGGCAATAAGGTGTTCAATAAGTCACGTGGCAAGCTCACGATGACGCTGAAAATCCCCTCAGCAGAGTAATAGAATCCGGCCGGGTGTCAGACATCCGGCCGGGTGGTTATCCGTCAGTTACTGACGGATCCCTTCTACCGAGATCATCAGCTGCACATCCTGTGAGGCTGGCCCCAGATCGGTTTTAATGTTGAAATCTTTCAACGCAATTTTGGTTTCGGCTTCAAAGCCCGCACGATAACCTCCCCACGGATCCTTGCCTTCACCCAGCTTTTTCGCTTCCAGCGTCACCGGTTTAGTCACCCCGTTCAGCGTCAGGTTGCCGGTAATATCCAGTTCGTCGCCATCCTTTTTCACACCCGTTGAGACAAAGGTCGCCTGAGCGAATTTCGCCACGTTAAGGAATTCCGCGCTGCGCAGATGCTTATCGCGTTCCGCATGGTTAGTGTCGACACTGTTGGTATTGATGGTCACATTGACCTTATCTTTCGACGGATCGGCTTCATCAAACGTGAAGCTGCCGTCAAAGTCTCTGAACGTGCCGTACAGCCAGCTATAGCCAAGGTGCTGAATGCGGAACTGCACAAAGGCATGTTGCCCCTGTTTATCAATTTTATAGTCAGCGGCTGAGGCGGTTGCCGCACTCGCCAGCAGAGCGGCAGTGGTCAGTGCTAACAGGCTTTTCTTCAACATAGTTCTGTTCCTTTCAGAGGTTAATCAACGCGGCTACCCAGCATCCGCTTCAATGTACTGTCGCGATCGACAAAATGGTGTTTCAGGGCGGCCAGGCCATGCAGAACGGAGAGGATCACCACGCTCCAGGCCAGCCACAGGTGAATATCGCCGGCCAGGTCGGCCTGCTCGCCAAAGCCTTCCAGCGTGGCCGGTACGGAGAGCACGCCAAAGACCTCAATCGGTTTGCCATCGGCGGTTGAAATCAAATAGCCGCTGATAAAAATGGCGAACAGGATGCCGTACAGCAGCAGATGAACCGCAACGGCGCTCACACGGGTCAGTGCGGAGTAACTGCTTAACGGCTTTGGCGGCGGGGAGATGAATCGCCAGATGACCCGCAACACCATGACGGCAAACAGGGTGATGCCAATGCTTTTGTGCAATTCCGGGGCAGGGTGATACCAGCTGTCGTAATAGCCGAGGGTGACCATCCACAGGCCGAGCGCAAACATGCCGTAGAGGGCAATGGCCACCAGCCAGTGCAGCATTACGCTGACGGTGCCAAAGCGGGTGGGGGTGTTTTTCCAGCGCATGCTTACATCCTGCAATCAATTTTTGCCAAGACTGGATAATCCGAAACATAAAATCAACAACTAATTACCCGTAGTAAACAAATAGTGATTATCATTCAAAAATATTGAATGTTAAATCGGGTTATTATCATTAAATTTGGTTTTCAGAAGGTTGGTTTAGCGTTATGTGGCTTATTTATGTGGGGTTGATTGTGGGGTGAAGTGAAGTTGTTAATGTCTGTTTATTTGATGGTAAATTAAGTATTCGTCAGTAGTTTGTCACTTTTCGTCAATATTACGCCCTAAAATAGGTAATATTTATTGATGTGTCTGCTTAAGGCGTAATGTAAATGAATAGCGGATGCCAGCAATTTGTCTATCGACTCTGACGCAGATGTCTGAGAATCGGCATTTCTCTGGAGGTCTGTATGGTTTTTGAGGATAAATTCAGCGATAACGGTCACAAACTTGAAAAAATCCGGTCTGTCGTATAGAGTCAGTTACCGTAAAGAGATGTTGTTTATGTGTAAATCATCGTCTTATCCCGCTGCTTTATAGCTTTCTTTCCCTTCATTACTTCCATCCCGGCAACGAAAGCTATGACGCTGCTCTCTACATTCAGTCACTCCGGAGACCGTATGAGCACTGCATCAGATTCAAATAACAAGCTTAAGAAGCTTTTCTCACGGCATAAGAAGCCGAAAGAGCTGACCGTAGACGACATCACCATTGTTGATGGCGACATGCTTAAACGCGCGGTGGGCGCCGCAGCCTTGGGTAATGCCATGGAATGGTTCGATTTCGGTGTCTACAGCTACCTGGCAGTCACCCTGGGGAAAGTCTTCTTCCCGGGCGGTGACGCTTCGGCGCAGCTGCTGGCAACCTTTGGTGCCTTTGCGGCAGCCTTCCTGGTTCGTCCGATTGGTGGACTGGTGTTTGGCCCGCTGGGTGACAAAATCGGCCGTCAGAAAGTACTGGCGATCACCATGATCATGATGTCTATCGGTACCTTTTGCATCGGCATCATTCCGTCCTATGCCTCGATAGGCATTCTCGCGCCCATCCTGCTGCTGGCCGCTCGTCTGCTGCAGGGCTTCTCAACCGGAGGCGAATACGGCGGTGCGGCGACCTTTATTGCCGAATACTCCACCGATAACCGTCGCGGGTTTATGGGCAGTTTTCTCGAATTTGGTACCCTGGGCGGCTATCTGCTGGGCGCCGGACTGGTCACTATCCTGACCGTTGCTATGCCGCAACAGACCTTGCTGGACTGGGGCTGGCGTATCCCGTTCTTTATCGCCGCGCCGTTGGGCCTGTTTGGTCTGTATATCCGCCTGAAGCTGGAAGAAACGCCGGCGTTCCAGAAGCATATGGAGAAGCAGGAAGCCCTTGAGCAGAGCAAACCCCGTCTGACCCTGTGGCAGATGCTGAGCAAGTATCGTAAGCAGATGCTGAAATGTATCGGCCTGGTGCTGCTGTTCAACGTGTCGAACTACATGCTGACCTCCTATATGCCAAGCTACCTGACCGGTATCCTCGGCCTGAGCGAAATCAGCAGCCTGTTGCTGATCCTGGTGGTGATGTTTGTGATGATGCCGCTGACGCTGTTCTGGGGACACTGGAATGACCGTCTGGGCCGTCGTCCGGTGATCTGGGCTGGCGCAATCGGGCTGATTGTGATGGCGATCCCCTGCATGATGATGATTGGCACCGGCAATCTTTACCTGGTGTTCCTCGGTCTGATTATCCTTGGGGTGATCCATACCTGTTTCAGCGGCTCGATGCCGGCGACCTTACCGGCGCTGTTCGCTACCGATATCCGCTACAGCGCGCTGGCCATCGGCTTCAACCTGTCCGTTTCACTGTTTGGCGGCACCACACCGCTGATCACCACCTGGCTGGTGGAGAAAACGCATAATCTGATGATGCCGGCCTACTATCTGATGGGTGCTGGTGTGATTGGGGTGCTGACGGTGTTTACGCTGCGTGAAACCGCCCGTAAACCGCTGTCAGGATCTGCGCCTGCGGTGGCCACCGAAGCCGAGGCACACTCGCTGGTGAAGAAGCTACGTCTTCGTCAGCAGAAGAAAGAGGCTGACGCGACGCGTTAAGCGATAAGCCAGACAATAAAAAACCGGGCCTGGCCCGGTTTTTTTATTGCCTGAAAACATTATTTAAAGCGCGAAAGCGAGAAGGGCGATAAATCAAATTCGGTATTTTTCCCTTGCGCAAACCCAGCGGCAATCTCACCTAATACGCTGGCAAATTTAAATCCGTGGCCGCTTAACCCGCTAATAATAAGCCGATCGGGCGAGCCGGGAAGCGTGTCGATAATAAAGTCTTCATCCACCGTATTATCATAGGTACAGGCTTCGCCGCGCAGACAAACGCCAACACCCGGCAGGAAATGGCGAATGAAAGAAAACAGTTCGCTGCCATCTTCTTTTACCGATCCAAAGGGTTTACGTTCTTCAGGTGCGCTAATCAGCTGCCCGCCGTCATGACGGCCAATTTTAAGTGCGTTATTATCCGCCGGGAAACCGTAAAAATGGCTGCCGTCCGGCATTTCGCAGGTAAATGCCGGGAATTTATTATTTTCACTGTAGCGGCCATCGGCCTGATGCCAGGCGAACACCTTTCTTACTGGCGCGATCGGCAACTCGGGTAGCAAGCTTTTTACCCAGGTGCCGGCGCTCAGCAGCAGCTTACGGCCACTGTAGGTGCCATCTGCCGTATGCACATGCTGCAATCCATCACGCTCTTCCAGCGCGTCGACGCCGCAGTTGAACAGCTGGGCACAACCCGCTTCGCGCGCCAGGCGGATCAGCTGGCGGACCGCCACTTCAGATTTCAGGTAACCGGACTGCGGCTCAAAAATGCCGGTATAGCCATCGGGAACCGTTATCTGCGGCCAGCGAGCCATCACCTGCTCACCGCTCAGGGTTTCAACGTTCAGGGAGAAGGCTTGCGCGCTCTGGCTGACGTTACGAATAAATTCAGAGGTTTCCGGGGCCAGATTGATGATACCGCTGCGGTGCATAATGCGTTCACCACAGGCGGTTTCCAGCTCATCCCACAGCTGTTGCGCGCGTAAAACCATTGGGACATAGCGGGCACCCTCACCATAAGCATGGCGGATCAGGCGGGACTCACCGTGGTGGCTACCCTCGCTGTGCGGCGGATGCGCGCGGTCAATCATCAGCACTTTCAGGCCGGCCTGCGTTGCATACCAGCCGGCGGCGGCACCTACCGATCCACTTCCCACCACAATTAAATCGTAAACCATCTGCACCGGTTCCTTTGTTGATCAGGCAATCCGTGCAGGATAGCAAAATGTAGCAGGAATGAAAAAGGCACCCTTAGGGTGCCTTAGAGAGTAAACCAACAGGATTTAATGCTTTTTATAATCGCGATCTACGTAGTCTGTTGCTTCAATCTTCGCTATGCCAGCTTCGAGAATGGAGATAAATTGCCTGGCAACATCAGTGGTTAACCAGTAAGTCTGACCTACTTCCGCGTCTTCATTCTGCTGCTCGTTTGACGTTAGTGAATGAAGACGGATCATCATGGCATCGTAAGAATCTACAGTACTGATATCCCACCCAATGAGGGGATGTGTCTGGATTACGTCTTTGTTTCTGTCCATTATAACCCCCTTATTACTCGTGTTAATGATGACAACGAAGTGATTTATCGAGGTTCAATGCGGCTTTTTTTCATAGAGCAAAGTAATTATAACAGGGATTTTAATTCTCGCAGGCGGAAAATTTATGGCGAAAGGAGAAGAGAGTTTGATTAAAGATTTTATATAAGCGGGTGCAATGAACAAATAATGCGCAAAAAAGATAAAAAAGCCGGATGGCGAAACCCGGCAAACAACGGCAAAAAAGGAGAGAAAAGCGCTAGTCGGTAATAAACCAGTCGTCGGCACTTTCCCAGGTTTCCTGCAGAATTTCAGTGATGCGATCTTTGGCCTCTTTGCCACCGCCCATCACCGTCAGATTATTTCCTCCCGCATAGCGAACCGAAACGCTGTTGCTGGATTCAGGGAACTGTTTGTCGATACGTTTAACCAACTCAGAAGAGAGCGCATCAATTGCGCCAGCAGGAAGAGAAGTGGTTTTTGCTACAGTGACTTCAATACGCATAAAAGCCTCCGAATAAGATACTGTAAATATATACAGTAATCTCACGGGAGGCAATCATTTAATGCAGGGCGTTCGATTGGATTACAGCTCGACGGTCCAGTTCAGGGTTTCACCGGCAAGGAAAGGCACCAGCGTGTGCTCGCCAAGGGCAATACTGTCAGCGACTTTCCACGGCTTGCGAACCAGCGTAATGGTGCCTTCGTTCAGCGGCAGGCCATAGAAACGTGGGCCGTTTTCAGAGCAGAAGGCTTCGAAATGTTGCAGCGCATTCATCTCTTCAAACACCGTGGCATAAGCCGGCAGAGAAGACGGGGCGTTGAACACACCGGCACAGCCACAGCTGGCTTCTTTCAGATGCCGCAGGTGTGGCGCGGTGTCGGTTCCCAGGAAGAAGCGATCGTTTCCGGTTGCCACCACCTTACGTAACGCTTCCTGATGCACATTCCTTTTGAGGATCGGCAGGCAATACAGATGCGGGCGAACGCCGCCAACCAGCATATGGTTACGGTTAAACATCAGATGCTGTGGGGTAATGGTCGCGGCGAGGAAACGATTGCCTTCCTCGACATAGGCAGCCGCTTCTTTGGTGGTGATATGCTCAAACACCACTTTCAGCTCCGGGTACTGCTTACGCAGCGGCTCCATCACCGTTTCAATAAAGCGCGCTTCACGATCGAAGATATCGATCTCTGCGGCGGTCACTTCACCGTGGATCAACAACGGCATACCGATCTTTTGCATACGCTCCAGCACGGTGGCGATGCTGGCGATATTGGTCACGCCGTGGCTGGAGTTCGTGGTCGCATGTGCCGGATACAGCTTGGCGGCGGTAAACACGCCTTCGGTGAAGCCTTTTTCCACTTCATCCGCATCCAGTGAATCGGTCAGATAGCAGGTCATCAGTGGGGTGAAGTGATGCCCGTCAGGGATGGCATCCAGAATACGATTGCGGTAAGCAATGGCGGCAGCAACGCTGGTGACCGGTGGCACCAGGTTCGGCATCACAATCGCCCGGCCATTGACCTCGCTGGTAAAGGGCAGCACGGTTTTCAGCATCTCATCGTCACGCAGATGAATATGCCAGTCGTCAGGACGGCGAATGATAAGTTGCTGAGGTTGTGCGGTCATTTTGCTGCTCCGGCAGAAGTGAAATCGGGTTGGCGATTTAGCCGGGTACTAAGCATAGGGATAAAGGCAGGGGAATGCACCTGCTTTGTGTGCAGCGGGAGGAAATTAGCGTTTCAACCTGCGCTGAGCCGACAAAGGGCACAGCGCGTGCTGAAACGGCATGATTACTGGCTAACGAAAGGGATAATCAGCTCGCCTGGCTTCACTTCCAGCCCTTTGGCAAAACGTTTGGCCAGCGACTCAGCCTTGCTGCGATCGGTGCTCAGCACATAAGCCGGTTTCTGATTAAAGTAATCCTTCAGCGACTGGTTCAGGTAAGGCGTCAGGGTTTTCAGAATGCCCTGCATCTTTTCAGGCTGGACCTGAACGTCGACCAGTTCCATATCCTTCAGGAAGATGGCGCCTTGCTCTTTATCAAAGAACGGCTGCGCTTTCATCGTCAAGGTCATGTTCGCCTGCTGTGGGCCGAACAGCGAACTGATGTTGACCTTCGCGTTGCCTGAAAGAGTCACCTTATTCGGCTCTGCGCGGCCAATCTGGCTGCTGAGATCGGTCAGCACAATGTGGGCATCGACCAGACCGGCCACGCCAATCTGCTTCTCGTAGTTATTGTGTTTTGCCAGCGCCTGGTTCACTTCCTGTTCACTGATGCTGTACTGCGTCAGTTGATTACAGCCGGTCAGTAAACCCACCAGCAGCAGGGCGCATAGCCCGAAAAATGCTTTGTTCATGGTTATCCTCTGTCTACAAATCGTCAGCAACCCTTCTGACGTGAGACAATAGAGTGCCCGACAATGGCAATGGAGTCACCAGGACAAAGGGTAAACGGAAAGGAAAAAAAGTGTGAGGAAATGCAGCAGGGCCACGAATGTGGCCCTTGGAAAATCAGGACGCGATCGAGGACAACAGCGTGACCTGCGTCTGTTTGGCCATATTGTCACGGTAGTCCGCCACGCGGCTTGGGTACTCCACGCCTGCGATCAGCGACAGCGAACGCAGCACCGGGAACAGATGAATATCATCCATCGACAGCTCACCGTTGACCGCATTGGCTTTCACAATCAGCTTATCCAGCTTACGTAAGTCGTCGTTCACGTTCTTGATGTAGCCTTCGGCATGCAGCTTGAGCT
Organism: Erwinia billingiae Eb661; assembly: GCF_000196615.1. Classification (NCBI taxonomy): domain Bacteria; kingdom Pseudomonadati; phylum Pseudomonadota; class Gammaproteobacteria; order Enterobacterales; family Erwiniaceae; genus Erwinia; species Erwinia billingiae. Next base: position 1,834,260 of record NC_014306.1, read on the forward strand.
CGGCGAAACTGCCCAGATTCGCTTCTTTCTTCTCTTTGAAATAGCGGCGGGCTTCCGGCGTAGCGAATTCAGCAAACGGTGCCTCAGCAATGCGTGGCAGCAACAGCTTATTCAGATAGCTGTTGATGTGGCGCAGCCAGTCAGAAATCGCCGGATTGGTTTTACCGGTCACCAGCGGCTCGCGATCCTTATTATCAATGTAATGCACGATATCCAGGCTTTCCGGCATGCAGCTGCCATCTTCTTTCATCAGGATAGGCGCCATCTTTTGCCCAATCAGCTTCTTCGGCAAGGCTTCATCGTCGCTCAGCATCACCACCAGTTCGACTGGCAGATTTTTCAGGCCGAAAATCATGCGGGCTTTTACACAGAACGGGCAGTGATCGTAGATATAAAGTTTCAAGAACGCCTCCTTACAGCGGTGACGGCGGGCGGGCCGCCATCAATCATTTGAATGCATTAGGGAAGTATGGAAGAGATCCCAGCACAGGGCAAACTGCGACCGGACATTACTTGTGCAAAAGAGATTTTCGGAAATTTTATGCGCATTATTTTACCGGTCACTGCCCTGGCGGTTATAGTGGTTTGTAAGCGCAGAAAATGTCGGCCATCTGGCCCAGGCTAAGCAGTTCTGCTGTGCGGGTTGACCCGCTTAAATCCTTTATCGGCCGGATCAGGAGAGAAGATGTTTGGCTATCGTTCCGCTGCCCCGAAAGTCCGCCTGACTACAGACAGGCTAGTGGTTCGTCTTGTTCATGAACGCGATGCCTGGCGTCTGGCGGATTACTATGCTGAAAACCGGGCTTTCCTTAAACCCTGGGAACCGATCCGCGATGAAAGCCACTGTTATCCGTCTGGCTGGCAGGCGCGTCTGGGCCTGATTGCCGAAATGCATAAACAGGGCAATGCGTTCTATTTTGTGGTGATGGATCCTGAAGAGAATGAAGTGCGTGGCGTGGCAAATTTCAGCAACGTGGTGCGCGGCTCATTTCATGCCTGTTATCTGGGCTATTCGCTGGGCGAGAAATGGCAAGGGCAGGGGATGATGTTTGAAGCCCTGCAGTCTGCGATCCGCTATATGCAGCGCCAGCAGCGCATGCACCGCATTATGGCCAACTATATGCCGCATAACCAACGCAGCGGCGATTTGCTGGCCCGGCTGGGTTTTGAAAAAGAAGGCTATGCCAAAGCGTATTTACTGATTGATGGACGCTGGCAGGATCACGTGCTGACTGCGCTGACCGCCAAAGAATGGACACCTGAACGTCGCGGATAACTTAATGAAAATTCACCTTTCGGCCGTAGAGGCCCGCATTATTGGCTGCCTGCTGGAAAAGCAGGTCACCACGCCCGATCAATATCCGATGTCACTGAATGGCGTAGTGACGGCCTGTAATCAAAAATCCAACCGTGAGCCGGTGCTGTCGCTGAGTGAAGTTAGCGTGCAGGACACGCTGGATATGCTGGTGAAAAAGCATCTGGCCACCCCGCAAAGCGGTTCTGGTCAGCGGGTAGTGAAATACGAACACCGTTTTTGTAATTCCGAGTTTGGTCAGCTGAAATTTACGGCGGGTGAACTGGCGCTGATCGCCACCTTATTGCTGCGCGGCGCGCAAACGCCTGGCGAGTTGCGCACCCGCAGCACGCGCCTGCATGAGTTTGCCGATATGGCAGAAGTGGAACAGGCGCTGCAGGCGCTGGCTTCGCGTGAAGACGGCCCGTTTGTGGTCAGATTAGCGCGTGAGCCCGGCAAGCGTGAAAGCCGCTATATGCATCTGTTCAGTGGCGAAGTCGATGAGGCCGCCTTAGCGTCAAACGACGTCCCACAGGAAAATGACGACCTGCGTGAACGTGTCGCCGAGCTGGAAAGAGAAATGGCTGAGATTAAGCAGGTTCTGGCACGACTAACCGGGGAAGACTGAGATGACGGCATTGAAAGTGGGCATTATTGGTCTCGGTGGCATCGCGCAAAAGGCGTGGTTGCCGGTAGTCACGCAAACCGCCGGCTGGGAGATTGCCGGCGCGTTCTCACCCAATCAGCAAAAAGCACGGGTGATTTGCGACAGCTATCGCATTCCTCTGATGGGCAGCGTGGCTGAGGTGGCGGCGGCCAGCGATGCGGTCTTTGTGCATACCTCAACCGCCAGCCACTTCAGCATTGTTAAAGAACTGCTGATGGCGGATGTGGATGTCTGCGTCGATAAACCGCTGGCAGCGAAACTCAGCGAGGCGGAACAGTTGGTCGAACTGGCTCACCGACGGGGACGCAAGCTGATGGTGGCCTTTAACCGTCGCTTTGCGCCGCGTTATCTGCAGCTGAAGGATCATCTTGGCAGCCTGGCGTCGCTGCGCATGGATAAGCACCGCAGTGACAGCGTGGGGCCACACGATCTGTTTTTCACGCTGCTGGACGACTACCTGCATGTGGTCGACACCGCATTGTGGCTGAGCGGCGGCAGAGGGAAACTGCAGAGCGGCAGCCTGCAGACCACCGATGCCGGCGAAATGCTGTATGCCGAACACCATTTTTCCCAGGATGACATTCACATCACCACCAGCATGCATCGCCGTGCCGGCAGCCAGCGTGAATCGGTGCGTGCCGTGACCGATGGCAGCCTGTTGCTGGTCGATGAGATGCGCGATTTCCATCAGGAAACGGCCGGTAAGCTGGTGATCGATCCGATACCCGGCTGGCAAACCACCCTTGAGCAGCGAGGCTTTGCCGGCGCGGCGCAGCACTTTATCGCTTGCGCACAAAATCAGACAATGCCGCAAACCTCCGGAGAGCAGGCGCTGATGGCGCAGCGGGTGGTGGAAAAGCTCTGGCGAGAGATTGACCGGGAATAATCCGCTGTAACAAAGCAGTGTGGTGATTTGCCGCAACATCAGTAAACTGTGCCCGAGATATTTCAAGCCAAAAAACCGGAAGAACATGAACCTGTTGAAATCGTTGGCAGCGGTCAGCTCCATGACCCTGTTTTCGCGCGTGCTGGGATTTGCCCGCGATGCCATTGTGGCAAGAGTTTTTGGGGCGGGAATGGCGACGGACGCCTTCTTTGTGGCGTTCAAACTGCCTAACCTGCTGCGGCGTATTTTTGCCGAAGGCGCGTTCTCCCAGGCCTTCGTTCCGATCCTCGCCGAATACAAAAGCAAGCAGGGCGAAGAAGCGACCAAAGTTTTCGTGGCCTACGTTTCCGGGTTACTGACGCTGGCGCTGGCGATTATCACCATCGCCGGGATGCTGGCGGCTCCCTGGGTGATTCTGGTGACCGCGCCAGGCTTTGCCGATACGGCGGATAAATTTGCCTTAACTTCCGCGCTGCTGCGCGTGACTTTCCCCTATATCTTCCTGATTTCTCTTGCCTCGCTGGCCGGGGCCATTCTGAATACCTGGAACCGCTTCTCCGTTCCGGCGTTCGCACCCACCTTGCTCAACGTCAGCATGATCGGTTTTGCCCTGTTTGCCGCACCGCATTTCCATCCGCCGGTGATGGCGTTGGCGTGGGCGGTCGTTGCGGGCGGCGTGCTGCAGTTAGGCTATCAGTTGCCGCACCTGAAGAAGATTGGGATGCTGGTGCTGCCGCGTCTGAACCTGAAAGATGCTGGCGTCTGGCGAGTGATGCGCCAAATGGGCCCGGCGATCCTCGGGGTGTCAGTCAGCCAGATCTCGCTGATTATCAACACCATTTTTGCCTCTTTCCTGGTGTCGGGTTCCGTCTCCTGGATGTACTACGCAGACCGTCTGATGGAGTTCCCGTCCGGCGTGCTGGGCGTGGCGCTGGGCACCATTCTGCTGCCTTCGCTGGCAAAAAGTTTCTCCAGCGGCAATCACGATGAGTATTCGCGCCTGATGGACTGGGGATTGCGGCTCTGTTTTGTGCTGGCATTACCCTGTGCGGTGGCGCTGGGCATCCTGGCGAAACCGTTAACCGTCGCCTTATTCCAGTACGGCAAATTCAGCGCGTTCGATGCCTCCATGACCCAGCGCGCGCTGGTGGCGTATTCGGTCGGTTTGATGGGCATTATTGTGGTGAAGGTGTTGGCACCGGGCTTCTATTCGCGTCAGAACATCAAAACGCCGGTCAGGATTGCCATCGCCACCTTAATTATGACGCAGCTGATGAACCTGGCGTTTATTGGCCCGCTGAAACATGCCGGTCTGTCGCTGTCGATCGGTCTGGGTGCCTGCCTGAATGCGGCGTTGCTTTACTGGCAGTTGCGTAAGCAGAAGATCTTCCATCCTCAGCCTGGCTGGAGCGGTTTCCTGCTGCGTTTGTTTATCGGTGTGGCGGTAATGGCGGCGGCATTGCTGGGCATGTTGCATGTGATGCCAGACTGGGCGACCGGTAATATGCTGTCGCGGCTGTTACGTCTGGCCGGCGTCTGTGCCGTTGGCGGCGCGGTGTTCTTTGCGGTGCTGGCAATACTCGGCTTCCGCGTTAAGGACTTTGCCCGTCAAACTCAGATCTGATAAAACGCAAAACCCCGCTCAGGCGGGGTTTATTTTTTTACTCGATAGTCATCTTGACGTGTTTGCCTGTATTGGCAACCATCGTCACTAAAGAGTCCAACGTAAATTTTTCTGTCTTCTGATTAACCACATCTGATACACGAGGCCGTGATATATGGAGCAATTTTGCTGCTTCACTCTGTTTATGCCCCTTATCTTCCATCCAATCTGAGATCACGCTCATTAATTGCCTTTTCATGGCCTTGGTTTGAGCAATATCGTCTTTGGATTTGGCCAGTAGCATTTCTGCTTCAGAAGGTTCAAAACCCAGTTCCGCAAAAATATTACCGCCAGCTTTAGTGATGTGGCGTGACGTGGTATCAATTTTATCAGTCATAATTCTCTCCGCTCAGCAACTACGGCCCTATAGCGTGCTTTAATTATTGCTACGTCAGATGGACTCGTCTTCTGCGTTTTTTTTTTAAAACTGTGTAGCACGTAGACTGCCTCTGCAAATTTTGCAACATAAACAACGCGATACTGATTTACATTATCCTCAAGCCGTATTTCAATAACACCGGCACCCCAGTCGTTTATTCTTTTGAAATCACGAGGGTCTTCACCATGTTGTACTCTTCCCAGTTCAAAACCGGCGATCCTTTTGGCATCATCGGGAAACGCTAAGAGGTCGTTGTACGATGAACCTCGCCAGTCAATTGCTTTTTCACCCATCCTTGAGCGTCCCTTTACACCGTGTTTATGTATAAAATTTTATACGCCCACATTACAAAGAGCAAGTTCCTTTGCTGGCGCAGTTCGTTTCATCTGGCCTAACTGATTGGATTGTGGTGAAAGTGTTACGGGCTGGCGTTTAGGAGCGGGAAGGGGGGAACTGCTTTCTGGCGGCTACATGGGTACGAGGAATAAACATTCGTCAAACGCAATCAAGCCGGGTATTCCTGGCCTTAAGGAAGGCCTGGCAATAGTGCTCTATAAAAATACCCGGCCATAAAGTGCAAATGTCAGATCGCTGATGCAGGCCGTTGACTGGCTGGGTTTTCCTGACTTTTGAAAACCCAGCCTACACTTTACGGCTGATAAAACTGCTGGTGGTCGCCTGGCCATCCGGGCCGTAAAACTTCTGAGTCTGGTGCGGCTTTAACACTTCCAGCGCCTGCTCGGTAAAGACAATCTGGTGATTCAGCAGCAATCCATTATGCAGATTGGTATCGCGCAGCTTCACGGTCTGCTCCTGAATGTCTGCCCAACGGCGGCCCATATCAGGATTGAGGCTGTAAGGGGCATGCAGCCCAGCCTCTTTTTCCGCATCACGGCGCATTTGCTCAATAAAATTAAGCGTCGCCAGCAGGGAGTTTTTGTCTTCGGTAATGCGTTGCAATAAGCTGCTGTTGATCTGACCGCCCGAGAGCTGTTGTTGCTCGGCTGTCATTACGTCGGCCAGACTTTTCAACACTTCCAGCATTTTATCAAGCGCGGTCAGCAGCTTCTGCATTTACTTAGTTACCTTCTAAAGAATCTTTTGCCTGCTGAATCAGGGCATCGGCAATTTTGCCGGTATCCATCTTCAATTCGCCATTGCGAATAGCTGTTTTTAACTCTTCAACACGGGCGGTGTTGATGTCTTGTGAACTGGCCTTGGTCAGCTGAGACTGTGCGCCGCTCAGAACAACCTGAGTGCCGGCTTCAGTGGTTTTGCTGCTTTCTGCCGGACGCGCTTTGGGTGCCGCTGTTTCGCTGGTATCGCGAGGTTGCACGGTTGCTGCCGGTTTCAGAGGTTGAGTTCTGTCAATGCTCATTATTTGACTCCTGTATAATCAGGCGGTGTATCGACCTGATAGCTAAGTGTACTATGTCTGTTATTAACACTATCGGCAGAACTGAACCCTTCTTTAGTGCTTTATAGCGTTATAAGAATAATCCCATCCGCCCCGACTTTTCCACTGACTATCTGACCTGAACTCATCCTCACCCGAACCAGCTGCGCGGTGGTGGCGTTGTTCATTGCGCGCCCCTCACTGCTGATACTAAAACCGCCGCCGTTGGCCGTCACCGTCACGTTCTGACCGGCTTTAACCCGCCATGGCTGCCGGACCATCATCTGCGTCAGCGGCTGGCCAGGAATGATATCCCGTAGCGCCACGGCGTCGGTCACTTCCTCTGCCGACATCACCGTCCTGGCGGGCAGGGTATCTAATCTGCCGCGCTGAATTTTCACATCGTCGGCGGTCAGGGTACCACCGCGGATCACCTGGCGGGCCGCGACCAGATAGTCGCCGGTCACCTGCACCTGAACCTGAATATAACGACGGTTCTGATCGCAGTTGGCGGCCACGCTCATATTGCCCCACATCCGGCTGTTGCCCGGCAGGGAGAATTGCGGCTCGGCACAGTCCGGCCACTGCGACTGCGGCGTTTTAACCACCACGGAGAGAGTATCGGCATTCTGGCCGGTTTCCCCATAGCGGGATTTAAAAAATTGATTGAGCTGAGCCGTTAAGTCGCCCGCACTGGCCGACAGGGTCACCAGTCCCAGCAAACTCACCCACAAGGCTGTCATTCCCCGCATTCTCGCTTCTCCCATAAATCAAACTGGCACTGATTCTACTCCTGGCCCGTTCAGGTCAAGGCGCAAAATAGCAACATAATTTAGCGCTATTCAGACGATGACTATTGCGTGCCTTGTTTATTCTGTCAGCTCTGAATTTTCATTTTGCGGAGGAAGCATGCTCGACAAACTGGACGCGGCACTACGGTTTAACACCGAAGCTTTAAACCTGCGTGCCCAGCGGCAGGAGATCCTGGCATCCAACATCGCCAATGCTGATACGCCAGGCTATCAGGCTCGCGATATCGATTTCGCCAGTCAGATGAATAAGGTGATGGAGCAGGGGCGTGCGGAAGGATCGGGACTGTCGCTGGCGGTGACGTCAGCACGCCATATTCCCGCGGAAACGCTGCAGCCCGCCTCTATCGATCTGATGTACCGGGTTCCGGACCAGCCTGCGATGGATGGCAACACGGTTGATATGGATCGCGAGCGTACTCAGTTCGCGGACAACAGCCTGAAATACCAAACCGACCTGACCGTGATCAGCGGTCAGATCAAAAGCATGATGGCCGTGCTACAGGGGCAATAATTTATGGCTTTACTGAATATTTTTGATATCGCCGGGTCCGCCATGAACGCCCAGTCACAACGTCTGAACGTCAGCGCCAGTAACCTGGCCAACGCCGACAGTGTGACCGGGCCGGATGGTCAGCCTTATGTCGCCAAGCAGGTCGTTTTCCAGACGGATGCGGTTCCAGGCTCACCGACCGGTGGGGTACGCGTTGCTCAGGTTGTTGACGATCCGACGCCAGCCAAGCTGGTGTACGAACCGGGCAACCCCATGGCGGATGCCAAGGGCTACGTGAAAATGCCTAACGTCGATGTAGTCGGGGAAACGGTCAACACCATGTCCGCGTCACGCAGCTATCAGGCCAACGTGGAAGTGTTGAATACCGTCAAACAAATGATGATGAAAACCCTGACGATGGGTCAATAAGGAGCAGGCTGATGGGCATTGCAGTTGGCGTCAATGAGAAACTTGATAATTCCTCCATCACTACCGCCGCGTCGACTACCGACACGTCGGCAGCGGACCTGCAAAGTAACTTCCTGACGCTGTTGGTCACCCAGTTACAGAACCAGGATCCCACCAATCCGATGGATAACAGTCAGCTGACCACCCAGCTGGCGCAGATCAATACCCTGAGCGGCATTGAAAAACTGAACACCACGCTGGGATCGATTTCCGGCCAGATCAACAGCGGACAGTCTTTGCAGGCGACCACGCTGATTGGTCACGGTGTGATGGTCGATGGTACTCAGGTGCTGGTCGGCAGCGGGCAGACCACGCCGTTTGGCGTGAGCCTGGAGCAGGCGTCTACTGCGACCACCGCAACCATTACTGATTCATCCGGCAAGGTGGTGCAAACCATCAATCTGGGCGGCCTGAGCGCCGGCGTGCATACCTTCTCATGGGATGGCAGCACCGCCGATGGCACCACCGCGGCAGACGGTAAATACAGCGTTTCACTGAGCGCCAGCAACGCATCCGGGCAACTGGTTACGCAGCCGCTGAACTATGCGCTGGTTAATGGGGTGACTAACGACACAAGCGGTGCCGTTTTAGACCTCGGCACGATGGGTACCACTACCGTCGCGAATGTTCGTCAGATTATTTAACAACTTAACCCTCTTTCAGGAGTGAACACATGGCATTTTCACAGGCAGTCAGTGGCTTAAACGCCGCGTCCAGTAACCTTGATGTAATCGGCAACAACATCGCCAACTCCGCAACGGTCGGCTTTAAATCCGCTACCGTTTCTTTTGCCGACATGTTTGCTGACTCTAAAGTGGGCCTGGGCGTAAAAGTGGCTGCGGTAACACAGGACTTTAACGACGGTACCACTACCTCTACCAGCCGTGGCCTCGACGTGGCGATCAGCCAGTCTGGCTTCTTCCGTATGACCGATACCAGCGGCGCGGTGTACTACAGCCGTAACGGCCAGTTCACCCTGGACGCTAACCGCAATATCGTTAACGCCGACGGCCTGCAGTTGACTGGCTACCCGGCAACCGGTACGCCGCCAACCGTGCAGACCGGTGCTAACCCGGTGGCGCTGAACGTGCCAACCACCGCGATGTCAGCAAAAGCCACTTCCGCTGCGGCGCTGGTTGCTAACCTGAACTCCACTGACAGCACGCCAACCAAAGACTGGGCAACCACCAATACCGACCTGTCCAGTATTGACGTTGATACCTATAACAGCAAAGCGACGATGACCACCTATGACTCGCTGGGTAACGAACACAACATCAACCTGTACTACGTTAAAACCGGTGATAACAGCTGGAAAATGTATCCGGTTGATGGCACCACGGGCCAGAGCGCAGCAGGAGCCGGTGCCAACACCGATGGTAGCTACAATGTGACCTTCAACTCGAGCGGCCAGATGACCAGCCCGACCGCCACAGTACAGCTCGCCACCGCGACGCTGAATGGTTCGGCAGCAGGCACCTTCAACCTGAACCTGGCCGGCAGCCAGCAGCAGAACACCGGCACCAGCACCTTCGGTAACCCAACGCAGGATGGCTACAAGCCAGGTGACCTGACCAGCTACCAGATCAACAACGACGGCACCGTCGTCGGCACCTACTCGAATGAGCAGACGCAGACGCTGGGTCAGATTGCTCTGGCTAACTTCGCTAACCCGGAAGGCCTGAAGTCTGAAGGTAACAACGTCTGGTCTGCCACTAACTCTTCTGGCCAGGCGCTGGTGGGGCTTGCCGGTACCGGTAACCTCGGCACCCTGACCGCAGGCGCGCTGGAGTCTTCCAACGTCGATCTGAGTAAAGAGCTGGTGAACATGATCGTGGCACAGCGTAACTATCAGTCTAACGCCCAGACCATCAAAACTCAGGACCAGATCCTCAACACCCTGGTCAACTTGCGTTAATCCGGCTAACAGGATCGTCTTATGGATCACGCGATATATACCGCAATGGGGGCTGCCAGTCAGACCCTCGAGCAGCAGGCAGTGACGGCGAGCAATCTCGCCAACGCCTCCACACCGGGCTTTCGTGCGCAGCTGAACGCGCTGCGCGCCGTGCCGGTGGAAGGTCTGTCGCTGCCAACCCGTACGCTGGTGACGGCTTCTACCCCTGGGGCAGACACCTCCCAGGGATCTCTCGACTACACCGAGCGTCCACTGGACGTGGCTGTCCGTGAAGACGGCTGGCTGTCAGTGCGCGCGCCGGATGGGACGGAAGCCTATACCCGCAACGGTAATATGGAACTGAACCCGGCCGGTCAGCTGACCATTCAGGGCAACCTGGTGATGGGCGACGGTGGACCGATTGCCGTGCCGCAGGGTTCGGAAGTGACCATTGCTGCTGACGGCTCTATTACCGCGCTGAACCCGGGCGATCCGCCGAATGCCACCGTCCAGTTGGGCCGTCTGAAACTGGTGAAGGCTGTCGGTTCAGAAGTGACGCGCGGCGATGACGGTTTATTCCGTCTCACCGCGACCGCTCAGGCACAGCGTGGTGCCGTCCTGCAAACCGATCCCACCATTCAGGTGATGCCCGGTGTGCTGGAAGGCAGCAACGTCAAACCGGTTGAAACCATGGTCGATATGATCGCCAACGCACGCCGCTTCGAGATGCAAATGAAAGTGATCTCAAGCGTCGATGAGAATGAACAACGCGCTAACCAGCTGCTGTCAATGAGCTAAGCGCAGAGGAAATCACTATGATCCGTTCCCTATGGATTGCCAAAACCGGTCTTGACGCTCAGCAAACCAACATGGACGTCATCTCGAACAACCTGGCAAACGTAAGCACCAACGGCTTTAAACGCCAGCGCGCCGTGTTCGAAGACCTGATGTACCAGACAATTCGTCAGCCAGGCGCCCAGTCGTCTGAGCAGACTACCTTACCGTCAGGTATGCAGCTGGGTACCGGTGTTCGTCCGGTCGCCACCGAGCGTTTGCATACTCAGGGTAACCTGAACAAAACCGACTCGTCGAAAGACGTGGCGATCAGCGGTCAGGGTTATTTCCAGGTGCAGATGCCAGACGGCACCCTGGCCTATACCCGTGACGGCTCTTTCCAGACTGACCAGAACGGCCAGCTGGTGACCAACGGCGGCTTCCCGGTTCAGCCGGCGATCACCGTTCCGGCGAATGCCTTAAGCATGACTATCGGCCGTGACGGCGTGGTCAGCGTAACGCAGCAGGGGCAGACGCAGCCGGTGCAGGTTGGACAGTTAACCCTCAGTACCTTTATTAACGATGCGGGCCTGGAAAGTAAGGGTGAGAACCTTTATCAGGAAACGCAGGCTTCCGGTGCACCGACCGACAGTACGCCAGGCAACAACGGCGCCGGTCTGCTGTATCAGGGCTATGTGGAAACCTCCAACGTTAACGTCGCCGAAGAGCTGGTCAGCATGATCCAGACTCAGCGCGCTTACGAGATCAACAGTAAAGCAATCAGCACGTCCGATCAGATGCTGGCCAAACTGACGCAGTTGTAATGCCAATGTGGTCGGGTTCGCCCGACCCTGAATAAAAGAACTCTCATTATTAAAGGTAGTGATTCCATGGCGAAGCAAATCCCAATGCCTGGACGTTTGTTGGTAGCCTCGTTGCTGCTGACACTTAACGGTTGTGCTCTTGTACCCCGTACGCCACTGGTCGAAGGTTCGACAACGGCCCAGCCGCTGCCTGCTTCGCCGCCGGTTGTTAACGGCTCTATTTTCCAGGGGTTGATGCCGATGAACTACGGCTATCAACCGCTGTTTGAAGACCGTCGCCCACGTAACATTGGCGACACGCTGACCATTACCCTGCAAGAGAACGTCAGTGCGAGCAAAAGCTCCACGGCAAGTGCAGGACGCGACGGCAGCACCACGCTCGGTCTGACCGTGCCAAGTTCGCTGACCGGCCTGTTGGGCGGTGATAAAACCAATATCGATGCCTCCGGCAAAAATGACTTTGCAGGCAAAGGTGGCGCCACGGCCAACAACACCTTTACCGGCACCATCACCGTTACCGTCAATCAGGTGCTGCCGAACGGCAACCTGAAAGTGGTCGGTGAAAAGCAGATTGAAATTAACCAGGGAACGGAATTTATCCGCTTCTCGGGCGTGGTTAACCCTCGCACCATCAGCGGCAGCAACGCCGTGGTGTCGACTCAGGTTGCGGATGCCCGCATTGAATACGTCGGTAACGGCTACATCAATGAAGCGCAGACGATGGGTTGGCTACAAAGGTTCTTCCTGAACCTGTCACCGTATTAAGAGGTTCCACCATGCGTAATATGATTTTTCGTTTCACCCTGCTGCTGCTGCTGGCTGGCTTCAGTGCTTTCGCCAACGCCGATCGCATCCGCGATCTGACCACCGTCGGCGGCGTCCGTGAAAACCAGCTGATCGGTTATGGCCTGGTTGTCGGGCTGGATGGTTCGGGTGACCAGACCACCCAGACCCCGTTCACCACCCAGAGTCTGAACAACATGTTGTCCCAGTTAGGCATTACCGTGCCGGCTGGCACCAACATGCAGTTGAAAAACGTGGCGGCGGTGATGGTCACCGGCAAGCTGCCGGCTTTCGGTCGCCAGGGACAAAACATCGACGTGGTGGTTTCCTCAATGGGTAACGCCAAAAGCCTGCGCGGCGGCACCCTGTTGATGACCCCGTTGAAGGGCGTCGACAACCAGGTTTATGCGCTGGCGCAGGGTAATATTCTGGTGGGCGGGGCAGGTGCGTCCGCGGGCGGCAGCAGCGTCACCGTCAACCAGGTAAACGGCGGTCGTATCACCGGTGGAGCGACCATTGAACGCGAGCTGCCGAACAACTTCGGCACTTCCAGCGTGATCAACCTGTTCCTGAATGAAGAAGACTTCAGCATGGCGCAGCGGATCACCGATGCCATTAACGCCCGCAGTGGTTATGGCTCGGCGCAGGCGCTGGACGGTCGTACCGTACAGGTGCAGGTTTCCGCTAACGGCACCTCGCAGGTGCGCCTGCTGGCCGATATTCAGAACATCGATGTTTCCGTACCGATCATGGACGCTAAAGTGATCATCAACTCGCGTACCGGCTCGGTGGTGATGAACCGCGAAGTGCAGCTGAGCAGCTGTGCCATTGCGCAGGGTAACCTGTCGGTCACCGTCAACCAGTCGCAGAACGTCAGTCAGCCGAATACGCCGTTTGGTGGTGGTCAGACCGTGGTGACGCCGCAGACGCAGATCGATCTGCGCCAGAGTGGCGGAGCGCTGCAAAGCGTCAATGCCAGCGCCAACCTCAACAGCGTAGTGCGTGCCCTGAATGCGCTGGGTGCCACGCCAATCGATCTGATGTCTATCCTGCAATCCATGCAGAGTGCCGGTTGCCTGCACGCAAAACTGGAAATTATCTGATGAGCGATTCCCAATCTCTGATGGGAGCGGCGTATGACAGCCGCTCACTGAACAACCTGAAGCGCCAGGCCAGCGGCGATCCTAAAGCACATGCAAAGGAAGTCGCCAAGCAGGTCGAAGGGATGTTCGTACAAATGATGCTGAAAAGTATGCGTCAGGCGCTGCCGCAGGATGGCCTGCTGAGCACCGAGCAAACGCGTCTTTATACCTCGATGTACGATCAGCAGATTGGGCAACAGATTGCATCTAAAGGGCTGGGCCTCGCCGACATGATGGTCAAGCAGATGGAGCAGGCGGCGCCGCTGGATGAGAAAGCCGGTACCGTGCCGATGTTGCTGGATAAAGGCTTTATCAACACGCTGCCGCCGCTGGCGATGGAGCAGCTGGTGCGCAAGGCCGTTCCGCGCCTGCCGGCGTCTGATGCCACCATGAGCGGTGACAGCAGCGACTTTATTTCCCAGCTTTCCCAGCCCGCTAAGATGGCCAGTGCGGAAAGTGGCATCCCTCATCACCTGATCCTCGCCCAGGCGGCGCTGGAATCCGGTTGGGGACAGCGTCAGATCCGCACCGCTGAAGGCAAGCCAAGCTATAACGTGTTTGGTATTAAAGCCTCGGCGAACTGGCAGGGAAAAACCACCGAAATTACTACCACCGAATATGAGAATGGCGAAGCGAAAAAGGTGAAGGCCAAATTCCGCGTGTATGACTCCTATTTCGATGCGTTAAATGACTACGTCAAGCTGATCGCGAATAACCCGCGATACAGCGCCGTAACCACTGCCGCCACGCCGGAGCAGGGCGCTAAAGCCTTGCAGGAAGCGGGTTACGCCACCGATCCGAAGTATGCCCAAAAGCTGGTCGGCATGATCCAGCAGTTTAAAAATATGGGCGAAAAAGTCGTCAAGGCTTACAGCCAGGATATTGGTGATTTGTTCTGATTTTTACTCAAGTTTGTCCCGGTTTTACCGATAACCTTTTCAGGCCGGATTTGTGTTAAAGCACCCCGGCGACTTTTAATGCCGGCCCGTGCTGTGTCAGGGTAAACAAGGAACCGACATGTCTAACTTAATTAATACCGCATTAAGCGGGATAAACGCGGCTTCGGCAGCGTTGAATACCACCAGTAACAACATCAGTAATTACAGCGTTGCGGGCTATTCACGTCAGACGACCGTCCTTGCTCAGGCCGGCAGCACGCTAAGCGGGACAAACTACTACGGTAACGGTGTTTCCGTTGCCAGCGTCAACCGTGAATACGATGCGTTCATCACCAATCAGCTGCGCGCGGCCAGCACGCAGTCCAGCGCACTGACCACGCAATATAATCAGCTGTCGAACATTGACGATATGTTCTCCAGCACCACCAATACGCTGTCGACTAACATCCAGGATTTCTTCTCCTCGATTCAGACGCTGGTCAGCAATGCTGATGATGCGTCTGCGCGTCAGGCGGTATTGGGCAAGGCCAGCGGCCTGGTAAACCAGCTGCAGGTGTCCGATACCTATCTGCGCAATCTCGACAGCAGCCTGAATACCTCCGTGACGTCCACGGTCGATCAGGTCAATGGCTACGCCAAACAGATCGCCAACGTCAACCAGCAGATCGCCAAGCTGAAAGGCTCTGGCGACGGCAACCCACCGAACGATTTGCTGGATCAGCGCGATCAACTGGTCAGCAACCTGAATAACCTGGTGGGCGTTACCGTCAGCCAGCAGGACGGCGGCAGCTATAACATCAGCATCGGCAACGGCATCTCGCTGGTTACCGGCGACAGCTACAACACGCTGGCAGCCGTCCCATCCAGCAGCGATCCAAGCCGGTTGACCATTGCGTCGGTGAATCCAACCACTGGCGCAACCAGTGAAATTCCTGAAAAGCTGGTAACCACCGGTTCACTCGGCGGCTTACTGGCTTTCCGCAGCGACCTGGATAATACCCGTAATCAGTTAGGTCAGCTGGCGATGGCGCTGGGCTCCAGCTTCAACACCCAGCATGAAGCCGGTTATGACAGCAACGGTGATGCCGGTGAAGCCTTCTTTAATCTGGGCAGCCCGGCGGTTATCTCCAACACCAAGAACACCACCACCGCCTCAGTGAGTGCGCAATGGACCGATACCAGCAAGGTTCAGGCCTCAAACTACAAGGTCAGCTACGACGGCACCAACTGGAGCGTGACCCGCAATTCAGATAACGCCAGCATCACGCCGACCATGGGCACCGACACTAACGGCAACTCCACCCTGAGCTTCGATGGCTTGCAGCTGACGGTCAGTGGTTCGCCGGCCAAAAATGACAGCTTCCTGGTGAAACCGGTTGCTGATGTCGTGGTAAACATGGGCGTCAATATTACCGATGAGTCTAAAGTTGCCGCAGCCGGTGCCGATGATGGTGTCAGTGATAACACTAACGCCCAGTCGTTGCTGGATCTGCAAACCAAAAACGTCATTACCGGATCAAAAACGCTGACGCAAAGCTACGCCAGTATGGTCGCGGATATCGGTAACAAAACCAGTAACCTGGAAACCACCAGCACCACCCAGACCAACGTCGTGACGCAGCTGACCAATCAGCAGCAGTCAATCTCCGGCGTAAACCTGGATGAAGAATACGGCAACCTGACGCGTTATCAGCAATATTACACTGCCAATGCCCAGGTCATTCAAACCGCCAGCACCATTTTTGACGCGCTGATCAGCGCCGTTAGCTGATGACCGAATAAGGAGTTCATGATGCGACTCAGTACTGCCCAAATCTATGATCAACAGATGCGTGGGATCTCAAGTTCTCAGGCCAGCTGGTTGAAAGTGGGCGAGCAACTCTCTTCAGGTAAGCGGGTTGTGAATCCGTCTGATGATCCTGTCGCTGCCGCGCAAGCGGTGGTGCTGTCACAGGCTCAGGCACAAACCAGCCAGTATTCTACGGCCAGGGGTTTTGCCACCAACAACATCTCGCAGGAAGAAACCAACCTGCAGCAGGTGACCAGCGTTGTTCAGCAGGCGCAAACCATCGTGGTTGCAGCCGCAAACGGCACCCTGTCTGATGATGACCGCGCGTCTTATGCGCAGCAGTTGACCGGGATCCGTGACCAGTTGCTGAACCTGGCGAACACTACTGACGGCAACGGCCGTTACATGTTTGCCGGCTATCAGACCGATAAAGCCCCGTTCACTCAGGATGCTAACGGGGATGTGACCTATGTCGGTGGCGATACGCCAATCAGCCAGAAAGTCGACTCTAACCGCACCATGGTCACCAACCATACCGGTAGCCAGGTCTTTACGTCACTGACCAGCAACCCAACGGCTGAGCCGGACGGCAGCGCCAGTGAGAGCAATATTTTTACCACGCTGAATACCGCGATTAAAGCGCTGAACACCCCGCTGGAAAGCGCGGACCAGGCGACGTCAGATGCCGCTTCTGCGGCACTGGATAAGACCAACCGTGGCTTGAAGAACTCGCTGAACAACGTGCTTGCTGTGCGTTCCGTACTGGGTACGCAGTTGACCGAGCTGGACAACCTGGACTCGAAAGGCGATGACACCAAGGTGAATCAGGCTACGCAGATGAGCAATCTGGTCGATGTTGACTACACCAGTGCTATCTCGTCTTACACCATGCAGCAGACGGCATTGCAGGCCTCTTATAAAGTCTTTACCGACATGTCCAGCATGTCACTGTTCAAAATGTAATTAAAGCTTCACCAATTTTGAGCGTGCTTAAACCGGGTACGTTCAGTTTCTCCCGCTATCAGCGTTAACCTTCTGATAGCGGGTTTTTTTTGCCCTGAATATATTGAGGTAAAAAAAAAGCCCCGGTCA
This sequence comes from Erwinia billingiae Eb661, assembly GCF_000196615.1. Classification (NCBI taxonomy): domain Bacteria; kingdom Pseudomonadati; phylum Pseudomonadota; class Gammaproteobacteria; order Enterobacterales; family Erwiniaceae; genus Erwinia; species Erwinia billingiae. The sequence continues at coordinate 1,851,515 of NC_014306.1, forward strand.
TAAGACCAGGGCTTTTTCAGTCAGGCGACAGTTACTCTGGGCGAGTTGCCGGAGCCGTTGCCTGATGGGTTGCAGCATGCCCGCCTGCAGAACCCTGACCATCGAACTGATAGTCAGGGCGTACCCAGTCACTTGCACGCGCAGGTTCAGCCTGATACTCAGGTGCAGGCGCTTTAGTCATTGGCGCCGTTGCGTGGTGCTTGTAAGCGGGCTGAGCGGTAACCGCTGCAGCAGCAGGTGCCTGAGCCGCTGGTGCTTCAACTGGCGCAGCAACAGGAGCCTGAGCCGCTGGTGCTTCAACCGGCGCAGCAACAGGTGCCTGAGCAACTGGTGCTTCTACTGGTGCAGCCACAGGGGTCTGAGCAACTGGGGCTTCAACCGGCGCAGCAACAGGTGCCTGAGCCGCTGGTGCTTCTACTGGTGCAGCAACAGGAGCCTGAGCAACCGGTGCTTCAACCGGCGTAGCAACAGGAGCCTGAGCAACCGGTGCTTCAACCGGTGCAGCAACAGGAGTCAGAGCAACTGGGGCTTCAACCGGCTCGTCACGGGCAGGAACAGGTGCATGCGGCTCGGTTGCAGTGACATCGGCCACGGCTTCCGGTGCTGCCAACACTTCTTCTACCTGCTGTTCCAGCGCCGGGCTGACGTCAGAGGCGGCTTCTTCAGCCTGATGGCTGGCTTCTTCTGCCACACGCTGCTCTTCAGCCTGCTTCGCTTCAACCACAATCTCTTCTACCGCGTCGACAGCCTGAACTGCCGGAGCCTCTTCAGCTGGCACAGCCTGTTGAGTCACAGCATCAGCGATAACTTCGTCAGCGGCAGACACCACAGACGGCTCTTCATTAACGGCTGTTTCGATAGCAGTCGTTTCGTCAGTGTTCACCAGCGTCACTGCCGGGGTATTTTCCGGCTGTGGCTCAGAGAAATGCACCGGCTGAGCTTCAGCAATCACTTCAGGCTGTGCAGCGTCTGCTGTTGCAGCCACGGCAATCGCATCAGCCGTATCCTGATGACCGTACTCTGGCACCACAGACTGCTCGTGTTCATGCTCATCCGTTGCCTGAGCAACAGGATAGGTGATCCACACTTTACCGGAAGCCATTTCTGGCGACGCAGCCGCGAAGGTCAGTGGCATTGGCGACTGGTTCGGGTAGCGCTCATCACGGTAGCGACGGCGACGTTGACCGCTGACGCGCAGATGACGAGGAGAGCGACGTGAACGACGTGGCATGCTGTTGCTGTCACGATCTTCGCCTTCTTCCGCGTCACTGGCGTGTTCTGCCGCAGGGAAGTCAGCAGTCTGCTCCAGTACCGGTGCAACCTCGTCTTCTGTCGGCGCAAAAGAGCGAGCCGCAGTTTGCTCAGCCGTTTCGATACGCACTTTCTGATCCAACTGACGCGGCTTACGGCGCGGCATAACCTGAACGTGCTCATCACCGTCAACATCAACGGAAGCATCAACAACGGTTTCAGGAATCTCAGCGATTTCAGCGACTTTCTCTTCCTGCACTGGCGCGCGTTTTTCGTCCTGACGACGACGTGGCTGACGCTCACGACGCGGCTGTTGCTGTTGTGCATCTTCGGCGACAGCCTGCATCAGCAGATCTTCCGGAGACTCAACGGCCGGCGCATTACGCTTGTTACGACGGTTCTCTTCACGGCTTTCAGCAGCAGGATCGCGGTCGCGAGTCATGCGCTCATTGCGGTTAGAGTTACGGTCGTTACGCGGGGTGCGCTCGCTGCGATCGTTACGCTCATTACGTTCCGGACGGTCAGAAGTCCGCTCGTTGCGATCCGCATTGCGGTCAGTATTGCGATCGGCGTTACGCTCGTTACGGTCAGAACCGTTACGGTCATTACGCTCGTTGCGGTCATTGCCATTACGCTCGGTGCGTTCGTTACGCTCAGAACCATTACGATCGGCATTGCGTTCGTTACGGTCGCCATAGCGCTCACCGCGTTCGCCGCTGTTATTGCGGTCACGACGGTTATTCTGACGGCGGTTATTACGACGTTCACCCCGTGGCGCTGCCGCTTCAGGAGCTTTCTCTTCCACCACAACGGCTGGCTGAGGCTGTTGTTCTACTGGCTTCTCTTCACCGGCAAACATTTTCTTCAGGCCGCGGAAGAAGCGACTCATCAGGCCGGTTCCCGCTTCGGCAGGGGCTTTAGCCGCCGCCGCAGGGGCTGGCTCTGCTGCTACTGCTGCCACCGGTGGCGCTTCAGCAACAACCGCTTCCTGTGGTGCTGGTGGCGCATCAGGCATCACAAACGCGGCCAGAGCCGGTTGCTCAGGACGTTTGCGCTCGGCGTGCTCTTCTTCAGAAGGCAGCGCCATTTCGGCTTCATGCAGCTTCGGCAAGTGGTAGCTGAGGGTTTGTGTCTCTTCACCGGTGCGCACACGCAGAACGGAGTAGTGTGGGGTTTGCATCTGATCGTTTGGCACGATGATGGCCCGCACGCCGCCCTGGCGTTTTTCAATCGCGCTTACCGCTTCGCGTTTTTCGTTCAGCAGGTAAGAGGCAATCTGCACTGGAACGATTGCGTGAACTTCTTTGGTGTTCTCTTTCAGCGCTTCTTCTTCAATCAGACGCAGAATAGAGAGTGACAGCGATTCGTTATCACGGATGGTGCCGGTGCCGCTACAGCGTGGGCAGACGTGATGGCTTGACTCACCCAGTGATGGGCTGAGGCGCTGACGGGACATCTCCAGCAGGCCGAAACGCGAAATGTGGCTGATCTGAATGCGGGCGCGGTCCTGACGAACGGCTTCACGCAGACGGTTTTCAACCGCACGCTGGTGACGAACCGGGGTCATATCGATGTAATCGATAACGATCAGGCCGCCAAGGTCACGCAGGCGCAGCTGACGGGCAATTTCGTCTGCCGCTTCCAGGTTGGTGTTGAAGGCCGTTTCTTCGATATCGCCACCGCGCGTTGCGCGAGCGGAGTTGATATCAATGGCGGTCAGCGCTTCAGTGGTGTCGATGACAATCGAGCCGCCAGAAGGCAGGCGCACTTCACGCTGGAAGGCAGATTCGATTTGCGATTCGATTTGATAGTGGCTGAACAACGGAATTTCACCGGTGTAGAGCTTAATTTTGCTGCTGAAGTCCGGGCGGCCCAGGGCAGCGATATGCTGACGAGCAAGCTCCAGAACTTTCGGGTTATCGATAAGGATTTCACCGATATCCTGACGCAGATAATCGCGGAAGGCGCGGACAATAACGTTGCTTTCCTGATGGATCAGGAACGGAGCAGGGCGGCTGTCAGCGGCTTTTTTAATCGCGTCCCAGTGCTTCATCCGGAAGCTTAAGTCCCACTGCAGCGCTTCGGCAGATTTGCCAACGCCTGCGGTACGAACGATCAGACCCATCCCTTCTGGCAGCTCAAGTGCAGAGAGCGCCTCTTTCAGTTCAGTACGGTCATCACCTTCGATGCGACGGGAAATACCGCCAGCACGTGGGTTATTCGGCATCAGCACCAGATAGCTGCCGGCCAGACTGATAAAGGTGGTTAAGGCGGCGCCTTTATTTCCACGTTCTTCTTTATCGATCTGAACAATAACTTCCTGACCTTCACGCAGTACGTCCTTGATATTAGGGCGACCATGGGAATTGTAATTACTTGGGAAGTATTCGCGGGAGATTTCTTTCAGAGGGAGAAAACCGTGTCTTTCAGCACCGTAATCGACAAATGCTGCTTCAAGACTTGGTTCAATGCGGGTGATCTTGCCTTTATAGATGTTGGCTTTTTTCTGTTCGTGTCCTGGGCTTTCAATATCCAGGTCGTACAGGCGCTGTCCATCCACCAGGGCGACACGCAACTCCTCCTGCTGAGTTGCGTTTATCAACATTCTTTTCATCGTAACTTACTCATTATTCTTACATTAGTGACAAAGCTACGGGCAATAGTAACGCTGGACGCGAGTAACCGATGGCCCCGAGTCTCATCGCAAAAACGTCAACCTCACGGTTGTGGTCTGCTAAGGGGCGCAAAATCTCGGCAGCCTGTTTTTCATATGGAAAAACAGCGCTTTTAAAAAGGGGGGAACCGCCAGTGAGTAACCAGAGTGAACCAATCCCGTCTTGTCGTCCAGGCTGCAACCCGCAGCCCGCTAAATGCCTGATTGCACAATACGTCTTACGCCATTGCTGCGTGTATGGGCTATCCGGCAAACTTTCTTATTACGCTTTTTTCTTGTTTCACAAGGTTTAGCGAGGAAAAACAGTAGCATTATTCCATTGCTAACCTTGTGATAGCAAGGTGACTTTAGTGGCTCTGTGAAGTTTATTCCGGCTTTTATGGCGATTTGCATCTCAATTCCACAAATTGCCCAAAAACTGGTCATAAATCATCAGCCACAAGGGTCACCGTCAGTTAAGCACAGAAAAAGAGGTGGCGCTATCCTGGCGCTCTATTTAGAATCGCCGACCATGAAAACCAATACTCCCGCAGTACGAATGGTGACGATTTCTGCCGATGAGGCAGGACAGCGCATCGATAACTTTTTACGCACGCAGCTCAAAGGCGTGCCGAAAAGCATGATTTATCGCATTTTGCGTAAGGGCGAAGTGCGCGTGAATAAAGGTCGCATCAAGCCAGAATATAAGCTTGTTGCCGGCGATGAGATCCGCATTCCGCCGGTTCGCGTGGCAGAACGTGAGGAAGAGGCGATTTCGCCGAAGCTGGATAAAGTGGCGGCCTTAGCCCACGCCATCGTCTATGAAGATGATTACATCCTGGTGATGAACAAACCGTCCGGCACCGCCGTGCACGGTGGCAGCGGCCTGAGCTTCGGGGTAATCGAAGGATTACGCGCCCTCAGACCCGAAGCCCGTTTCCTTGAACTGGTACATCGCCTTGACCGTGATACCTCGGGCATCCTGCTGGTCGCGAAAAAGCGTTCAGCACTGCGCTCGCTGCATGAGCAGTTGAGAGAGAAGGGGATGCAAAAGGATTATCTGGCGCTGGTTCGGGGTTCGTGGCCATCGCATATCAAAGCCGTACAGGCACCGCTGTTGAAGAATATTCTGCAAAGTGGTGAGCGTATTGTGCGCGTGAATAGCGAAGGCAAGCCGTCTGAAACGCGTTTCAAAGTTGAAGAGCGCTACGCGCATGCCACGCTGGTTAAAGCCAGCCCGATCACCGGGCGAACCCACCAGATCCGCGTTCATACGCTGCACGCGGGCCATCCGATTGCTTTTGACGATCGCTATGGCGAGCGCGATTTTGATGCGCAGCTTGCGGGTACGGGTCTGAAAAGGCTGTTCCTGCATGCGGCTGCGTTGAAGTTCACCCATCCGAATACCGGTGAAGTGATGCGTGTCGAAGCGCCGCTCGACAATGAGCTGAAGCACTGCCTGGAAGTCCTGCGCAAAACCGCACCGGCGAAGTAGCCGTGGATTAGGTGGCGGATAGACAGTGCAAAAGTACTTAGCGTCGCTTTTGCACTGTGTTGCCCGATTAAACGGGCAACACTGACGCTTTTTCAATTCCTTAGCGGATCGATCCCGGCCGCACGTAGCATCTCGCAAAGCGCAATCAGTGGCAGCCCGACCAGGGTATTGGGATCGCGGCCTGAAAGGCGGTCGAACAGCGTGATCCCCAACCCTTCGCTTTTAAAACTCCCCGCGCAGTTCAGTGGCTGCTCTTTCGCCACATAACTCACGATCTCCTCTTCGGTCAAGGGACGAAAATCGACGTTAAACGGCTCGCAAATCACCTGTAACTGCTGAGAACCACTGTCGTACACCGCCAGACCGGTATAAAAAATCACGCTGTGGCCGCTGGCCTGGCGTAATTGCTGATGCGCATTGTCAGCAGTATGCGGCTTGCCGGTTATTCTTCCGTCAATCACGCAGACCTGATCGGAGCCGATAATCAGATGATCCGGGTAGGTTTCCGCCAGCGCCTGCGCCTTGGAAGCGGCGAGTCGCATCACAAGATCGGTAGCGGATTCATCAAGTTGCGCGCTTTCGTCCACCTCGGGTGCGGCAGTGATAAACGGGACCCCCAACTTTTCCAGCAGGGACTTTCTGAAAGGGGAGGTTGAAGCAAGCACCAGTCGTGTCATATTTTTTTCCAGAATAGATAGCGAATCAGTTCAAGGCATTTTAAACTGTGCGCCGCATTGGATGCGAATATTGGGTGAAAGATGCTGTAAACCGGCCTTTTTCTTTGACTCTATCTCGTTTGAAAGTTAATATGCGCGCCCTATGCAAAAAGTAAAATTACCCCTGACTCTCGATCCGGTTCGTACCGCTCAAAAGCGCCTTGATTATCAGGGTGTTTACACCCCTGAACAGGTGGAGCGTATTACCGAATCGGTAGTGAGTGTGGACAGTGATGTAGAGTGCTCGATGTCGTTCGCCATCGACAATCAGCGGTTAGCAGTATTTAACGGTACTGCGGCGGTCTCCGTAACCCTGTGTTGTCAACGCTGCAACAAGACATTTCCGCATCAGGTCCACGTGACGTATTGTTTCAGCCCGATCGTTACTGACGAGCAGGCTGAGGCACTGCCGGAAGCGTACGAGCCGGTCGAGGTCAACGAGTTTGGTGAAATCGATCTGCTGGCGGTGGTTGAAGATGAAATTATCCTCGCCCTGCCTGTCGTTCCGGTGCATGATTCTGAACACTGTGAAGTGTCCGAGGCGGACATGGTCTTTGGCAAGCTGCCTGCAGAGGCAGAAAAACCAAACCCATTTGCCGTATTAGCCAGTTTAAAGCGTAAGTAATAGGAGTAAGGTCCATGGCCGTACAACAGAATAAACCAACCCGTTCCAAGCGTGGCATGCGTCGTTCACACGATGCCCTGACCACAGCATCTCTTTCCGTAGATAAAGTTTCTGGCGAAACGCATCTGCGTCACCACATCACTGCGGATGGTTACTACCGCGGTCGCAAGGTCATCGTTAAGTAGTTCTTGCGGATACGCAAGGCGATACTTTGCCACGTCTGACCCTGGCGATAGATGCCATGGGCGGGGACTTCGGTCCCTGCGTGACAGTGCCTGCTGCAATGCAGGCACTGGCCTCTAACACACAGCTGCATCTTCTTCTGGTCGGCGATCCCGACAACATCTCGTCATTTCTCGCAAAAGCTGATTCTGCCTTATTGGCACGTCTGCAGGTGATCCCTGCTGAGTCGGTTATTGCCAGTGATGCCAAACCCTCACAGGCCATTCGCCACAGCCGTGGCACGTCCATGCGTGTGGCGCTTGAGTTGGTGAAAGAAGGGCGGGCGCAGGCCTGTATCAGCGCCGGAAATACCGGTGCGCTGATGGGCCTGGCAAAAATGATGCTCAAGCCGCTGGACGGTATTGAGCGCCCGGCGCTGATGACGGTATTACCGAATCAGCTCAAGGGTAAAACCGTGGTGTTGGACCTGGGCGCAAACGTCGAGTCCGACAGCGCGATGCTGGTACAATTTGCAGTGATGGGCGCGGTGATGGCGGAAGAAGTTCTGTCGATACACTCTCCCCGGGTGGCGTTGCTGAATATTGGTCAGGAAGAGACCAAAGGGTTAAGTAGTATTCGCGATGCCGCAGTTATCCTGCGTGCATCGCCAGAAATTAACTATATTGGATACCTCGAAGGCAACGATCTTCTTACCGGGAAAACGGACGTGATGGTCTGCGATGGTTTTGTGGGCAACGTCACCCTGAAAACCATGGAAGGCGTGGTAAGAATGTTTCTTTCGCTGTTGAAATCACAGGGCGAAGGTAAAAAAAGGGCCTGGTGGATGACGCTGCTGGCACGTTTGATAAAAAAACGTCTGGAAAAGCGCTTCGGCCACCTCAACCCCGACCAGTACAATGGCGCCTGTCTGTTAGGATTGCGCGGCACGGTGATTAAGAGTCACGGTGCGGCCAATCAACGCGCATTCGCTGCGGCGATCGAACAGGCAGAGCAGGCGGTGGCGCGGCAAGTCCCAGAGCGGATTGCTGCCCGCCTTCAAGCTGTATTACCTAAGAGTGAATGACGTACATGTATACGAAGATTATCGGTACAGGCAGCTATTTGCCTGAACAGGTGCGGACTAACGCCGATCTGGAAAAAATGGTGGATACATCGGACGAGTGGATTGTCACCCGCACCGGTATCCGTGAACGTCGCATTGCCGGGCCGGATGAAACCGTTGCCTCAATGGGTTTCCACGCCGCAGAACGCGCGCTGGAAATGGCCGGCATTGATAAAAATGATATCGGACTGATTGTGGTGGCGACGACCTCCTCCAGCCACGCCTTCCCAAGCTCAGCCTGCATGATCCAGCAACTGCTGGAGATTGAAGATGCCGCGTCTTTTGACCTTGCGGCTGCCTGTGCAGGCTTCACCTATGCCCTGAGCGTGGCTGACCAGTACATCAAGAACGGCGCGGTAAAAAATGCGCTGGTGATTGGTGCTGACGTGTTGGCACGCATGCTCGATCCTGAAGATCGTGGCACCATCATCCTGTTTGGTGATGGCGCAGGCGCGGTGGTGTTAGGCGCCAGCGAAGAACAAGGCATCATCTCGACCCATCTCCACGCTGATGGCCGTTACGGCCAGTTGCTGACCCTGTCTAATCAGGATCGTCAGAACCAGCAGCAGCCTTCCTACGTGACCATGGCCGGTAACGAAGTGTTTAAAGTGGCTGTTACCGAGCTTGCACATATCGTTGAAGAGACGCTGCAAGCCAATAACCTCGATCGTGAAGCCATTGACTGGCTGGTTCCGCATCAGGCCAACCTGCGTATTATCAGTGCCACCGCCCGCAAGCTGGGTATGGGCATGGAGAAAGTCGTGGTTACGCTCGATCGTCACGGCAATACCTCCGCCGCTTCCGTGCCTACCGCACTGGATGAAGCCGTGCGTGATGGTCGCATTCAACGTGGTCAGCTTATTCTGCTGGAAGCCTTCGGCGGTGGATTCACCTGGGGCTCGGCGCTGGTTCGTTTTTGATTAAGGATTTCACAATGACGCAATTTGCTATGGTTTTTCCGGGACAGGGCTCCCAGACGGTAGGCATGCTGGCTGAGCTGGCTGCAGAGAATCCGCTGGTTGAGAAAACCTTCGCCGAAGCCTCGGCTGCGCTGGGTTACGACCTGTGGGCACTGGTGCAGCAGGGACCTGTAGAAGAACTGAACAAAACCTGGCAGACCCAACCGGCTTTGCTGACCGCATCTGTTGCTATTTTCCGCGTTTGGCAGGAAAAAGGCGGTAAGATGCCTGCAATGCTGGCGGGACACAGCCTGGGCGAGTATAGTGCGCTGGTTTGTGCAGGTGTGATCGCCTTCGATGAAGCGATCAAACTGGTTGAATTGCGTGGCAAACTGATGCAGGAAGCGGTGCCAGAAGGCACGGGCGCCATGCAGGCCATTATCGGTCTGGATGATGCGTCAATCGCGAAAGCGTGTGAAGAGTCGGCTCAGGGACAGGTTGTCTCCCCGGTTAACTTCAATTCGCCTGGTCAGGTTGTTATTGCAGGAAATAAAGAAGCGGTAGAACGCGCTGGCGCAGCCTGTAAGGCTGCCGGTGCCAAACGTGCTCTGCCGTTGCCTGTGAGCGTACCTTCTCACTGTGCACTGATGAAACCCGCAGCCGATAAACTGGCTGTTGCGCTGGAAAAACTGACCTTCAACGCCCCGACATTCCCGGTGGTTAACAACGTTGATGTGCAGTGCGAAACCTCAGCAGAGGCCATTCGTAGCGCGCTGGTTCGTCAGCTGTACAACCCGGTCCGTTGGACTGAGTGTGTGGAGTTTATGGCGCAGGAAGGCGTGACGTCACTGCTGGAAGTTGGCCCTGGTAAGGTGCTGACAGGCCTGACGAAGCGTATTGTTGACACCCTGACTGCGGCTCCGGTAAACGATCCGGCCAGCCTGTCAGCGGCGCTTTAACAGTAGACGAGGATGAACATGAGCTTTGAAGGAAAAATCGCACTGGTTACCGGTGCAAGTCGCGGCATAGGCCGTGCTATCGCTGAAACGCTGGTAGCACGCGGCGCGAAAGTTGTCGGTACAGCGACCAGCCAAAGTGGCGCGGACGCCATCAGTGCTTATCTGGGCACCAATGGCAAAGGCCTGCTGCTGAATGTGACTGACAGTGCGTCAATTGATGCGGTGTTAGAAAATATTCGTGCTGAATTTGGCGAAGTGGACATTTTAGTCAATAATGCTGGCATTACGCGTGATAATCTACTGATGCGTATGAAGGATGATGAGTGGCAGGATATCCTGGACACAAACCTGACTTCCGTATTCCGCCTGTCAAAAGCGGTAATGCGCGCTATGATGAAGAAACGCGTAGGCCGAATCATTACCATTGGTTCTGTAGTCGGAACGATGGGTAATGCGGGCCAGGCAAACTACGCAGCAGCAAAAGCGGGTTTGATCGGCTTCAGCAAGTCACTGGCGCGTGAAATCGCGTCACGTGGTATTACCGTTAACGTCGTGGCGCCAGGTTTCATTGAAACCGACATGACGCGCGCGCTGACTGAAGATCAGCGTGCGGGCATTCTAGCGGAAGTGCCAGCGGGTCGCCTCGGCGGCGCGCAGGAAATCGCGAATGCCGTAGCATTTTTAGCCTCCGACGAGGCTGCGTACATCACTGGTGAGACGCTGCACGTCAACGGCGGAATGTATATGGTCTGATAATCACGAAATATATTTGCGTTATTTGCGGTTATACCCGCAAAATAGCGTAAATTCGTGGTTTGACCAGCCGGGATTTAGTTGCATCTTTTTCACCATTTTATACACTACGAAAACCATCGCGAAAGCGAGTTTTGATAGGAAATTTAATAGTATGAGCACTATCGAAGAACGCGTTAAGAAAATCATTGGCGAGCAGCTTGGCGTTAAGCAGGAAGAAGTCGTTAACACTGCCTCTTTTGTAGAAGATCTGGGCGCTGATTCTCTTGATACCGTTGAGCTGGTAATGGCTCTGGAAGAAGAGTTTGATACCGAGATTCCGGACGAAGAAGCTGAGAAAATCACTACTGTTCAGGCTGCTATTGATTACATCAATAATCACCAGGCATAAGTGAGCATCTCCAGGCGGTCATTCGACCGCCTGAGTTTTTTCTGTACACCCCATACTGTTCCATTGTCATTTTTTCCCTCCCTGGAGGACGAACGTGTCTAAGCGTCGTGTAGTTGTGACCGGTCTTGGCATGTTGTCTCCTGTCGGCAATACCGTAGAGTCCACCTGGAATGCTCTTGTTGCCGGTCAGAGTGGCATCAGCCTGATCGACCATTTTGATACTAGTGCCTACGCAACGCGTTTTGCTGGCTTAGTAAAAGATTTTAACTGTGAAGAATTTATCTCGCGCAAAGATCAGCGCAAGATGGATGCCTTCATTCAGTACGGCGTTGTCGCTGGCATTCAAGCCATGCAGGATTCCGGTCTGGTCATTACTGATGAGAACGCCGATCGTATTGGTGCCGCTATTGGCTCCGGTATCGGTGGTCTCGGTCTGATTGAAGAAAACCACGATTCGCTGATCCACGGCGGCCCGCGTAAAATCAGTCCTTTCTTCGTTCCCTCCACGATTGTAAACATGATAGCGGGTCACCTGACTATTATGTTCGGCATGAAAGGTCCAAGCATCGCTATTTCCACGGCCTGTACTTCCGGTGTGCATAACATTGGCCAGGCTGCACGTATCATTGCTTACAATGATGCCGACGTGATGCTGGCAGGTGGTGCCGAGAAGGGCAGTACGCCTTTGGGTATGGGTGGCTTTGGCGCCGCACGTGCGCTTTCAACCCGCAATGACAATCCTGAGGCGGCAAGCCGTCCATGGGATCGCGATCGCGATGGCTTCGTGCTGGGCGATGGTGCTGGTCTGGTGGTGCTTGAAGAGTACGAACACGCGAAAAAGCGTGGCGCGAAAATTTATGCGGAACTGGTTGGTTTCGGCATGAGCAGCGATGCTTACCATATGACTTCACCACCGGAAGATGGTGCAGGCGCCGCTCTGGCAATGAAAAATGCGCTGAGAGATGCGCAGTTGTCACCCGAGCAGATTGGCTATATCAATGCGCACGGCACCTCCACGCCAGCCGGTGATAAAGCTGAAGCCCAGGCAGTGAAAACGGTCTTCGGTGCCAGTGCAGGCAGCGTGATGGTGAGCTCCACTAAATCCATGACCGGTCACCTTTTAGGGGCTGCAGGCGCCGTAGAGTCGATTTTCTCTATTCTTGCCCTGCGCGACCAGGTTATCCCGCCAACCATCAATCTGGATAACCCGGATGTTGGTTGCGATCTGGATTTTGTCCCGCACACAGCCCGTCAGGTAAAAGGTCTGGAGTACACCTTGTGTAACTCCTTCGGATTTGGCGGAACCAACGGTTCGTTGATTTTCCGTAAAATTTGATTGTTGCCTTACCTTGAAGAAGGCCCGCTCTGCGGGCCTTTTTTGTTGCTAAGCGCGCAGCGGGTCGGGCTTTTTATCTCTCTATACAATTATGCACAGACAATCGGATGAATCTGCAGCGGCATAAAGGGTATCTTTACCGCTGTGCGATGTTCACTCAGGGGGAGCAATGGTCTGGATTAATGGCGAGCGGCAGGACAGCCTGCAGGCGCGCGATCGTGCCGTGCAGTTCGGTGACGGCTGTTTCACCACCGCCCGCATTTTGCAGGGTGAAATCGTGATGCCCGAGGCCCATGTGCAGCGCCTTAAACTCGGCTGCGAGCGCCTGATGATCGCCAACGTCGACTGGTCAGCGCTGCAGGATGAAATGCGTTTTGCGGCAGCGACCCGTACTGATGGCGTGCTGAAAGTGATCCTTTCGCGCGGAGTGGGCGGTCGGGGCTACAGTGCCGCCGGATGCCAACAGCCCTCACGGATGATCTTCCTCTCTGACTACCCCGCGCATTATCATCCGTTGCGCCGCACCGGCGTGACGTTGGCGTTAAGCTCGATCCGCCTCGGCAGAAACCCGCTGCTGGCCGGTATCAAACACCTTAACCGGCTTGAGCAGGTGCTGATACGTACAGAGCTTGACCAGACTGGCGCAGACGAGGCGCTGGTGCTTGACACTGACGGTAGCCTGGTGGAATGCTGTGCGGCAAATTTGTTCTGGCGTAAGGGAGAGCAGGTGTTTACGCCCGATCTTCGCCATTCAGGGGTGAACGGTATTCAACGCCAGCGGGTGATCCAGCGACTGCGCGAGCTGGGGACCGCCGTGCAGGAAGTCAGCCAGCCGCTTGAAACACTGGCCGACGCGGACGAAGCGATCATTACCAATGCGCTGATGCCGATCCTGCCGGTGCGGCAGATAGGGAACTGGCACTATTCCTCGCGGCAGCTGTTTACTCTGTTACACCCTCAAGACGATTAACATGGATATTTCATGACAGTAAAAAGAAAACTCTTCACCGGGATTGTCGTCATCGTCGTGGCGGCCATCGCCTTCAGCTACTGGCAGATCCGCCAGTTTGCCGACTCGGCGCTGACCATCAACAAAGAAACGATCTTCACGCTGCCGGCGGGTTCTGGACGTGTGGTGCTGGAAGCCGAACTTAACCGCCAGCATATCGTGCCGCAAACGGTCTGGTTTGGCTGGCTGTTGAAGCTGGAGCCGGAACTGGCGAAGTTTAAGGCCGGGACCTATCGCTTCACCCAGGGCATGACCGTCAGGCAGATGCTCGATCTGCTGGCCAGCGGGAAAGAAGCTCAGTTCCCGTTACGTTTGGTTGAAGGGCAGCGTTTGCAGGAGTGGCTGGCACAGCTGCGTGCAGCGCCTTATATCAAGCACACGCTGTCTGACGATAAGCTGGCGACCGTTGCCGCTGCACTGTCATTACCCGAACAGGATGTGGAAGGCTGGCTCTTCCCGGACACCTATGCCTATACCGCCAATACCACCGACGTGGCGCTGCTGAAGCGGGCTAACGAGCGGATGGTGAAACTGGTGGATAACCAGTGGCAGGGCAAAATGGACGGCCTGCCGTACAAAGACAAAAACGATTTGGTGACCATGGCATCGATCGTCGAAAAAGAGACGGCTTTAAGCGACGAACGCAGTAAGGTTGCCTCGGTATTTATCAATCGTCTGCGCGTCGGTATGCGTTTGCAGACCGATCCCACGGTGATTTACGGCATGGGCGACAGCTACAAAGGCACCCTGACGCGTAAAGACCTGGACACGCCAACCCCTTATAATACCTACGTCATTGCCGGTATGCCGCCAGGGCCGATTGCCATGCCGAGCAAAGCCTCGCTGGAAGCGGCTGCACATCCGGTGAAAACGGACTTCCTCTATTTTGTCGCAGACGGCAAAGGTGGACACACGTTTACCACTAATCTGGCCAGCCATAATCGTGCGGTTCAGGCGTGGCGTCTTGCGGTGAAGGAAAAAAATGGACAGTAAATTTATCGTCATCGAAGGGCTGGAAGGGGCGGGTAAAACCACTGCCCGGGATGTGGTGGTCGCCACGCTGCGTGAGCAGGGTATCAGTGACATCGTGTTCACGCGCGAGCCGGGCGGCACGCCGCTGGCGGAAAAGCTCCGTGACCTGATCAAGCAGGGCATTGACGGTGAGCGGGTGACGGATCAGGCTGAACTGCTGATGCTGTATGCCGCGCGCGTTCAGCTGGTTGAAAACGTAATCAAACCTGCGCTGGCCAGCGGTGCCTGGGTCGTGGGCGATCGTCACGATCTCTCTTCCCAGGCGTATCAGGGCGGCGGACGCGGCATGGACATTGCCCTGATGAGCCAGCTGAAACACAGCGTGCTCGGCGAGTTTGCGCCAGATATGACCATCTATCTCGACGTGACGCCAGAAATTGGCCTGCAGCGCGCCAGAGCCCGTGGTGAACTGGATCGCATCGAGCAGGAGTCGCTGAACTTCTTTATCCGCACCCGTCAACGTTACCTGGAGCTGGCCGCCAGCGACAGCAGGATCCAAACGGTCGATGCCACGCAGTCCATTGAGCAGGTCAGCGCCTCGATCCGTCAGGTGCTGGTCGCATGGCTGAAGGAACAGCGATGATCTGGTATCCGTGGCTGAATCAGCCCTATCGTCAGATCCTCAGCCAGCACCAGGCCGGGCGTGGTCATCACGCATTGCTGCTGCAGGCGCTGCCGGGGATGGGCGATGCCTCGCTGGTGTGGGGCATCAGCCGCTGGCTGATGTGCCAGCGCCGTGACGGGTTGAAAAGCTGCGGTGAATGCCATGCCTGCCAGCTGATGCAGGCGCACACCCATCCGGACTGGTACAGCCTGGAAGCGGAAAAGGGCAAGAGTTCGATTGGCATCGATGCGGTGCGTAGCATCACCGAAAAGCTTTACCACCATGCTCAGCAGGGTGGCGCGAAGGTGGTGTGGATCCCGGATGCGGCTCAGCTGACCGAAGCGGCGGCGAATGCGCTGCTGAAAACGCTGGAAGAGCCGCCAAAAAACACCTGGTTCCTGCTCTGCAGCCAGCAGCCTGCGCAACTGCTGGCGACGCTGCGCAGTCGCTGCCTTAACTTTCACCTTTCTCCACCGGATGAGGCGCAAAGCCTTAACTGGCTGCTGAAGCAGGTCTCCACCACAGAACAGGATGGCATAACCGCTTTACGTCTCAGTGGCGGTGCGCCGGCGGCTGCACTCAGTCTGTTAGAGGAAAAGCGCTGGGCGGCCCGCCAGTCGCTGTGTAACGCGCTACCGACGGCATTGCGCGAGGATATGCTAAGCTTGCTGCCCGCGCTGAACACCGATGATGCCGCGCAGCGCACCGGCTGGCTGTGTGCCTTACTGGTCGATGCATTGAAATGGCAGCAGGGTGGCGGCCAGTATATTGCCAACGTCGATCGGCAAGCGCTGATTGCCGATATGGCCCTGCAACTGCCGACCAGCGCACTGCATGAAAGCGTGCGCCAGTGGATGGTCTGCCGCGATCGTCTGCTTAACGTTGTTGCCGTAAACCGTGAATTATTACTGACCGACCAGCTGCTGGGATGGGAGCAAATGCTTACCCCGGCGGCGTCTGGTCAGACTGAATAGAGAAGAATTATGTTTTTAGTTGATTCGCACTGCCATCTCGATGGACTGGATTATGACACCTTGCACAACGATGTCAGCGACGTGCTGGCGAAAGCCGCCGCGCGCGATGTGAAATTTATGCTGGCAGTTGCCACCACGCTGCCGGGTTATAAAGCGATGGTTGAGCTGATTGGCGATCGCCCGAACGTCGCCTACTCCTGCGGCGTTCATCCGCTGAATCAGGAACAGCCCTATGACTTTGCCGAACTGCGCCAGCTGGCTGCAGACCAGCGGGTGGTCGCCATGGGTGAAACGGGTCTCGATTACTTTTATCAGAAAGAGACTAAGGAGCAGCAGCAGGCATCTTTCCGCGAGCATATCCGCATCGGACGCGATCTGAACAAACCGGTGATCGTCCATACGCGTGACGCGCGTGAAGACACGCTGGCGATCCTGAAAGAAGAGAAGGTGGAAGGCTGTGGCGGCGTGCTGCACTGCTTCACCGAAGATCGGGAAACGGCCGCCAAACTGTTGGATATGGGTTTCTATATCTCGTTCTCGGGCATCGCCACCTTCCGCAATGCGGAGAGCATCCGCGAAGCGGCACGCTGCGTGCCACTCGATCGTATGCTGGTCGAGACGGATTCACCGTACCTGGCGCCGGTGCCGTTCCGCGGCAAAGAGAATCAGCCCGCTTACACGCGTGATGTTGCCGAATATATGGCGGTGGTCAAAGGCGTCAGCATTGAGCAAATGGCTGAAGCCACCACAAAGAACTTTTCCGATCTGTTCCACGTGCCGCTCTCCCGGTTAACCGACGCATAACGACGGCGTTCACGTCAGCCGGCAGCGGCTGTTGATGCAATTCCGCATCGCTCTTTTGGGTGATGCGGTTTTTTATTGTGCAAAACCTGGCATTTTCTGGCCATTTGAACTAGACGATGTGCAAAGCTTCGATGAAACGTGATGCTCATCAAACTAAATTTTAGCGATTTATTTTACTCTTCGTAATAAATACCGAGAACGCTAAGACGTTCCGAAAATAGCGGGGATCTCCCCTCCGTTATCACGCGTAACGCGCGTAAAACAGCAATCATACTCAGGAGCTTCACACTATGTTTAAAAATGCCTTTGCCAACCTGCAAAAGGTCGGCAAATCGCTGATGCTGCCGGTGTCGGTTTTGCCGATAGCCGGTATTCTGCTGGGCGTTGGTTCTGCCAACTTCAGCTGGTTGCCTGCCGTGGTTTCTCACGTCATGGCGGAAGCCGGTGGTTCAGTCTTCGCCAATATGCCGTTAATCTTCGCGATTGGCGTGGCGCTGGGCTTCACCAACAATGACGGCGTTTCGGCACTGGCCGCCGTCGTTGCCTATGGCATCATGGTGAAAACCATGGCGGTGGTCGCGCCGCTGGTGCTGCATTTACCGCCGGCGGAAATCGAAGCCAAACATCTGGCGGATACCGGCGTACTCGGTGGCATCATTGCCGGTTCGATTGCGGCATACATGTTTAACCGCTTCTACCGTATCAAGTTGCCGGAATATCTGGGCTTCTTTGCCGGTAAACGCTTTGTGCCGATTATCTCTGGCTTCACGGCGATCTTCCTCGGTGTGGCGCTCTCCTTTGTCTGGCCACCGATTGGTACGGCGATTCAGGACTTCTCACAGTGGGCGGCTTACCAGAACCCGGTTGTTGCCTTCGGCCTGTATGGTCTGATTGAGCGTACGCTGGTGCCGTTTGGCCTGCACCATATCTGGAACGTTCCTTTCCAGATGCAAATTGGTGAGTTTACCAATGCGGCGGGTCAGGTATTCCACGGTGATATCCCACGCTATATGGCGGGTGACCCAACGGCGGGCAAACTTTCCGGCGGCTTCCTGTTTAAAATGTACGGTCTGCCAGCGGCGGCTATCGCTATCTGGCATTCAGCGAAACCAGAGAACCGCGCCAAAGTGGGCGGCATTATGATCTCCGCTGCACTGACCTCGTTCCTGACCGGCATCACCGAACCGATTGAGTTCTCATTCATGTTCGTGGCCCCGGTGCTCTACGCCATCCACATTCTGCTGGCCGGTCTGGCGTTCCCAATCTGTATCCTGTTAGGAATGCGTGATGGCACCAGCTTCTCTCACGGCCTGATCGATTTTGTGGTGCTCAGTGGCAACAGCAGCAAAATCTGGCTGTTCCCGGTGGTCGGTGTCATTTATGGCCTGATTTACTACACCGTATTCCGCTTTGTGATCACCAAATTCAACCTGAAAACGCCAGGTCGTGAAGAGACCACCGCAGAGCAAACGGTGGGTAACGCCAGTGAGATGGCCGGTAATCTGGTCGCAGCCTTTGGCGGCAAAGACAACATCACCAATCTGGACGCCTGTATCACCCGTCTGCGTGTCAGCGTGGCGGACGTGACCAAAGTCGACCAGCCTGGCCTGAAAAAATTAGGCGCGGCGGGCGTGGTGATTGCCGGGTCCGGTGTTCAGGCCATTTTTGGCACTAAATCCGATAACCTGAAAACCGATATGGACGATTATATCCGTAACAGTTAAGGGTTTATTCCGTGACGAAAGGGGAGCTGAGGCTCCCCTTTTTCATGCCCGTACAAGCCGAATGCTGACATGCCAGGCGATTAGCGTAAGAAATGTCACGGGAAGGTTGAAAGAAAACGGCTAACTCACTCATACTGCCTGAACTCTACTTTTCGTTAAGGAAGTGACTGATGGCTGAAGAAACGATTTTCAGTAAAATTATCCGCCGTGAAATCCCGGCTGACATCGTCTATCAGGATGAGCTGGTGACCGCCTTCCGTGATATCTCGCCAAAAGCGCCCACCCATATTCTGATCATTCCCAATATTGTGATCCCAACCGCCAACGATGCGGTGCCAGGCCATGAAGCGGCGCTGGGCAGGATGATCACCGTTGCGGCTAAAATTGCCAAAGATCAGGGCATTGCCGAAGATGGCTACCGTCTGATCATGAACTGCAATAAACACGGCGGGCAGGAGGTTTATCATATCCACTTCCATCTCGTCGGTGGTCGTCCTTTAGGCCCAATGCTGGCTAACTAGCCCTCTGATACGGACACACCTCACTATGCGGGCGATTGCCACAGGCATAACGTTACTGGCGCTGCTCAGCGGATGCAGCAGCCCTCCCACCACCATCAATACCTCGCAGTCGTTGGTGATGGAGTCATCGGTCCTGTCAGCCGGGATCACCACCGATCAGCCGGTGATGTCCGAAAATGAAGGGCAGCAGCGGGCCTCCTCGGTGCTTTATAACCAGCAGGTGAAGCCGGTAACCGTTCACTACCGTTTCTACTGGTATGATGACAAAGGTCTGGAAATCACCCCGTTTGAAGCCCCGCGCACCACCACCGTGGCCGCCAATGGCAATATTGAAATATCATCGCAAACCGGTAACCTGACGGCGAGCAAAGTCAGGCTCTATTTGTATCTTTAGGAGTTATTGCGTGGAAAGGAAGTTAATCAAACTCTCGGGTGTCGTGTTACTGGCGCTGATCCTGGCGGGCTGTGTGAATGAACAGCAGCAACCGCAGAAGCCTGCGCCGGTCGAGCCGGTGCAGCCGACTCAGCCAGTCCAACCGCCTGTTGAGCCACCGCCAGCGGAAACCGTACCACAGCCGCCGAAGTTCCAGTCCATTAACTGGGATGCCAGCGTCTCGCCATTGATTGCGCAGATGCTGAAAGCCGATGGCGTCACCGCCGGCAGCGTTCTGCTGGTGGATGGGGTGAAAAACAGCACCAACGGCAGCCTGCAAATCTCTAAAGCTACCGCTGCGCTGCACACGGCACTGGATAATAATACCCAGTTCACGCTGGTCACGCCGCAGCAGCTAGCGACCGCTAAGCAGACGCTGGGCCTGTCAGCAGAAGACAGCCTGGGCTCACGCAGTAAAGCAGTGGGTCTGGCGCGTATTGTTGGCGCGCAGTATGTGTTGTACAGCAACGTGCAGGGCGATGTGAAAACGCCTTCGCTGCAAATGCAGCTGATGCTGGTGCAGACTGGTGAAATCATCTGGTCAGGCAACGGTGTCGTCCAGCATTGATCCGGCGCTTGCCAGGCTGATCACCCAACAGTTTCCGGCGGCGCAATCCGCCGGTTCTTTTTTTCCGCTGACCGGGCTCACCGGCCAGACCGGAAAAGTCGTGGTGGGCGACCTGACCTTGCTGGCTCGCCATCAGCGAAAAGCCGAGCCTGTTCCCGGCGTCGATCGCCGTCGCGAGTACCATATTCTGCGCAAACTCTCAGGCAGTGGTCTTGCACCAGCGGTGCAGGGTTTTAACGCAGAGTGGTTACTGCTGGGCTGGCAGCCTGGCGAAGCGCTGGATCGGCAGGGGTTTATTCAGCACCTTGAGGCGGTTGCCTCAAAGGTGGCCACCTTGCACGCGCAGCCACTGAGCGGCTACCGGCTTTCTCTGCTGTCGCTGTTACAGCAGTACTGGCAGTTAAGTTGCCCGACGCGTCGCCATCATGGCTGGCTGCGGGCGCTTAAAAAGTGCCAACAGCAGGGTGAGCCCAGGCCGCTGCGGCTGGCGTTACTGCATATGGATATCCATGGCGGCAATGTCATCCGTCATCGGGACAGCTTGCAGCTTATCGACTGGGAATACGCCAGTGATGGCGATGTGGCGCTGGAGCTGGCGGCGATAGTGGCGGGCAACGGCCTCAACCAGCAACAACAACAGCAGCTAACGGCTTGCTATGCCGCGCAACAGAATATTGACCAGCAGGCGCTGACGCATCAGATGCAGCGCTGGCAGCCGTGGCTGCGACTGCTGATGGCCAGCTGGTATGAGCTGCGCTGGCAGCAGACTCAACAACCGATGTTTTACACGCTGGCAGCAGAAGCCTGGCAGCGGGTGTTATCAGATTAAGAGGTGAAGTGTGGGACCGGTAATGTTAGACGTGCTCGGCTACGAGCTGGATGCAGAAGAGCGTGAGATTTTACAGCACCCGCTGGTCGGCGGGTTGATCCTGTTTAGCCGTAATTATCACGATCCTGCGCAGCTGGCCGAACTGGTCAGGCAAATTCGCGCGGCTTCGCGCAACCGGCTGGTGGTTGCCGTCGATCAGGAAGGCGGACGCGTTCAGCGCTTTCGTGAGGGCTTTACCCGTTTGCCCGCCATGCAGTCTTTCTACGCGTTAAATAACGAAGCGAAGGCCGCCGAGCTGGCCCAGCAGGCCGGCTGGTTAATGGCCTCAGAAATGATCGCCATGGATATCGACATCAGCTTTGCGCCGGTGCTGGATATCGGCCACGGCAGCGCGGCCATTGGTGAGCGCAGCTTCCATGAAGATCCGGCCATCGCTTTACGCATGGCGCGTCAGTTTATCCGCGGGATGCACGACGCGGGTATGAAAACCACCGGCAAACATTTCCCCGGCCATGGTGCGGTCAGTGCCGATTCGCACAAAGAGACGCCGCGTGATGACCGCAGCGAGCAGGAAATTCGCCAGCACGACATGCAGATTTTCAAACAGCTGATTGAAGAGCAGGCATTGGATGCGATCATGCCGGCGCATGTTATCTATACTCAGATCGATCCCCGTCCGGCAAGCGGATCGTCCCACTGGTTACAGACCGTGCTTCGCGGCGAGTTAGGGTATGACGGCGTGATTTTCTCGGACGATCTGTCGATGGAAGGTGCGGCGATTATGGGCAGCTACGCAGAGCGTGGCCAGGCATCGCTGGATGCCGGCTGCGATATGATACTGGTCTGCAATAACCGTCAGGGTGCGGTCAGCGTGTTGGATAATCTGTCGCCGATCAACGCCGAACGCGTCAGCCGGTTGTATCATCGGGGAACATTTACCCGCCAGCAGCTGCTGGATTCGCCTCGCTGGAAAGAAGCGAACAAGGCCCTGACCGCGCTGCAATCGCGCTGGCTGGAGCAAAAAGGCAGCTGACGGCAATTCTCCACGAGGATGGCGATGATCATTTATCTGCACGGTTTTGATTCCACCAGTCCGGGGAACCATGAAAAGGTTCTCCAGCTGCAGTTTATTGACCCGGATGTGCGCTTGCTGAGCTACAGCACGCTGCATCCCAAGCATGATATGCAGTATCTGCTGAATGAGACCGATAAACTGCTGCGCAGCACTGACGATGAAAGGCCGTTGATTTGCGGCGTGGGCTTAGGTGGCTTTTGGGCCGAGCGCATTGGTTTTCTCAGCGATATCCGCCAGGTCATCTTCAATCCGAACCTCTGGCCTGAAGAGAACATGGTGGGGAAAATTAATCGCCCGGAAGAGTATGTCGATCTGGCGACGAAATGCGTCAGCAATTTCCGCGAGAAGAACCGTGACCGCTGCCTGGCCATTCTCTCACGCAACGATGACGCGCTGGACAGTCAGCGTTCGGCAGAGGCGTTGCAAAGCACCTATGAGATTATCTGGGACGACGTGCAGGGCCATAAATTCAAAAATATCGCGCAACATCTGCAACGCATCAAGGCCTTTAAAACCCTCGGTTAACGCTTAAGGGCGCAGTCATCCGGCTGCGTCCTGCCCCTTATTTCTTCGTACTATTCTGAGATCGTTGGTAAAAATTGACCTGCATCAATTTTAAGAGATCTCTGCTTCATCCCCGTGCTATTCTGCCAGCAGATAGCGAATTAAACTCGCCAACCCTATGTTTACTAAGGATATTAATTTAACCTTTAGTTAACGATCGGTTCACAATTTAAGGGGGTCAATTGACTACACCACTGAAGAAAATTGTCATTATTGGCGGAGGGGCAGGTGGACTTGAACTTGCTACTCAGCTGGGTCACAAGTTGGGGCGTAAGAAAAAGGCTGAAATCACTCTGGTCGATCGTAACACCAGCCACCTGTGGAAACCGCTGCTGCATGAAGTGGCCACCGGATCGCTGGATGAAGGGATTGATGGACTGAGCTACCTGGCGCATGCCCGCAATCACGGTTTCCAGTTCCAGCTGGGCACGCTGACCGATATCGACCGCGAAGGCAAACGCCTGCAGCTGTCTGAGATCCGCGATGCGCAGGGTGAGCTGTTGGTCCCTGAACGTGAACTGGCCTATGACACCCTGGTGATGGCGCTGGGCAGTACCTCTAACGACTTTGGTACGCCGGGTGTAAAAGACCACTGCATCTTCCTTGATAACCCGCACCAGGCGCGTCGTTTCCACAATGAAATGCTCAACCTGTTCCTGAAATTCTCTTCCAGCGAAGGGCCGCAGGACACAGTGAACATCGCCATTGTTGGTGCAGGCGCCACCGGCGTCGAGCTGTCGGCCGAGCTGCATAATGCGGTCAAACAGCTGCACAGCTACGGTTACAAGGGGCTGGATAACAGCGCGCTGAACGTCACGCTGGTGGAAGCCGGTGAGCGTATTCTGCCAGCGCTGCCGCCACGTATCTCCACCGCGGCGCATCAGGAACTGACCAAGCTGGGCGTGCGGGTATTAACGCAGACCATGGTGACCAGCGCCGATAAAAAAGGACTGAACACCAAATCGGGCGAGTTTATCGATGCCGATCTGATGGTGTGGGCAGCGGGGATCAAAGCGCCTGACTTTATGAAAGAGATTGGCGGTCTGGAAACTAACCGCATCAATCAGCTGGTGGTGAAGCCTACGCTGCAAACCACACTGGATGACAGCATCTTCGCCATTGGTGACTGTGCATCCTGTGCACTGCCATCCGGTGGATTTGTGCCGCCGCGCGCGCAGTCTGCTCACCAGATGGCTTCGTTGGTACTGGGTAACATCCTGGCGCAGATTAAAGGCCAGAGCCTGAAATCCTATGTCTATAAGGATCACGGTTCGCTGGTGTCGCTCTCTCGCTTCAGTACGGTGGGAAGCCTGATGGGTAACCTGATGCGCGGTTCGATGATGGTGGAAGGGCGCATTGCGCGTTTCGTTTACATTTCGCTGTACCGTATGCACCAGGTGGCGCTGCACGGCTACTTCAAAACCGGCCTGATGATGCTGGTTGGCAGCATTAACCGGGTGATCCGTCCGCGCCTGAAAATGCATTGATCGCAATTTAGTCGTTGTAGTACCACAGTATTTGCAAGCATCAAGGCTTATAGTGACGCGTTTACTATAAGCCTTTCTTCTTTTACCGCCCCGCAAAGCCGTCGATCGGAACACTCTTAAAAGCTTTCTCTTATGGTAACTGGACGTGATTTCGTCCGGTATTCTTATTGTCACAATTGGTCCTGATGCGCAAAATTACCCCAACACCACATGGCGCGTCGCGCACGCCAGGTAATGGTCTCTGCTACGGAATGGGCTGCAGGCTAAATTGCGCGGTAACAATTTCAGGAGAACGTCCTGTGAATAAATCAATGTTGGCAGGTATCGGAATTGGTGTGGCAGCGGCCCTGGGCGTCGCTGCTGTTGCAGGCATGAACGTTTTTGATCGCAGCCCGCAGTATGCGCAGGTGCTTTCCGCAACACCAATCAAAGAAACGACCAAAAACCCACGTCAGGAATGCCGTAACGTGACGCTGACACACCGTCGCGCCGTGCAGGATGAGCACCGTATTGCCGGTTCAGTACTGGGCGCGGTAGCGGGTGGCGTGTTGGGCCATCAGTTTGGCGGCGGTCGCGGTCGCGACGTGGCAACCGTTGCCGGTGCAGTGGCCGGTGGCTACGGTGGTAATCAGGTGCAGGGCGCACTGCAGGATCGGGATACCTACACCACCACCGAGCAGCGCTGCAAAACCGTTTACGACAAGCAGGAAAAAATGATGGGTTATGACGTTACCTATAAAATCGGTAACGACCAGGGCAAAATCCGTATGGATAACGACCCAGGCACCCGTATCCCGCTGGACAGTAATGGTCAGCTGGTGCTGAACGACAAAGCGTAAAATCCGGCAGTTGACGCCACGCGCGTAGCTGCCTGATAAGATGCTTACTGTCGTGGGCATCTCGCGGACAGAAAAAAAGCGGCTGATTAGCCGCTTTTTTTATTGCTGAGTCAGGCTCAGGCGGCGTTCGCCAGTACCTGAGCCATAAAGTCACCGACCCATTTCATCCTTAACTTGCGGTCAGCCAGGTCGCGGATAAACTTGATTTTGGTCGGGCCATCAAGCCGCCAGTGCTGCGGTTCCTTCTGCAACAACCCAATCAGCCAGCCTGGATTAGCCAGATTCTTCTCGGCGAACTCAATAAAGCCGCCTTTGTCGCTGGCTTCCACCCGACGAATGCCGATCTTCTTCGCCATCAGGCGCAGCGAAGCAGTGTCCAGCAGATTACGTGCGGCATCCGGCAACAGGCCAAAGCGGTCGATCAGTTCGACTTTCAGATCCTGCAACTCGCCTTCTTCCTGCGCGCTGGCGATCCGTTTATAGAACGACAGACGGGTGTTCACATCCGGAATGTACTCATCTGGCAACAGGGAAGGCATCCGCAGCTCAATGTCAGTCTGACTATTGGTCAGATCTTCCAGCGACGGTTCACGGCCTTCTTTCAGCGCCTCAACGGCATTTTCCAGCAGCTCCATATACAGCGAGAAGCCAATGGTTTCCATCTGTCCGCTTTGTCCTTCACCCAACAGCTCACCCGCGCCACGAATTTCCAGATCGTGGGTCGCCAGCGCAAACCCGGCGCCCAAATCTTCCAGAGAGGCGAGTGCTTCCAGACGCTTATGCGCATCGGACGTCATCGCTTTCGGATGCGGCGTCATCAGCCAGGCATACGCCTGGTGGTGTGAACGTCCCACGCGGCCGCGCAACTGGTGTAACTGTGCCAGACCGAAATGGTCCGCGCGCTCGATGATGATGGTGTTGGCGGTCGGAATATCGATACCGGTTTCGATGATGGTGGTACACACCAGCACGTTGAAGCGCTGATGGTGGAAATCATTCATCACCCGTTCCAGCTCGCGCTCACGCATCTGACCGTGGCCGATGGCCACACGGGCCTCCGGAACCAGTTCAGACAGGCGATTAGCCGCTTTCTCGATGTTTTCGACGTCGTTGTACAGATAGTAAACCTGGCCACCACGCAGCACTTCACGCAGGATAGCTTCGCGCACCACCAGATCGTCGAACTCACGCACAAAGGTTTTTACCGCCAGGCGACGTGCCGGTGGCGTGGCAATAATCGACAGGTCGCGCATGCCGCTCATCGCCATATTCAGCGTGCGCGGGATCGGCGTGGCGGTCAGCGTCAGGATATCCACGTCGGCGCGCATCGCTTTAATGCGTTCCTTATGACGCACGCCGAAGCGGTGCTCTTCATCGACGATCAGCAGTCCCAAATCGCGCCACTTGATCTCATTGGCCAGCAGTTTATGCGTGCCAATCAGAATATCGATTTTGCCTTCTCTGGCCTGCTCAAGGATCGCCGTTTGTTCTTTGGCGGTTCGGAAGCGGGAAAGCATCTCAATGCGCACCGGCCAGTTGGCGAAACGGTCGCGGAAGTTATCGTAATGCTGCTGAGCAAGCAGGGTGGTCGGCACCAGCACCGCAACCTGTTTGTGGTTTTCCACCGCGAGGAAGGCAGCTCGCATCGCCACTTCGGTTTTACCGAAGCCGACGTCGCCGCACACCAGACGATCCATCGCCAGCGGCTGGCACATATCACTGAGGACGGCATTGATTGCCTGCGCCTGGTCGGGGGTGGTTTCGAACGGGAAACTCTCGCAGAACAGCTGATATTGCTCACGATCGTGCTTAAAGGCAAAACCGCTCTTGGCTTCACGCTGGGCGTAGATATCCAGCAGCTCCGCGGCCACATCACGCACTTTCTCGGCGGCTTTCTGCCGCGCCCGTGACCAGGCATCGCTGCCGAGCTTATGCAGCGGCGCGTTCTCATCCGCACCGCCGGCATAGCGGCTGATCAAGTGCAGCGACGACACCGGCACATACAGCTTGGCGTCACCGGCGTAGGTCAGCATCAGGTACTCGGCGGTGATACCGCCGGTTTCCAGCGTGGTCAGCCCGATGTAGCGACCCACGCCATGCTCGAGGTGCACCACCGGCTGCCCGGAACGCAGTTCGGCGAGGTTACGGATTAATACATCAGGGTTAATGGTGCGGCGGCTGTCCTGACGACGACGGCTGACGCGTTCGCCCAGCAGATCGCCTTCGCAGATAAACGCCCGCTGGCGCAAACCGTCGACGAAGCCTTTTTCGCTGGCACCAATCATCAGATAGTGACCGGCCGCTTCGGCTTCGGCAAAGGTATGCACGCCCTGAGGCAAAATTTTAATCCGCGCCAGCAACTCCTGCAGCGCTTCACGGCGGCCTTCACTCTCAACCGAGAAGATTACCGGGCCGCTGAATTCTTCCAGGAAGCGACGCAAGGTATCCAGCGGCACTTTGGCCTGCGCCTGCACCGCCAGATCCGGCAGCGGGTGATACTGCAAGTTGGTATTAGCGGCTTTCTTCGGCAGCTCTTCGCTTTTTAACTGCACGCGCGGCCAGTTTTTCAGCTCGCTAAACAGCTCATCGGTGCGCAGCCAGAGCTTTTCTGGCGGCAACAGCGGGCGCATAGGATCCACGCGGCGGCTTTCAAAGCGGGAGGTGACATCCAGCAGGAAACGATCGGCGCTGACTTCCAGATCGCCGGTGTTCACCAGCAGGGTGTTTTCCGGCAGATAGCTGAACAGCGCCGGCAACGGCTGGTCGAAGAACAGCGGCTGCCAGTACTCAATGCCGGTCGGCAGCGTGCCTTTGCTCACCTGCTGATAAATGTGTTCGGACTCGCGGCGCACCTCGAAATGTTCGCGCCACTGGGTGCGGAACAGCTCAATCGCCGCTTTGTCGGTCGGGAATTCATGCGCCGGCAGCAGGTTAACCGCCGGAACCTCTTCCAGCGTGCGCTGGCTGTCGACGTCGAACAAGCGCAGGCTGTCGATCTCGTCATCAAAGAAGTCGATGCGGTAGGGCTGGTCGCTGCCCATCGGATAGAGATCCAGCAGCGCGCCACGGGTGGCGTATTCGCCATGTTCCATCACCTGATCGACGTGACGGTAACCGGCCTGTTCAAGCTGGCTGCGCAAGGTATCGCGCGACAGCCGCTGGCCTTTCTTCATCACCAGCGCGTGCCCGTGCAGGAAGCTGTGCGGACAAACCCGCTGCAACAGCGTATTCACCGGCAGGATCAGCACACCGCGTTCCATCATCGGCAACTGGTAGAGCGTGGAAAGGCGTGAGGAAATAATGTCCTGATGCGGTGAGAAACTGTCAAAAGGCAGCGTTTCCCAGTCGGCCAGGCTCATCACCGGCTCGTCGGTAAACTGTTTGATCTCATCATACAGGCGGAGGGCATTTTGCATGTCGGGGGCGATTAACATCACCGGGCCAGGATGGCGTTCGATGATTTCAGCGCATTCCACCGCACAGGCGGCACCGGTCAGTTGACCTAACTGGCGCTGGTCACCTGCTTTTACGGGCAGGGTGTAACGAATGTGTTCAGGCATAATCAGTCAGACGGTCTCTTCGCAAAATGGAGAGCAGGGAACCGTGTTCCCCTTCAGCTAACCGGAGTATACCTCTATTTCGGCGATTGTTGGGTGTAGTGCATCTTAGGTCGGTCAATGTTTGCCCAGATCAGCTCTTTTTCACCGTGATAGCTGTGGTTGCCGTCATCCCACTTTACGTAGTAACCCGCGGGTGAATCGCCCTGTTCGAACACGTTCACTACCATGCCTTTAATGTCGCCGGTTTTGTGCCTGACAATGCTGCCTTTAGGATATTTAGACATTTTTACCACTCCTGGGCTGACTCTACGGCGATATTGCACTTAACGTATTACCTCTTTTTGAGAGGGGTTAATAGTATTGTAAGCCGATTCACGGCCGACAATTGAGCAATTAGCGGCTGTTTTTTGTGCGATATCGCGGTGATGAGGGCCATTGTTGCCGTTGCTGACAAAACAAAGCTGCACAGTCAGCGGCTTAGAGGTTCCATAACGCCGGGCTAACCTTTATTATCTTCGATCACTTTTTGCCAACGCTTTGCCAGAAGACGGATTACATGTATCAACCTGTCGCGTTATTTATCGGTCTGCGCTATATGCGTGGACGAGCTTCAGACCGCTTCGGCCGGTTTGTTTCCTGGCTCTCCGCCATCGGCATCACGCTTGGCGTGCTGGCGCTGGTCACCGTGTTATCGGTGATGAACGGTTTTGAGCATGAGCTCGAGAAGAGCACCCTCAATTTGATGCCTCAGGCGCTGATTACCAGCGACAAAGGCTCGATCAATCCGCAACAGCTGCCGGCTGACAGCCTCAAGCTGCAAGGAACGAAGAAAATTACGCCGCTGACCACCGGGGATGTGGTGCTGCAAAGCGCCCGCAGCGTCGGCGTGGGCGTGATGCTGGGCATCAACCCGGATGAACCGGATCCCCTTTCGCCTTATCTGGTGAACGTCAAGCAGACCGATCTGCAGCCCGGCAAATATAACGTGATCATTGGTGAACAGCTGGCGACCCAGCTGGGCGTGAAGCGCGGTGAAGAGCTGCGTCTGATGGTGCCTTCTGCCAGCCAGTTCACGCCGATGGGCCGCTTGCCGAGCCAGCGTCTGTTCACCGTGGTGGGCACCTTCGCCGCCAACAGTGAGGTGGACGGTTATCAGATTCTGGTAAATCAGCAGGATGCCTCAAGACTGATGCGTTATCCGGCGGGCAACATCACCGGTTGGCGTCTGTGGCTGGATAAGCCGCTGCAGGTTGACAGCCTCAGCCAGCAAAAGCTGCCGGAAGGGCTGGTATGGAAAGACTGGCGCGAGCGTAAAGGCGAGCTGTTCCAGGCGGTGCGCATGGAGAAAAACATGATGGGCCTGCTGCTGAGCCTGATCGTCGCCGTGGCAGCCTTTAACATCATCACCTCGCTGGGTCTGCTGATCATGGAGAAGCAGGGCGAAGTGGCGATCCTGCAAACCCAGGGCTTAACCCGCCGGCAAATTGTGATGGTGTTTATGGTGCAGGGTGCCACCGCAGGCATTGTCGGCTCGGTGCTGGGCGCGCTGCTCGGCGTGCTGTTAGCCAGCCAGCTGAATAACCTGATGCCGTTGATTGGCGCGTTCCTTGATGGCGCGGCGCTGCCGGTAGAAATTTCCATTCCGCAAGTGATCACCATTGTGGTAACGGCGATGGTCGTGGCGCTGCTTTCCACGCTGTATCCTTCATGGCGCGCCGCCGCCGTACAACCCGCTGAGGCTTTACGTTATGAGTAACCCGATTCTGTTGCAGTGCAATGACCTGTGCAAACGCTATCAGGAAGGCAGCGTCCAGACGGATGTGCTGCGCAATGTCTCCTTCAGCGTGGCCCCTGGCGAAATGATGGCGATTGTCGGCAGCTCCGGCTCCGGTAAAAGCACCCTGATGCATCTGCTGGGCGGGCTGGATACGCCCACCTCTGGCGATGTGGTGTTCAACGGCAAATCCCTTAACGGCATGAGCTCCTCGGCGAAGGCTGAACTGCGTAACCGCGAGCTGGGCTTTATTTACCAGTTCCACCATCTGTTGCCGGACTTTACGGCGATGGAAAACGTGGCGATGCCGCTGCTGATTGGCAAAGTGGGCAAAGCCGAGGCCGAAGCCAAAGCGATGGAGATGCTGACGGCCGTGGGTCTGGATAAGCGTGCGAAACACCGTCCGTCCGAGCTTTCCGGCGGCGAGCGTCAGCGTGTGGCCATCGCCCGTGCGCTGGTGAACAATCCGCGTCTGGTGCTGGCGGATGAGCCCACCGGTAATCTGGATGCCCGCAACGCGGATGCCATTTTCGATCTGCTGGGCGAACTGAACGTGCGTCAGGGCACGGCTTTCCTGGTGGTAACCCACGATTTACATCTTGCGAAGCGGCTTAACCGCCAGATGGAGATGCGTGACGGCCAGCTAAGCGGAGACGTGTTACTGGCAGGGAAGGCGTAATGGCGGGCAATCTTTCTCTTCTTCTTGGCCTGCGGTTCAGCCGTGGGCGTCGCCGTAGCGGCATGGTGTCGTTGATCTCGGTGATTTCCACCGTCGGTATTGCGCTGGGCGTGGCGGTACTGATCGTGGGGCTGAGTGCGATGAACGGTTTCGAGCGCGAGCTGAATAACCGTATCCTGGCGGTAGTGCCGCATGGCGAAATCGAGCCGGTCAATCAGCCCTTTACCGGCTGGCAGCAACTGCTGCCGAAGGTAGAGCAGGTGAAAGGCATCGCTGCGGCTGCACCGTACATCAACTTCACCGGGCTGATTGAAAGCGGCGCGAAGCTGCAGGCGGTTCAGGTGAAGGGCGTCGATCCTCAGCAGGAAAACAACCTGAGCGCGTTGCCGAAGTATGTGCAGAACAATGCCTGGCAGAGTTTCAGCGCCGGCAAACAGCAAATCATTCTTGGTCAGGGCGTGGCGACCAGCCTGAAAGTTAAGCAGGGCGACTGGCTGACCATCATGATCCCCAACAGCGATCCCGAGCATAAGCTGCTGCAACCGAAGCGCGTACGTTTGCAGGTGAGCGGCATTTTAGCGCTCAGCGGCATGTTGGATCACAGCCTGGCATTGGTTCCACTGGGCGATGCGCAGCAATATTTAGGCATGGGTGACAACGTCACGGGCATTGCGCTGAAGATGAGCGACCCGTTTGCCGCGCAAAAGCTGGTGCGTGATGCCGGTGAAGTGACGCATTCTTACGTCTATATCCGCAGCTGGATTGGCACCTATGGCTACATGTATCGCGATATCCAGATGATCCGCGCCATTATGTATCTGGCGATGGTGCTGGTGATTGGCGTGGCCTGTTTCAACATCGTTTCAACGCTGGTGATGGCGGTGAAGGATAAGAGTGGCGACATTGCGGTATTGCGCACGCTCGGGGCGAAGGATGGCCTGATCCGCGCTATCTTTGTCTGGTATGGCCTGATGGCCGGGCTGGTCGGCAGCGTCAGTGGCGTGGTGGTTGGCGTGCTGGCGGCATTCAACCTCACGCCGCTGATTCGCGGAATTGAAACCTTAACCGGCTATCATTTCCTGTCCGGCGATATCTACTTTATCGACTTCCTGCCATCAGAAGTGCACTGGTCAGATGTGGCTATCGTGTTGGTCACCTCGCTGGTGCTGAGTCTGATTGCCAGTTGGTATCCCGCACGGCGGGCGAGCAAAATCGACCCGGCGCGTGTACTGAGCGGACAATAACAGCATGTATTACGGTTTTGACGTTGGCGGCAGCAAGATTGCGCTGGGGGTGTATAACCTTCAGCTTCAGCAGGTCTGGACTAAGCGGGTCGTCACGCCAAAAGACGACTATCAGGCGCTGGTGGATCTGCTGGTTGCGCTCACGGAAGAAGCCGATGCCTTTAGTGGTCAACGGGGCAGCGTGGGCATTGGCGTGCCAGGGATCCCGGTGCCGGACGATGGCACGCTGTTCACCGCCAACGTGCCCGCCGCGACGGGCAGAACGTTGCAGGCCGATCTCTCGCAACGGCTGGGTCGCGATGTGCGCATCGATAACGACGCCAACTGTTTTGCCCTCTCGGAAGCCTGGGATGAAGAGTTTCAGACCTATCCGGTGGTGATGGGGCTGATCCTTGGCACTGGCGTTGGCGGCGGACTGATTGTTGACGGCAAGCCGTTAACCGGGCGCAATTACGTGGTGGGCGAGTTTGGCCACACGCGTTTGCCGATTGATGCGCTGGACGTGCTGGGACAAAACGTAGTGCAGCCGCGATGTGGCTGTGGCAAGACTGGGTGCATTGATTCCTGGCTGTCGGGCTCGGGATTTTCCCGCCTCTGGCAGCTGCATAATCAGCAGGCTCTCAGTGCACCCGAGATTATCTCCCGCTATTATCAGGGAGATCCGCAAGCCATCGCCCATACCGACCGATACCGGGAGTTGCTGGCCGTTTGTCTGGGTAACCTGCTGACGCTGGTAGACCCGCATCTGGTTGTACTGGGGGGTGGATTGTCCAATTTCGACGCGCTGTATGACGGCCTGGCAGAGAAGGTAAGACCTCATCTGCTGCCGGTTGCCAAACCACCGAGGTTTGAAAAGGCGCGTCACGGAGACGCAGGTGGAATGCGCGGTGCCGCATTCCTGCACGTTAAGGAATAGAGAAATTATGATGCGAACTCCCCGTCGCCGACTGCGTCTGGCGCGATACAAGAAGACCCGACGCCAGGTGCACCAGCGTTTTCGTCAGCGTATTTTTGAGCGCGATCGCAATATTGAGATAGCCCAACATCCATTGCCACGCGTGGTGGTGTTGACCGGCGCAGGTATTTCTGCCGAGTCGGGTATCCGGACTTTCCGCGCGGCCGATGGCTTATGGGAAGATCATAAAGTCGAAGATGTGGCCACGCCGGAAGGTTTTGCGCGCGATCCGCAAAAAGTGCAAGACTTCTACAATGCCCGCCGTCGTCAGTTGCAACAGCCGGAGATCCAGCCGAACGCCGCCCACGAAGCGCTGGCGGAACTGGAAGCCGCGTTGGGCGATCATTTCCTGTTGGTGACGCAGAATATCGACAACCTGCATGAGCGTGCAGGGAACAGTCACGTAATCCACATGCACGGTGAGTTGCTGAAAGTGCGTTGTGCCACCAGCGGGCAGATCCTGCATTGGGGTGATGACGTTAAGCCAGAAGATCGCTGTCATTGTTGCCAGTTCCCGTCAGTATTGCGTCCCCACGTCGTCTGGTTTGGCGAGATGCCATTACAGATGGACGAGATTTACGCGGCATTGAGCGAGGCCGACTATTTCGTCGCCATCGGAACATCAGGCCACGTTTACCCCGCCGCAGGTTTCGTTCACGAAGCCAAATTGCAGGGCGCGCATACCGTCGAGCTGAACCTCGAGCCCAGCCAGGTCGGCAGTGAGTTCGAAGAAAAAGACTACGGTTTAGCGAGTGAAGTCGTGCCGAAGTTTGTGCACAATCTACTGGCTAAAATCGCGCGGTAATTGCTGAAGGTAAGTAGTTGAGGCGAAGAGGTTGTCGCCGCTGATAGCCAGTAAGTCGTCTGCGTGGCCCGGTATCCCGTTCAGGGAGAGAAGGTTGAACGCAAAGACGCCGTAAACCCATCCCTGGGGGCTCAGCGGCGACATCCCTGTCGCCGAAGACTCGCTATCAACCTTCTCTCCCTTCCTCGACGCTTCAGTGTCACCTGTTTAAATGGGGATGCACACGTCAAAACCGTTTACAGCGGCATACTTTGGAATTGTGCGTCTGGGAAACACTGCAGCAATGCCGTGCCACCGAGCTGGTCTTGATCTGTGCGTCCACGAATACAGCCACCGACACCAATGCTATTGGGTGGCGGCATAGAGTGCCTTAGCCGAGTGTCTGCGGCAGGGATGCCGCAGCCAAGCCTACAGGGATGTATTTACGGCGTCTCGGATAAGGCACTCTATGCTGACGCCGTTTCACCCGAGCTGGTCTTGACCTGTGCGTCCACGAATACAGCCAACGACACCAATGCTATTGGGTGGCGGCATAGAGTGCCTTAGCCGAGTGTCTGCGGCAGGGATGCCGCAGCCAAGCCTACAGGGATGTATTTACGGCGCCTCGGATAAGGCACTCTATGCTGACGCCTTACCCCCGGAACCGGTTTTGATCTGTGCTGACACCGTGCCACCGCACTCACCCATGACCTCAACTCCAAAACCCCATCACGCCTCGCTCTCAACCACCTGCTCAGCACTCTCCGATGGTTTATTCCTGACCAACAACATCGTCAGCGTAAACGACAACACCAACGCTATCGCCACGCCCATCAAGGCGAAAACGAAATAGGGACCGATGTAGGCGGGCAAACTGAAGATGCTCGACAGGATATAACCGTATAACCGCACGCCGAAGAAGGCGATAAAGGCCGAGGCTAATGAACTGGCAATGGTGGCAGCGATAAAGGCTTTCTTATAACGCGTTAACACCCCAAACAGCGCCGGCTCGGTAATCCCCAATAACGCTGATATCGCTGCAGAAAGCACCACGGACTTCTCCTGACGCGTCTTGCAATGCAGCCAGATAGCGAATGTCGCGCCGGCTATCGCCATGTTTGCCATAAACATCATTGGCATCAACATGTCATAGCCGCGATCGGTAAAGTTCTGCAACGCAATCGGCGTCATGGCGTGATGCATTCCCGTCAGAATCGCTACCGGGCGAATGGCACCGACCACCAGACCCGCGAAGCTTGCCGAAATGCCAAATAACCCTTCGATAAACCAGGCCAACAGCTTGCCCAGCCAGATGCCCATTGGTCCAATCACCACCAGCGCGACTAATGCAGCAATAAACAGCGTCAATGTCGGGGTGAAAACCGTTTTTAGTACGTCCGGCATAAACCGGTCGACCCAACGATGGATATAACTGAGCGCCAGCACAGAGAAAATAATCGGGATCACGCTGGAGGCGTAATTAAACACCGATACCGGCACCACGTTGAAGAAGTAAATGGTGTCCACCGCGCCGGGTGCATGGCTGGCCAACGCTTTCGCTGCGTCAATCAGCGAGGGATACATCAGACAGGCCGCAACCGCCGCAGCCAGATACTCGTTGGTTTTGAACATCTTCGCGGCTGAAATTGCCAGGAAAAACGGCAGAAAATAGAACACGCCGCTGGCAATCAAATCAATGACCACCACCGTATCGCTGCTGGCTGAAATCACCTTCAGGGCAATCAATCCTGCCAGCAAACCTTTGATCATCCCGGCACCCGCGATGGCCGGTACAATCGGACCAAATACCCCGGAGACCGTATCCATAAATAGCGAAATTAGCCCTTTTCTGGCTTTTCCCGCGGCGGCTGGCCGATCGGCATCCGGCGACACCTGAGGCAAAATCGCCTGATACCACTCATTGACCTTCGGCCCGATAATGATCTGAAACTGATCGCTCTGAATCTGTGCGCCTAATACTCCCGGTAACGCCTTAATATCGGCCTGGCGTATTTTGCTCTTATCAACCAGATCAAAACGCAGACGGGTCATGCAGTGCCAGACTTTATTTATATTTCCGGCGCCCCCTACCAGCTCTATTATCTTTTGACTTGTCGCGGTAATTCCCATGAAGCCTGCTCCTGAAACGATCTGATATTCCAGGCGAAATAGTAGAGAAACCCTCAACCTAAAACAAACCAATAAATGTTGATTCAGCTCACAGTTCGCCATCAGCAGGCGTTAAAAGTCAGGCTAATCAATAATTGGTCTGGTTTTTGGCGATAATATTGACGCTTTTCAGACCAAAAAAACAGACGAAAAAAAGGGTTTACGCCAGCCGATAAATAGCTTCATAGTACTGCACATTAACCGGGGTAAACCTCTTCAGTGACCACCTGATCCAGACCGGAGCCTATTTTAATGTCACCCACGCTGATTAAAAATATTGAATGTTTTATCACTAAACCTGACCGCCATAATTTGATTGTGGTCCGTGTGACCACCGATAAAAATATCATTGGTTATGGCTGCGCAACCTTCCAGCAACGCCCACTGGCGGTGAAAACCATGGTGGATGACTATCTTAAGCCATTGCTGATTGGCCGCGATGCCAATGCCATTGAAGATTTGTGGCAGATGATGATGGTGAATGCCTACTGGCGGAATGGTCCGGTGATCAACAATGCGGTCTCTGGCGTGGATATGGCGCTGTGGGATATCAAAGGGCAGCTGGCCGGTATGCCGCTTTATCAGCTCTTCGGCGGTAAATCGAAAGATGCCATCGCTGTTTACAGCCACGCGTCGGCGGAAACGCTGGAAGGCCTCTATCCCCAGATCGATACATTACTCGCCGACGGTCATCGTCATATTCGCTGCCAGCTTGGCTTTTACGGCGGCACGCCGGAAGGGATGCACAGCACCCGACAGCCCACGCCAGGCGCTTACTACGATCAGGATGAATATATGGCCAACACCGTGGCGATGTTTAAGGCGCTGCGGGAAAAGTACGGCAATCGCTTCCATATCCTGCACGACGTCCACGAACGCCTGTTCCCACAGCAGGCGATCCAGTTTGCCAAAGCCGTTGAACCTTATCAGCCGTACTTTATCGAAGATATTGTCTCGCCTCAGCAATCCGGCTGGCTGGAGCAGGTGCGTGCCCATTCCTGCGTGCCTCTGGCGCTGGGTGAACTGTTTAACAATCCGGCCGAATGGCACGACTTGGTGGTTAACCGTCGCATTGATTTTATCCGCTGCCACGTCTCTCAACTGGGCGGAATCACCCCGGCGCTGAAACTGGCGGTGCTCTGTCAGGCATTTGGCGTGCGGCTGGCCTGGCATGGGCCGCCGGATATGACGCCAATTGGCGCGGCGGTGAATACCCATCTGAATATCCACCTGCATAACGCCGCGATTCAGGAATTCAATCCGTATGGTGCCAATACGCTGAAGGTCTTCCCACAGGCAGCCCAGGCGGAGCAGGGCTATCTCTATCCGATAGACCGGCCGGGCATTGGGGTGGGCTTTGAACAACAGGCCGCAGAAGCGTTTCCGGTTGCGTATCGCGCGCATGAATGGACGCAGAGCCGCTTACCCAATGGCGCCATGCATACGCCTTAACCCGTAGACTGGCGGAAGGTCAGGCTGTCGTGATTAAACGGGATGACGTAGGTGCAGTTGTAATGGATATCCACCACCTCGCTGATCTCAAATACGCGGCCGCCTTCCAGAATCCCCCGGCTGTTGATCTGCATCGCCGGAATGCCTTTTTTGCAGGCAAGCAACGCCGCCTGCTCTTTATTGACCGCAATCGCCTGATAACTGGTCAGCAGATGCGAAATGCGGAACCCGCGACTCAAAACGTATTTTTGCAGTGAACTCTCA
This sequence comes from Erwinia billingiae Eb661, assembly GCF_000196615.1. Taxonomy (NCBI): domain Bacteria; kingdom Pseudomonadati; phylum Pseudomonadota; class Gammaproteobacteria; order Enterobacterales; family Erwiniaceae; genus Erwinia; species Erwinia billingiae. Next base: position 1,889,222 of record NC_014306.1, read on the forward strand.
ATAATGTGCTGGTTGAGATCCGGAAAATCGGCTACCGGCAGTTTCGAAACCTCAATCTGCGTGCGCGCATTATCCACGTAACGTACCCGGCAAAACCGCCAAATCCACGCGTCTGCCGCCAGGCCAAACACCTGACGTTCGTCCTTATCCGGCAGCTTTTTATGCAGGCTGATCAGCTTAAAGCCAATCTGGTCGAAACGCTTTTCGGTGATCGAGTTATAGACCAGGGGATTGGTGCGGGCGCGCTCGCTGATGTAGATGCCCGATCCCTGCACCACATTGACTACGCCAATGCTCACCAGCTTCTCCAGCGCCTGGCGGATGGTAAAGCGCGACACGCCATACTCTTCCGCCAGCTGTCGCTCTGGCGGCAGCTTACGCTGCGCCGGATCGTGTTGCTGATAGATTTTGCTCAGCAAATCCTGAGTCACAAAGTCTTTCTTTTTCATCGTGCTGCCACCACTCGCTCGGGGATAACTACTATACCTCAACGGGCTTTTTCTTCGGCAGAGAAAGGATCAGATGGGTGATCACGCCACCCACCAGGCCCCAGAACGCGGCTCCGACACCAAGCAAACTCAGCCCGGACGCGGTGATCAGGAAAGCGATCACCGCCGCTTCCCGCTGTTTCTCGTCGGCAAGGGCGCGTTGCAAACTGCCAGCGATGGTCCCCAGCAGCGCCAGTCCGGCGATGGTGTGGATCAATGCCGGCGGCAGGGCGCTGAATAACTGTCCAATCGCGGCGCCAAATAATCCTGCCATCAGGTAGAAAAAGCCGGCGCAGGCCGCACCCCAGTATCGCCGCTGAGGATCGGGATGCACATCAGGCCCCATACAAATCGCGGCGGTGATCGCGGCAATACACACCGAGAATCCGCCAAAAGGTGCCAGAAGCAGCGAGGCCAGGCCGGTCCAACTCATCAACGGGGAAATGGGTACCTGGTAACCGGCGGCTTTGAGGGTGGCAATGCCCGGCGCATTCTGTGACGCCATGGTCACCACAAAAAACGGGATGCCAATGCCGAGCAGCGTTGAGAGGCTAAACTCTGGGGCAATAAATTGCGGCAGGGCAAAGCGCAACGGCTGATGGGAGAAGTGGATCTCACCGCTGAACCCGGCGATCAGCAGGCCGGCGACCAGCGTCAGCACGATGGCATAGCGGGGCAGATAGCGCTTTGCCAGCAGGTACGCCAGACACATGCTGGCGGTCAGCGGAAAGTTAAGCTTCAGCGCGCCAAAGGCATCCAGACCAAACCGCAGCAGGATCCCGGCGAGCATCGCGGCAGAAATCGCCTGCGGGATATAGTTCATCAGCCGCGCAAACAGACCGGTCACACCGCACAGGAAAATCAGCCCTGAAGCGAATATGAAGATGCCAATCGCTTGCGCAATCGGCGTGCCTGGCAGACTGGTCACCAGCAGCGCCGCGCCGGGCGTTGACCAGGCGGTCAGAATCGGCGCGCGGTAGTAAAGCGACAGTCCCAGTGACGTCACGCCCATCGCCAGGCCGAGCATACTTAGCCAGCCACCGATTTGCAGCTCAGAGGCACCGGCGGCACCGGCGGCCTGAAAAATGATCGCCGCTGAACTGGTATAGCCCACCAGAACGGCAACAAAACCGGCCACGACGGCCGGGAAGGTCAGATGCTGAAAGGAAAACGGCGGGCGCATGGCAGGTTCCTGTTTGTACGTTATAACGCACACGCTACCACTGTGCGTTATAACGTACAAGCGCTATACTGAGCCCCGGACTGACTGGAGGAATGATGGAACCCGACCTTGGACAAACGTTGAAATCACTGCGAACGTCGCGCGAATGGAGCCTGACGATGGCGGCGGAGCAGACTGGCGTCAGTAAAGCCATGCTCGGGCAGATAGAGCGCGGCGAATCCAGCCCGACAGTGGCCACGCTGTGGAAAATCGCCACCGGCTTTAACGTCCCTTTTTCACTTTTTATCACCGCCACCACGCCGCCATCTTCAGCAGAGGTGCAACGCAGTGGCTCCATTGCCAGCTGGCAGCAACACAGCGGCAATATGCAGGTCACACCGGTGTTTCCTTTCGATCCGCAGTTGGGATTTGATATGTTGGCCGTCGAGCTGGCGGCGGGCGCGTCCAGCGACTCTTCGGCCCATGACCACGGGGTGATTGAACATGTGATCGTGCTCAGCGGCAGGCTAGCGCTGCAGGTTAACGATCGCTGGCACAGTTTGCAGACCGGGGAAGGGTTACGCTTCCAGGCCGACTGTCCGCACAGCTATCGCAATGAAACCGATCGGGTGGTTCACTTCCAAAGCCTGATCCACTATCCCAAAACCCACTAAAATACCGTCAGAAGGCAACAACAGCCGGGTAACTTGCTGCAGTAGTGACCTGGAGCAATATTCTGATGGGTGAGGTTTCACATACTACGCATTCGCATTCAGAGGGACGGCAGATGAATAACTTACTCGATCGCTTCTTAAACTATGTTTCTTATGACACGCAATCGAAAGGCGCCGCACGTCAGGTGCCGAGCACCGAAGGACAGTGGCAGCTGGCGCGTGTGCTGCAGGCGGAGCTGACAAGCCTGGGGCTCAGCGACATTACGCTCAGCGATCACGGCATTGTGATGGCGACGCTCCCCGCGAATGTCGACTGGGACGTGCCGACGATTGGCTTTATTTCGCATATGGACACCTCGCCGGACTTCACCGCGAAACACGTTAATCCGCAAATCGTCGAAAATTATCGCGGCGGCGATATTGCCCTCGGCATCGGCGATGAAATTCTGTCGCCCGTGATGTTCCCGGTATTGCACAGCCTGATTGGCCATACGCTGATCACCACCGACGGTAAAACCCTGTTAGGCGCTGATGACAAAGCCGGCGTTGCCGAAATTATGACGGCGCTGGCGCGGCTGAAAGCCGGGAATATTCCGCACGGTAAAATCCGCGTGGCCTTTACGCCAGACGAAGAGATCGGTAAAGGCACCAGCTGTTTTGATGTAGCGGCCTTTGGCGCGGAATGGGGTTACACCGTGGATGGCGGCGGAATGGGCGAGTTCGAATTTGAGAACTTTAACGCGGCTTCCGCCACGGTAAAAATTACCGGCAATAACGTTCATCCCGGCACCGCTAAAAACGTGATGGTGAATGCGCTGGATTTGGCGATGCGCTTCCATGCGGCGATGCCGGAAAAAGAAGTGCCGGAACACACGTCGGGCTATGAAGGTTTTTACCATCTGCACAACATCAAGGGCAGCGTGGATAAAGCCGAGCTGCACTACATCATCCGTGATTTTGATTTTGAAAGCTTCACCGCACGTAAGCAGTTGATAAGGGATCTTGCGGCAACGCAAAGCAAAAATCTGCAGGCGGGTTGCTGCATAGACGTTCAAATTGATGATAGCTACTTCAATATGCGCGAGAAGGTTGAGGCCCATCCACATATTGTCGAACTGGCGCTGCAGGCGATGCGCGAGTGCGATATCGAACCGGACGTGAAGCCGATCCGCGGCGGCACCGATGGCGCGGCGTTATCCTTTATGGGATTACCGTGCCCGAACCTGTTTACCGGCGGCTATAACTATCACGGCAAGCACGAGTTTGCCTCGCTGGATAATATGGAAAAAGCGGTGACGGTCATTATGCGCATCGCGGCGCTAACGGCAGAAAAAGCGAAATAAAAATAAAAAAGGCCGATGCAGATCGGCCTTTTTTTATAGCAAAATATTGTTCAGTCTTACAGCCTTAAAAAGGAAATTGCAGACAGTGGCGACAAGGAGTTGATTGTGCGATGAAATGGCTAATTATACTTATATTCACATTACTCACTGGTTCCTGCTCATCATCTGGCGTAAAAAAAGCAGAAGAAACGTTATTTAATAAGGTCATGATGGCATCACAAAAAGAGGATATCCAAAGCTTATCAGATGCTGATTATGATCAGATATCCCACTACATTTCCGCAGGTGACGCACGCTGGGTAGATCTTTATCCAAAACTGAGGAAGTCGCCATTTCTGGGTATTACCTCTTTGCAAGAGGGTTTGAATATATCTATGGCCTATGCTTTACCTGAAAACCCATCGGAGGTTTTGAAGTTCGTTGATGAGTTAAATATAGGTGCTATATGCGGTGCGCCATTCATTGAACCCACGCAGGATGAAATGGATAAATACTTTTCTAAAACCAACGCCGCACTTAACAGATTATCTTCAGAAGCGTATTGGAAAAAAAGATGTTTATTAGAATTAAACAAAAGCAGGCGCAATAACTCATCTACCGTGAGGTGCAGACTTCAATCGCCATTCCTTTCAGGGAAAATGCCTGACGCTGATGTGTTATTACGCAAAAAAATTCCGTCTGCTTAATGAACTGCACCTTACTCAGTTGGCTATGCAACTTTTAGGGTGCAGATCATATTCAGGGCTGTCTACTATTCTTCGTCGCTGAAATACCAGTAACCGCTGTTGACCAGCGCCGCCAGCTGGGCGAGGAACGACGGATCGTCCAGCGCTTCGGCCAGGTCCTCTGCGCCAAGCTGATGCAGGTTAGCAATGGCGGTCAGGGCTGCATGATGAGGAGATTCCATCTGCTCGCCGTTCACAAACACCGCAGAGCCGATGGTCAGCACGCGCAGACCGCCAAGGCGGGATAACTTATCACCCTGTTGCAGCGCATCGTAAATCTCATCTGGCTGATACGGCGGTTCTGGCGGTGCCACATCCAGCTCATGGCGCGATTGCGAAATAAACTCACCGAACCACTGGTTGAATTGCTCCGGCTGGTTGATCACGTCGATCATCATCGCGCGGATGCCTTCCAGTTCTTCGGGCAGGATCTCAGCTTTGTGTTCACGTGCCGGCACATCCGGATCGCTGAAGCGGTGGCTGCCCAACTCACGGGCGATAGCATAGTCAGCGAAGCCGCTGATCAGTTCACGTCCGCTCGGCGCACGGAAGCCAACAGAGTAGTTGATGGCGTTTTCCAGCGAGTAGCCTTCATGCGGGAATCCTGGCGGAATATACAGAATGTCGCCGGGCTCCATTTCTTCATCAATGATCGCGTCGAACGGCTCAACCTGCAGCAGGTCAGGGTGCGGGCAATGCTGTTTTAACGGCACCTTATCGCCCACGCGCCAGCGACGGCGGCCGGTGCCCTGAATAATAAACACGTCGTACTGATCGAAGTGGGGACCCACACCGCCGCCAGGGACCGAGAAGGAGATCATCAGATCGTCGGTACGCCAGTCAGGCAGGAAACTGAACGGGCGCATCAGCGCGGCTGAAGGCTCGTGCCAGTGATCCACCGCCTGCACCAGCAACGACCAGTTGTTCTCACCAAGGTGATCAAAACTCTCAAACGGGCCGTGGCTGACCTGCCATTTTCCGTCCTGATGGCTGACCAGACGGCTGTCGACTTCGTTTTCCATCGCCAGCCCGGCCAGTTCGTCCGGGGAGATTGGGTCAACGAAATTTTTAAAGCCACGCTTAAGCACTACCGGACGTTTCTGCCAGTAACGCTGAATAAAATCTGCGCAGTTGAGATCGAGTTGATAATCCATGAAGGGAGTTCCTGAAACGCTGAATTTAATCGATTATAACAGTGCCGGGCGGGGTCGGGGTAACCCATTTGCTCGGCACTGCTCAGGGAAGCGGCGGTCGTCACTATTCGTCGGTGTGTAAGACTTCCTGACGCCGGAATATCACTTCCATGCGCGCGCCACCCAACTCGCTGGTGGAGGCGACAATGTCACCGGCATACTGCTCAAGAATATCTCTCGCTACCGCTAAACCCAGACCCTGGCCTGGACGCAGGGTGTCGGCTCGCTGTCCGCGGATAAAGATCATGTCCCGTTTGCTTTCAGGGATGCCTGGACCGTCATCCTCAACGATAAGATGCAGCTCTTCGTCGGTCTGACGCACGCTGATTTCGACAAATTCCAGGCAATATTTGCAGGCGTTATCCAGCACGTTGCCCATCACTTCCATCAAATCGTTATGTTCGCCAACAAAGGTCAGTTCAGGGGAGATATCCAAGGTAAGCACTACGCCTTTACGCTGATAAACCTTATTCAGCGCCGAGCACAGGCTGTCCAGCAGCGCCGGAACCGAATGCAGTTCGCGCTTCAGCACGTTGTGATCGGCCTGCATACTGGCGCGGTGCAGGTAATAACCAATCTGTTGTGAAATACGACTGATCTGCTCAAGCATAATCGGCTCGGCCTGCTCAATCGACAGATTCTGACCGCCACGCAGCGAGCGCAGGGTGGTTTGCAGCACCGCCAACGGGGTTTTCAGACTGTGGGTTAAATCACTGAGCGTGGTGCGATAGCGGGTGTAACGCTGACGCTCGTTATCCAACAGCAGGTTGAGGTTGCGCACCAGGCTTTTCAATTCCTGAGGCGGGCGGGGATCCAGCGTGTCGCGCGTGCCACCTTCCAGCTCGCGAACCTGCGCCGCCAGCGTGCCGATCGGGCGCAGACTCCAGTGCGCGGCCAGCCATAACAGGGGGATCACCAGCAGCAGGTTCACCAACAGCACATAACTGAACCATGACCAGACCACGTCTGAATGCTGCAACTCCTGCGGAATGGTATCGACCACCACAATGGTCAGCGCAGGCAGGTTCGGCGTCGCATCATAACGGTTAACCGCCACCGAGTGGGTGAAGGTGTCGTTATTATCATCGTCGTAAGCGGTCAGTTTATTCTGCGCTTCGGTATTATTTCCCAACGCTTCCCGACTGGTGCTGTTGTCGGTATCGATCTCGTAGAAATCCGAACTTTTCAGCCATTCGCGCTTAATCTTATTGCGGATTTCCGGCACGTCGCGCAGTTGCCACAGCAGCTTGCCTTTCTCGTTATAGATATACACCAGCGTCGGGAAATTCAACGAAACCCGCTCTGGCTGGGCGATGGTTAATTTACCGTCCTGCCACTGCGCAAGGGTGAAGAACAGGTTACTTTCACCGCGCATCACCCGGTAAGTGTTCTTATCGAAGCTCATTACGTAGCCGACCACCGCCACCATCCCGTAGGAAAGTGACAGGATCAGCACCACGGCAGCAGTAGCCACCAGGAAGCGGGCGCGGAGCGAGAAGGGCGTTTTTGGGCGGAAATCTGGCATCTGTTTACAAATCGAACCTGTAGCCCTGACCGCGCACGGTGGTGATCACATCCAGCGGATGTTCAGCCTGCATTTTCTTGCGCAGACGGCCCATCAGGACATCGATGGTATGGCTTTCACGCAGTTCAGCATCCGGATAGAGCTGCAGCATCAGCGAATCTTTGCTGACCACTTTGCCTGCATTGCGGATCAGCGTTTCGATGATGGTGTATTCAAACGCGGTCAGCTTAATTTGGGTGTCGTTAATGGTCAGCTCACGGCGTGAGAGGTCGACCTGGAAAGGCGCTAACGAAATAATTTGTGAGGCCAGACCGCTGTTACGGCGCATCAGCGCCTGCATGCGGGCAACCACTTCTTCAATATGGAAAGGTTTGGTGACGTAATCATCGGCACCGGCTTCCAGCGCTTCTACCTTTGCCTGCCAGCCTTCACGCGCGGTCAGCACCAGAATCGGTTGCTTAACATCTTCGCTGCGCCAGCGGCGGATCAGCGCCATGCCATCTTCATCGGGCAGGCCTAAGTCAACCAGAGTGATATCAGGCGTGTGTTCGTTGAGGAAATAGTCGGCTTCTTTCGCATCTTCAGCGGCATCAACCTGATGGCCCATATCCCGCAACTGTACGGCGAGATGGTGACGAAGCAGTTGATTATCTTCCACAACCAGTACGCGCATAATTTATCCTTTCTGTCTGACAGTGTTACGGCCCCAGAGCCTTGTTATAAGTCTTTGCAGAGTATAGGTGAAAGCAGATAAACAGCAGGTTAACGCGGGCCGACTAGCGCCGGCCCGCGAGGCAGTATTACTTCAGGTCGTCGACCATCTGAATCGCACGGCCAATGTAGTTAGCCGGGGTCATCAGTTTCAGGCGGGTTTTCTCTTCTTCCGGCAGCGCCAGGCTGTCGATAAACGCTTTCATGCCTGCGGCATCCACACGCTTGCCACGGGTCAGCTCTTTCAGCTTTTCATACGGCTTTTCAATGCCGTAGCGGCGCATCACGGTCTGAATTGGCTCGGCCAGCACTTCCCAGTTGTGATCCAGCTCGTCCAGCAGACGGTCACGGTTCACTTCCAGCTTAGAGATGCCTTTCAGCGTCGACTGATAAGCGATTACCGCATAGCCGACACCCACGCCGAGGTTACGCAGCACGGTGGAGTCAGTCAGGTCGCGCTGCCAGCGTGAAACCGGCAGTTTGCTTGCCAGGTGCTGCATCATGGCATTGGCCAGACCCAGGTTGCCTTCTGAGTTTTCGAAGTCAATCGGGTTAACTTTATGCGGCATTGTGGAAGAACCGATTTCGCCAGCGATGGTTTTCTGCTTGAAATGGTTCAGGGCGATATAACCCCAGACATCACGATCGAAGTCGATCAGGATGGTGTTGAAGCGCGCCATGCAGTCAAACAGCTCGGCAATATAGTCGTGCGGCTCGATCTGCGTGGTGTACGGATTCCAGGTGATGCCCAGGCCGGTGACAAAGCTTTCGCTCAGTTCATGCCAGTCCACTTCCGGGTAAGCGACAATGTGCGCGTTGTAGTTACCGACAGCGCCGTTGATTTTACCCAGCATTTCAATGCGTTCTAGCTGACGAAGCTGACGCTCGAAACGGTAGGCCACGTTCGCCATCTCTTTACCCAGCGTAGACGGCGTGGCCGGCTGACCGTGGGTACGGGAAAGCAGAGGAATATCGCGGTACTGCACGGCCAGGTCTTTCACGGCGGTGATGATCTGGGTCCAGTAAGGCACGATCACTTCACGGCGTGCGGTTTCCAGCATCAGTGCGTGAGACAGGTTGTTGATGTCTTCAGAGGTACAGGCGAAGTGGATGAACTCAGAAACCGCATGCAGCGCGGCGTTTGGCTCCACCTTCTCTTTCAGGAAGTACTCAACCGCTTTCACATCATGGTTGGTGGTGCGTTCGATGGTTTTGATGCGCGCTGCATCTTCCACGCTAAAATTGCTGACAATCGCATCGAGGAAAGCGTTTGCGTCGGCATCAAATGCAGGAACTTCCTTGATCTCTGCGCAGGCGGCCAGTTTCTGTAACCAGCGAACTTCCACTTCCACGCGGAATTTCAGCAGGCCAAATTCGCTGAAAATGCCACGTAACGGGGTGATTTTGTCGCCATAACGGCCATCAACGGGTGAGACGGCAGTCAGAGAGGATAATTCCATCAGTGCAACTCCTGGATCGGTTAACAAATTAGAGTGAAGACTCGGGCATACGGGACAGCATTTGCTTCGCCTCAGCGGCGAGGCGATTACGTGAAAACATTAACTGCAGGCGACCGCCGCCGACCTGGTGCCAGAGTACCGCAGAACGGATGCCGGCAAGCAGGGTGGCGCGGACTTTGCTCTGGATCTGCGCATTCTGCAACACGGCGGGCGAGCCGGTAACCTGAATGCGTGGACCGAGCGGGCTAATCACATCGACATAAATGGCCGCCATGGCGCTCAGCAGCGTGTCGGAATCTAAATCATAGTGCGCCAACTGGCGATCTAACTGGCTGACGCGCTGAGAAAGGTCGTTCAGCGCGGTTTTATTGGCGCTGAGCTTACGCTCAAGCACCATCATACTCAGCGTATAGCGGGTCAGTTCGGCACCGGCACCGTGGCGGCTGCTGCTGTTTAACACCGCCAGCAGCGACTCAAGACCGAAGCGCAGATTCGCTTCATCATTACCATAAATCGCCAGCGTGGAGGCCGGGTTAAGATCGACCACGCTTTGCAGCGAGGTTTTCAGCGGCTCTGCCGGACAATGGCCCTGATGCGCCAGTTGCTGGACCAGATGAGCAGACTGGCAGATGCCCGCGAGGGCCAGCGTAATATCGTAATAATTCTTCGCCACGGTAACTCCTGTAAATCCCCTTGTTCAGGGGTTACGCCAGTATGCTGATATCATTCTCAGGGGCAGCGTGCGCTTAAAGCAGCGGCATGCGTGCTTCGATAATCCCACCACCCAGGCAGATTTCATCAAGGTAAAACACCGCAGACTGGCCCGGTGTGACAGCGGCAACCGGCTCGTCGAAGCGGACTTCAATCCGATCTTCGCCTAATGGCGTCACGGTGCAAGGAATATCGGCCTGGCGGTAACGGGTTTTGACCGTGCAACGCAACGGCGCCGTGAGGATTTCACGGTCCACCCAGTGCAGCTGTTGTGCCACCAGGCCAACAGACATCAGGCGCGGATGTTCATGGCCCTGTGCCACCACCAGGATGTTATTGGCGACATCTTTATCGACCACGTACCAGGGTTCTTCGCTGCCGGCTTTGGTGCCGCCAATACCCAAACCTTTACGCTGACCCAACGTATGGTACATCAGGCCCTGATGTTCACCGACCACTTCTCCTTCGGCATTTAAAATCGGACCTGGCTGAGCCGGTAAGTAGCGGCCCAGGAAGTCACGGAATTTGCGCTCGCCGATAAAGCAGATGCCGGTCGAATCTTTCTTCTTAGCGGTGATCAGCTCAAGCTCTTCGGCAATGCGGCGCACGTCCGGTTTCGCCAGTTCGCCAACCGGGAACAGGCTCTGCGCGATCTGCTCGTGGCCAAGGGTGTAGAGGAAGTAGCTCTGGTCTTTATTATCGTCCAGCCCGCGTAGCAGGCGGCTTTTGCCATCAACATCCTGGCGACGAACATAGTGACCGGTGGCGATAAAGTCGGCGCCCAAATCTTCGGCGGCAAACTCGAGGAAGGCTTTGAATTTGATCTCTTTGTTGCAGAGAATATCCGGGTTAGGCGTGCGTCCGGCTTTGTACTCTTCCAGGAAGTGCTCAAAGACGTTATCCCAGTACTCGGCAGCAAAGTTTACCGTATGCAGGTAGATACCTAATTTGTCGCAGACCGCCTGCGCATCGGCCAAATCTTCCGCGGCGGTACAGTATTCCTCACCGTCGTCCTCTTCCCAGTTTTTCATAAACAGGCCTTCAACCTGATAGCCCTGCTGTTGCAGTAACCAGGCGGAAACCGAGGAGTCAACACCGCCGGACATACCGACGATCACTTTTTTCTGGCTTAGAGACATGAGAAATACCCGACTTTAGTGGCAGTTAAAGGCTGCCCTGTAAAATTGCGGCATATTCTACCACGCGTCTGCCGCGGGCGCATCCTCGCTAAATGGCCACTGAAACGCGCTTAGCACCTCCAGTGGATAGCGCGGCCCTTGCTGATAAATCCGGATACTTTCCGCAACCAGCGGAGAACGGAGCTTTTTCGCGTTGAGGATCTCGTCCGGTGGCAGCCACCAGCAGCGATCGATATCGCGATCCTGCGGGTAAGTCGGCAGCACGTTCGGTAAATCCAGCGCGAACAGAAAGCGTAAAAACGGCGTATTATCCGGCGCGATCCATTGATGCAGGCGCAAAAACGCCTGCGGAACGCCTTCCAGCCCCGTCTCTTCATACAGCTCGCGCACCGCGGCCTGCAGCAGGGTTTCATTAGCTTCCAGATGACCGGCAGGCTGATTCCAGGTCGCGCGTCCTCTTACCATCTCTTCCACCACTAAAAATTGCCCTTCGGCTTGCACAACGGTGGCCACGGTGACGTGGGGTTTGAACATGGCTGACTCCTTGCTGGTAATGGCTTAAGTGGCTCAAAGAGGAAATTCGGCGGTGACGTCTCGCCATTCGCCCGGCGGTAAATCCTGCAGCATCTGCGTGCCCATCGCAAAACGAATTAAGCGCAGGGTAGGGAAGCCAATCTGCGCGGTCATCCTTCTGACCTGGCGATTACGCCCTTCGTATAAGGTGATCTTTAACCAGCTGGTGGGAATGGCTTTTCGCTCGCGGATCGGTGGATTACGCGGCCATAACCACTCCGGTTCGGCCACTAACTCTGCGCCGGCGGGCAGGGTCGGGCCATCTTTCAGATTAACGCCATCCCGCAGCGCCTGAATATGGCTGATATCGGGGATGCCTTCCACCTGAACATAGTAAATTTTCCCGGTGCGTTTTCCGGGCTGAGTCAGCGTGGCCTGCAGCGCGCCGTCGTTGGTCAGCACCATCAGCCCTTCGCTGTCGCGGTCCAGGCGTCCTGCGGCGTAAACACCGGCCACCGGGATGAAATCCTTCAACGTACTTCGTCCCGCTTCATCGCTGAACTGGGGCAGCACATCAAAAGGTTTGTTAAAAATAATGACACGGCGTGGACCTTTATCGACCTGACGGGCGCTAGAGGACGGGCTGAATCGTTTAACGCGGTGATTCTTAACGGAAGATTTTCGCATATGCTTTGCACTTTAAAACCATGAGCGCATTATACCGCAATCCGGAGATGATTGGCGCGACGTGAATATTCAAGTAGTATTGACGCGCATCTTACAAATCATTAACAAAAAAAGCGCTCGAAGGAGAGGTTAATGGAAAGCAAAGTAGTTGTTCCGGCGGAAGGTCAGAAAATCACCCTGGCGAATGGAAAACTGAACGTACCTAACAACCCTATCATCCCTTTCATTGAAGGTGACGGTATCGGTGTGGACGTTTCTCCAGTGATGATCAAAGTTGTCGATGCCGCTGTGCAGAAAGCTTATAACGGTGAGCGTAAAATTTCCTGGATGGAAATTTACACCGGTGAAAAATCGGTAGAGCTCTACGGCCCGGACGTTTGGTTGCCAGAAGAGACGCTGGACCTGATCAAAGAGTACCGCGTGGCGATCAAAGGCCCACTGACCACCCCAGTCGGCGGCGGTATTCGTTCCCTGAACGTGGCTCTGCGCCAGCAGCTTGATCTCTACATCTGCCTGCGTCCGGTGCGTTATTACACCGGCACACCAAGTCCGGTTAAGCGTCCAGAAGAGACCGATATGGTCATCTTCCGTGAGAACTCCGAAGATATCTATGCGGGTATCGAGTGGAAAGCCGGTTCTGCAGAAGCGGATAAAGTGATCAAGTTCCTGCGTGATGAAATGGGCGTGAAGAAAATTCGCTTCCCAGAGCAGTGCGGTATCGGCGTTAAGCCGTGTTCAGAAGAAGGCACCAAACGCCTTGTTCGCGCTGCCATCGAATACGCAATCACCAACGATCGTGACTCGCTGACGCTGGTTCACAAAGGCAACATCATGAAGTTCACCGAAGGTGCCTTCAAGGATTGGGGCTATCAGCTGGTGAAGGAAGAGTTTGGCGGTGAGCTGATCGACGGCGGCCCGTGGATGAAGATCAAGAATCCGAACACTGGCAAAGAGATCGTTGTAAAAGACGTGATCGCCGATGCGTTCCTGCAGCAGATCCTGCTGCGTCCGGCTGAGTATGACGTTATTGCCTGTATGAACCTGAACGGTGACTACATCTCCGACGCCCTGGCGGCGCAGGTTGGCGGTATCGGTATTGCGCCTGGTGCAAACATCGGTGACGAGTGTGCACTGTTCGAAGCGACCCACGGCACCGCACCTAAGTACGCTGGTCAGGATAAAGTGAACCCAGGTTCAGTGATCCTGTCCGCAGAAATGATGCTGCGTCATATGGAATGGTTCGAAGCCGCAGACCTGATCGTTAAAGGCATGGAAGGCGCAATCGCTGCCAAAACCGTGACCTATGACTTTGAGCGTCTGATGGATGGCGCTAAGCTGCTGAAATCTTCAGAGTTTGGCGACGCAATGATCAAACACATGTAAGTGTGTTTGCTGCGATAAGAGGAGCCTTAGGGCTCCTTTTTTTTCGTCCACAGAAAGGAGCGGGGTAAATCCTCCCAGCGTCGCCACAAAGGGTTCATTAAGGTCAAACTGACGATATTTCCCTAAAGGCATCATATGTTGATCACCATATCAATGCAGGGCAGAGCGCCCGCGCTGGCCGAGTGATAGACGGTTTCTTTAACTAATGTGAATCCCTGTTTTTGATAGAAGCTCAGGGCGTTTGGTGTGGAAGAGAGCGTCAATTTCCTGATGCCACGCTTTATGGCCTCCTGCTTTAAGGCGGTGACGATCGCCGCTGCATAACCTTTTCCCCAATACGCCGGCAGGGTGAAGATGGCTTCGATGCTGTTTTCTGCCAGGTCCAAAAAGCCGGTCGCCACGGGGAAGCTCTTCGAAGGATCATCGATGACAAAGAAGGGGTTGTTGAGCACCGCCTGACGATATCCTTCTGGCATCTGTTCTGGTGTCCAGGCCCGCAATGCTTCGGCAGAATAGACACCCTTACATCCTGCGCGCAGTGCCTGATTACGTATATTCCACAACTGTTCAACCTCTTCAACAGCAGCGAGTCTGACGGCCATTACTCTTCTCCTTCATCTTCAGACGAATGCACTATCACCCTAAACCCTTCGTCAGCCTGCGGCGCTTCAAAGTAGCGGCTAATCAGCTCGAACTGCGCGTCGGTTGCGGCGAAGTCATGGTTTCCGCCAGCGTTTCTGGCCTGCAGGCGCGCCTTACAGCGGGTGTCAGCGACATCGAGGTAATGCAGTTGCGGTAGTGCAGAGGCGGATTCGGCAATTTCCCGCATCCATTTGCGTAGCGACAGCGTATTGGCCGGGAAATCCAGCACCACGGAAAGGCCCGATTCCAGCAGCGCGATCAGATGGGGTGTCATCGCCGCACGCAGCTTAGCCGAACAGCGGACATAATCTGCCACGCTGTTCATTTCATCGCGGTACAACGCCGCCAGCCAGCGATCTTCAGAAATGAGTAGCGTAGCGGGCGCCTCAGCCAGTTGACTCGCCAGGGTCGATTTGCCGGAAGCAATTTTCCCGCACAGCAAATGCAGGGTGGGGGAGGAAGCGTTTGGAAGGGAACCGGTAGACATTTTTAACCTCGCTGTATGTAACCAGACAAGGCGCCCGCCTTATCTGGCGGGTATCGACTGAAAGACGAACGTTATCCCACCGGAATTACGGGTGTAATAATCATCATCTGGGTGGTAGAGGAATCAGGGTGCATGGTTTAAAAACTAGCAGAAGGCAGGGGGTGAAGTCTATCGCCGCGATCTGCACAGCAAAAAGGGGGCATCCCGCCCCGCAGGCGCGATCAGCTTTTAATAAAGTTGAGCAAATCCTCATCCACCTGATCTTTATGGGTACTGCACAATCCGTGCGGCGCACCCGGATAGACTTTTACCGTTGGGTTTGGCAAAAGCTTGATGGCCGCTTCACTGGACGACTTCGGCGGCACAATCTGATCGTCGTCGCCGTATAGCACCAGCGTTGGGATGGTCATCTTCTTCAGGTCTTCCCGTTGATCCGTTTCGGAGAAGGCCGCCACACAGTCATATAACGATTTAAGCGATCCCTGCATTCCCTGCAGCCAGAAGCTGTCGCGCAATCCCTGTGAGGACTGCGCAGAGTCGCGGTTAAAACCATAAAAGGCAGTGGGGAAGTCCTTAAACAGTGAGGATCGATCCTTCAGCAAGCCCTCGCGGATCCCGTCGAACACCGTTTTGGGTAAACCGTCCGGGTTAAAATCGGTCTTAACCATAATCGGCGGCACCGCACCAATCAGTGCCGCTTTTGCCACGCGTGAGATGCCGTGACGGCCGATATAGCGGGCCACTTCGCCTCCGCCGGTAGAGTGGCCGATATGCACCGCATCCTGTAAATCCAGCGCGGCGGTCAGTTCAGCCAAATCGTCAGCGTATTGGTCCATATTGTTGCCGTCCCAGGGTTGGGAAGAGCGGCCGTGTCCCCGACGGTCATGGGCGATCACCCGATAACCGTGCGAAGCCAGGAAAAACATCTGATCTTCAAACGCATCCCCGGACAAAGGCCAGCCGTGGCTGAACACTATCGGCTGGCCTTTGCCCCAGTCTTTATAGTAAAGGCTTGTCCCATCTTTAAGTTTTAGATAGCTACCTGATGACATTATTTCACTCCTCACACAATTAACTGATTGATTGGGAATAACATTACCTGTGGCAGGTCGGGCTGTTAAAGGCTAGTTCATAGCCTTGAAGTTGTCGCATCGCGCACGGTGAATTCGCCGGAGTTGAAGGAAAACAACGGCATAATCAGCGCCAAAAAATAATGAATTAAAGTGCTCACGCGTACGCATTAAGCGATCTAAGGTATTACTATCAGCAGCAACAGCGCAGACAAACGAATTTTTGGAACCCTGGCCCCGGCCGGGGTTTTTTGTTGCTCAAATCCTTGAGAAGACGCTGTAGCAAAAGGGGGCATTATGGTCGGGAACTTACTCGCCGTTAGCGCAGGCGCGGCATCTTCAGCAGGTTCATTGTTGTCCGGTCCGATGGCCGGCATCAATTATGGGGTGTTATTCGGTGCCTTTGCGGGGGCTGTTTATTATGTTGCCAGCGCCGTCGATCTCAGACTGATTGTGCGTGCAGCCTATTTCCTTGTCTCGTGGATTGTGGGGGTGTTTGGCTCAGGGCTGGCAGGTGCCAAGCTGGAACAGTTATCGGGCTATACCGACCGTCCGCTGGATGGGCTGGGAGCCATATTACTTTCCGCCGTGGCAATCAAAACCTTAACCTTATTCAGTGAGCATGATCCGGTCAGCTGGCTGGCACGCCTTAAAGGAGGTTTCCATGGTAACAAATGATCCTCTGGTACTCACCAACGTCGTCACCGCCACCGCCATTGCGCTGCGGCTCATGATGTTTCGCAAACCGGGCGCCCACCACCAATGGTGGGCATCGTGGCTGGCTTACTTAATTGTGCTGTCCTACGCCTCGATTCCTTTCCGCTATTTCTTTGATGCTTACGCCCATGCCAGCTGGGCGTCGGTGATGGTTAACCTGATTTTTGCCGCAGCCGTCTTTCGGGCGAAAGGCAATGTGGCGCTGATTTTTGCCGTGCTGCGACCACAGAAATAGGTTAACCGTCACTCTTTCACCCCTGGCGGCAACGCCAGGGCTTTATCAATCCGGCGGTTACTGCCGGTCAGGGCTTTAGTGAGCTGGCGATCCAGTTTTTTGCAGGCCTCGCGATAGCGTAGGGCCCGGCGTTGTCGTGAGTTCATCAGTGCACCTCGTTAAGGAGAGTATCGGTAAACTAACCTTAGAAGGGGTTTTTATATGCGTCAAACGCATTAAATAGCGGGGAAGGAAACAAAACCCGCCGGAAGCGGGTTGCACAGAGACTTAGCCATGGCGGCGGAACTGTTGCGACTGGCTGAGCATTACCCGGCCGGCCACATGCAGCATCGCCATCTCCTCAGCGGAAATCGTCCACTCTTTATAGCGGGGGTTATCGGAAATGACATACAGTTCTGACTTCACTTTTTGCAGGCGTTTTACGAACATATCGCCATTGAAATCAAAAACGTAAATCCCATCACCATCGAAGAAGGGGACGCTGACGTCGACAAAAATCAGATCGCCAGGTTCAATGGTTCCTTCCATGCTGTCGCCCCGGACGTTTATCAATTTAACAATGGCCTCAGGTTTATTGCCAAAAATAACGCTGGCTTCCTTCCGCACATATTCAATAGATCTAATGACCTGAACCACTTCTCTGGCCGGTGAACCCTCACCCGCACTGGCAGAAACATCAAGGACGTCAACACGATACACATCATCTCTCCCCATTTCGGTTAACGAAGATACACTGTATAAATCACCAGTATTCTTCAGCTCTCCTGATGAGAATAGCGCAGAAATCGGCACTGCGAGTGCATCCGCCAATTTTTGTAGCAACGCATCGCTGTATCCCTGCACCCCGCGTTCCAGTCTGGACAGGTTCCCGACATCACTTCCTACCTGCATTGCTAACGCGTTTAGCGTCATCTTCTTCGCTTTGCGAAGCTGTCTGATTCTTTCTCCGGGTTTCATTAAGCGTTCACACCTTTTTTATGCGTTTTACACAAATCGCCTTGCGCAATAAAATACTGCCTACTAATATGCGTATAGCGCATTAAGTAACGTCTCCACGCAACATCTGAAGCCGTTACGCTCTTTACACAATCTGGCCGCGCCGATACAGGTGCCTGTAAACCTCGCATTTAACCTGCCTGTCGAACATTTTTCCACAGGTGAAAAATGATTCCTACGCATTTTTCAGCCAGCCTTGCTGTCTGATACTCATTTTTTGCGTCAAGAGGAGTATTTACCATGAGTCAGATAGTTTCCATCCTAAAGTATGAAGAAGGGTATCGCGACGTTCCCTTTATAGACACCCTGGGCTATCCCACCGTGGCCGCAGGGATCAAAATCGGTCCAAAAGGCGCGGCCCTGACCAGCTATATCTTCAAAGTGCCGGCGCCGGTCGGTGAGCTGTGGATGCAGATGTTGGTCGAGAGCAAAATTTTTGAGCTAAAGCAGCGCCCACTGCTTGCCGATGCGCTTCGCCAGTGCAATGAGGCGCGGGCCGACATCCTTTACAGCATGGCCTATCAAATGGGGGTGGAAGGGCTGTCGGGATTCAAAGAGAGCCTGAAAGCGATGTCACGCGGCGACTTTTCCTCTGCGGCGGACGGCATGCTGAACAGCCTCTGGGCCAGGCAGACGCCGGCCCGGGCGAAACGTCATGCTGCGGTGATGCGCAGCGGCACCTACGACTGCTATCGGGGGTTGCTATGAAATTCGCCCTCTATCTCTGCGCCATCCTGATGACCATTCTGCTGCTGTTAACGATCCGCAAGTACAGCTCGGTTGAGTTTGTGCATCATGCCAGGCTGCTGTTCAAAACCTGGTCGGTGTGGCTGGCTTCAGCCGGATCGGTGATCAGCGCCTGGGTGCAATCCTTTCCTGATTCCGCGATGCGCGCCTGGCAGCTGTTACCGCCCGATGCCAAAAGCGTTATTCCCCCCAACTACCTCGGCATGATTGGGGCATTTATGGTGGCGATGGCGGTGATGGCGCAGTTTGTCCGCCAGCGGCCGTTAGCGACTGAACGAGAGAAACTCGATTGCGGAGAACACACATGAATCGTCTGCAACTACTGGGGGCGGGATGGCGTTTGCTGTCCGGCCTCCGCACCCCGAAGCAAAATGAGGACATTATCATGACTGATACCACCACGATCCCCGAAGAGAGCAACGGCCCGTTAAGCAGCAATACCCAAACTCGCCAGGTCACGGTAATCACCAATGACGTGGTGCTGGAAAAAGTCGGCGAGTTGCTGAGCTCGGTCGGGCACAACATCGATGAGTACGCCGAAATCGTCGCGCTGGCCAAGAAGCTGGTAACAAAATAGCGTTACCGGCACTGAATCCCTTTTATCTCCAGGCGGCCTGGCCGAAATCATTCTAATACCCTGCAACGTAACGTCCCATCTCCATCTCAATCTCCATCTCAATCTCCATCCTGCCCGTCACGGGCATCTCACTGTACGTAACCATCCATCCGGAGGTCTTTATGATCGAAGTAAACTGCTTTGCTGATTTGCGAACCACTGCGCCAACGAAAGCCGGTGATATTGCGGCACTCAAACGCTACTACGACAAGGATTCCAGTTTTCATGGCGGCGGCGACTTTGTCGGCTTCCTCGGCACCACCACGCTGAGCGATGACGGCGGCTCGATGGCGAAGGGCAGCACCTTCTACTGGAAGCGCATCATTAATGACACCGAACAGGTGAATTTGTACCATTTTGGCGCGAAAGGTGACGGCGTCACCGACGATACCGACGCCTTTAAGCGGATGTTTAGCTGGTCGCAAGGCTATGATGTTAATGCAAAAGATATTGGCGTGCGTTTCCCGGCAGGCAAGTTTTTAATCTCGCCTGTCGACCTCAGCGCCAGCGAAATCCCGTGTTTCGCTTTGTACGGTGACGACGCGCCGTATGGCGTCACGCCCAGAACGGTGATTAACTCTGACAAATCGATCAACACGGTGTTCAAGGTGAATGCCCGCCGGACCATCATTCGCGGCATCAGCTGGAACGGCCAGGCCACGGCGGATACGGCCAGCAATACCGGGGCGATCACCGCGGACATGCTGTCCAACGTGCAGCCGTTCTTTGAGAACACCACCATTGAAGGGGAGTTCGTTAATATCCGCTGCTTCCGCGTGCAGTATAACGGCGGCACGGCGGTGAAACTGCTGGATACCCTCGACACGCGATTCGATCAAATCTATTCGCAAAATACCTATGCCCGGGTCTTTGACGTCAGCTGGTCTAACTCGCCAAACGGCGTCTGGGATCACTCGACCGCCATTGAGCTGTCGAATGCCAACTTCCAGTACGGTTATGGCGATGCCACGCTGAAGATGCCGCGATTAACCCAGGGGCTGATCCGCAACGTCTGGGTTGAACATACCCGCTTCCCCGGTGATTTAAGCAACGGCCAGTGGATTATCGATGCCCTGAGCCTGGAGGATTGCGCCAATCCGCTGCTGTTGAATAACAGCCGGGTGCTGCTGCGTCAGCTCAGCCTGCAGGCCGGTGCGACGGTCAATCTGGACAATACCTCCGATCGCTGGCTGTCAGGCTATGAGAGCGGCTGGCGTCGTGATGAAAACTTTGGCACCACCATGACCGGATCGATGAAAGCCGGCTGGTACAGCGGCTATAAGCTCAGTAACACCTCGGACACCGATAAATGGTATCGCATCGGCAAATTTGTCTTCCCGAAAGCCAATCAGCAGTGGACGCTGGAGATGGTCAGCAAACAGTCGACGGCCAATCCTTCCGGCACCGCGGCCAGCCCGCTGCAAACCATCTCCTCGGGCGTCACCTACCTGAATCTGCAGCGCTGCGTCAGCTCGGTGTGGGCCGATATGTTCCATCGCGGCACCACGGCGGTGGTTGACGTCAAGTATGCGCGCAGCTATCAGAATATCGTCGAGGTTTGGGTGAAGCTGAAAGCGGGCAGTGGCGACACCATGTTTAACGTGCGATCGACCGGGCCAACGCGGTTTGAAGCCGGGGAGTGTTCCTTATTTACACCGGATCTGTCGGAGGTTACCGATCTGACCACCGTCGGCACCGTCACGCCCAACGCGCGCTTAAGTTTCCACAACGGCCTGGCGGGCATCGGCGCCAATGAAAATGGGGTCGTGACCTTAGCGACAACGGAGGCGGCATCCCCGGTCAGCGCGGCCCCGGTGGGGTATATCACCCTTAACGTTAACGGGATAGATCGTAAATTCCCTTACTTCAGCTGAATAGTAGCTTGCTAACGAAAACCGCCTGCTAAGGGCGGTTTTTTTTCGTCTGAGGATTTTAAGCGAACTTTTACAGCTAAAGGGCTGGTAGTCAGTGGCAAAGGGTGAAATAGTGCTGATTCATCACCAGGATTAATCTGTTTTTTGCCGTGATTTTTTCTGATTTGGGCGGATAAAACGCCTTTTTGGTCAAAAAAGCGTAAAAAACGGACGTTTTTACACTCCGGCAGAAATCGGGGGTTGAGATGGCGGAGTGTTGATCCGTAAAATAGGGCCAAAACGCAAATCAGGAGAATTCTGTGTCAGAAGCTGCTTCAATCGAAGATAACCCCAACCGACTGGAAGAAGCGAAAAACATCGCTTTGGGCTGGCGTATTGTTGGCAATATCGAACCGCAGACGCTTGAAGATGCCATTCAAATGCTGCGCGACAGTGCGGCCCATGCCGCGAAAGTTTACGAATTGTTGTATGCGGAAATTGCTCAACGGGCGAAATAGTCCGGCGACTGCGTATTATGCCGTCTGTGCCAGACCCGGAGAGCGAGAGTCACGCCACGCCTCCCAGCATCTTGCAGGATCGATATCACGGTATCCTCGTGACGGATCCATCCCCCGGACAAGGTTGTCCGGCACGGAAATGCAGGTGGCATTATCACGAATTTGTTCCACTTCCTGCTGCGTCAACCCACTGCCTTTTTGCTTTTCAGCGTTCACCAGTAAACTGACCAGTGACGGAATATAAAGTACTGCCATCATCGCATTCCCAATCGTTATGCCCTGGGAACATCTTCGGCTCAGCGGGTGAAAACTTTAGCGATGGACGCGCACAGTGTGAAAAATGCCCACCGTCGTTTAAAATTCTTCTGACACCAGCCACTGATCGGCTTCATCGAACATCTCTTCAATGATCCGCAGCATCACCGACTTGTCACTCTTACTGGCATCGGTTTTCACGCCATTAGCCTGCATCGGTTTTACCTTCACTTCGGCAGCCGGGAAAACGCGTTGAATACGCTTCTCCAGCTCGTTCAGAATCAGTTCCTGCGCATTGGGCAATCCGGCAACGTTGCGCTTATCGTAAGTCAGTTCTACAAACATGGGGTTATCCTGGTTATAAATGCTGGATAAAAATACAGTTAATGTCCGCAACCTTCAATGAAAATTTGCCCTCCAGGAATAAACTGAAAAATGGCCTCGCGCCGCCAATCTGTGAAGCAAACGGAATTCTCCGCAACATTCATCAAATTAACGAAAATCACCAGGCTACACTGCACAGTGTTGAATCCAATGAAGGAAACCTAAAATGAAAAAATTAGCTTGTGCACTGACCTTACTCGCTGGCGGATTGCTGCTGGCAGGCTGTTCCAGCGACCATGTTCTGCAGATGAAGGATGGCAGCACCGTGGTGGTCCAGGGGAAACCTGAAGTCGATAAAGCCACCGGCATGGTGATGTATACCGATGAAAATGGTAAGCAGCAGGCGGTGAATCAGGATCAGATCAAAGAGATGAACTCGCTGAATAATTAATCTCGGCCGGGGATTTAGTAACACTTAAGGCAAACGTGGGTAGCGTCCTGTGGTAGGCTTTCTGACATATAGTCAATGAAATCAGAGAGAATCGCCCGGAGACCGCTGCCCATGTTCCGCACTATCGCCACTGGATGTTTGCTCGTCTGTGCCACCTTTGCTGCACAGGCTAACAACGACACGCCGCCACTCAACACCGAATTTCAGATTACCTGCCCAGGCCGCCCCACGATGACCGTCACCCAGGCGCAATATGGCCTGACCACCCTTATGTGGCCGGGCGATAATTTCCAGATTGCGGCGGGTAATCAGCGTTCCAAAACGGATAACGGGGTAAAGGTGTCGATCGTGCTGTTCCGCAATGGCGATCAGATGGTGGTGAACACCTCAGACGACGACACCTTCTTCTCCTACAGCGGCGTACAAAAGCTGGTGCCCTGTAGCCGCAGTAGCGAGCGTGAAAACAGCGCGGTCGATCTGCAACGTACCGATTCGTCCGGCAACGTTGCCTCCTGATCGCCGGCTAGTCAGGCAGCCGTTGGCGCAGATCCAGCGGCGAACTCTCCGCCTCATCCAGCAACGCCAGCCATTCGCGCATCGTCACTTCCTGCCACGACAAATGACCGGCGGTAGTGCCCATCAACACCACGTCGGGCCTCAGCGCCCGATAGAACTCAATCGACTTTTTCAAATCCGCTTCGTTGCTTTCCGGCACCAACACCGTCACCCAGCGATCGTGTGACATGGTGATGGTGTCGCCAACAAACAGATAGGTTTTGCCAAAGGGTGAGGCATACAGATAGCTGGTGCTGCCCGGCGTATGACCCGGCGTGGGAACCACGTGAAAGCTGCCACAGTGCAGCTCAGCCTGATTGAAGGTGTCGTCAGCTTCGACATACGGGCTGATCGCGCCCAGCGCCTTATTATGACAATACAAGGCCGCGTTAAAGCGCGTTTGCAGTAAACGGGCACCCGGCCCGGCTTCATGGGAGTGGGTCAGATAATGGCGGATAATCCCGCCCAAATCTTCAATCGCCTGATGGTCGTTCAGATTCTCCACGCGGGAAATCAGTAAGTTTCCCCGCGTATGCTGCAGCAAAAATCCATGCATCATCAGTTCCGGCTCATGCTCACTGGCCGGAAACTCCGGGGTTGAAACCCAGAGATCCTCGTACAACTGCTTCATGGGCGCTCCGGATGGTTAACGAAGCGTAGGGTGCCCTGATAGCGTCAGCGTGCTGCTTGAACCCTTGACCTGTAAATGTCCCTGCGCGCCTAACGGAAGCGTCACGGTATTCCAGTGATGGCCAAATTCAAGACCGGTAACCAGCGGTACGCCCGTTACCTGACGAATCAGCGTCCAGACGCTGTCGAAGTCATAGCCATTGTCATAATCGGTGAGTGTCGCGCCGGTAAAGCTGCCGGTCACAATTGCCTTCTGTCGTGGCAGGATGCCGCTCTGTGCCAGCTGAAGAAGCATTCTCTCCACGCGGAAAGGGTGCTCATTCACATCCTCGATCACCAGAATGCCGTCTTCAATCTCCGGCAGCCAGGGTGTGCCCATCATCGAGGCAATCATCGCCAGATTACCGCCCCAGACGGTGCCCTGTACGTCGATATCCTGCGGCTGCGTTTCCCAGCTAAGGGTTAATTTAGGCGAAGTCAGCGCGCGCCAAAAGTGGTCAACGGTGAAATCAGATAAAACCTCAGCGCCAAAATTGCCGGTCAGCATCGGGCCACTGAAGGAAATGGCACCCTGTTTCAGCAGCGGAAGCTGGATAGCGGTGAAGTCGCTGTGGCCACACAGCGCCACCGGCTGGTCTTTCAGGCGGGCAGCGACAGCGGCAAAATCAATCTGCGGCAGCAGCCGGGTCGCGCCATAACCGCCACGCACCGCCAGCAGGATATCCGGCAGATCCTCCATCTGCGCCAGACCGTTTATATCCTGCAAACGTTCGGCATCATCCCCCGCAAAGCGCTGGTGACGGCGGGCTATCACCTCGGTATTCACCACGTGATGCCCTTGATCCTGCAGCCGTTTTACCGCCAGCTGCGCGGCCGGCTGATTATGGCAATAGCCAGAAGGAGCAATCAGATGAAAAGTGCGCGGAGTAACGGACATAATGTTCACTTTAATCCTCGGTGCGGCGAAAGATCGGCCGCATTTCAACGGCATTTTGCAGGCAGCGCGAAAAAAAAGTCGCCTTCAATCACAATCTGTGTGATTTTTATCCACTTCGAAAGGAATTTTTTTACGCCACTGACGGTCCAATACCCCTGATGATGACGAAAAGCATACGTGAAGTCACCCGCAAGCGCGTCAAATTCAGAGTTTCGGTAATTTTCTTTTGTCCGGCGCACGCTATTGTAAGGCGCGAGGCTAAGGCTCAGAGGATGAAAACAGCGTGAGAAAAGTGAAAACGGTTGCGATACTGGGCGTGTTACTGCTGGCGGGATGTGCCAGTGAACCGCATAAACAAACAATAACTCAGCAGCAAACGCCGTTAACCCAGGCGCCGCCAGAAAAGGTGGCTCAGGCCTGGTCGATGTTCACGGAGAGCGCAGCAAACAACTACGGGGTCGATCCAAAGCTGGTAGATGCCATTATTTCAGTCGAATCGGGCGGCAATCCAACGGTAGTCAGTAAGTCGAATGCCATTGGATTGATGCAGATTAAAGCCTCAACAGCAGGCCGTGAGGTGTACCGGGTTCAGGGAAGAAGAGGGCAGCCAAGCAGTAAAGAGCTGCGCGATCCGGTGAGGAACATTGATATCGGTACGGCCTATCTGAAGATCCTACAGGACCAGTCGCTGGCCGGCATCCGCGATCCGAAAACCCTGCGTTACGCCACCATCGTGTCGTATGCCAACGGTGCCGGTGCGTTGCTGAGAACCTTCTCACGCGATCGGGATCAGGCGATTGCAATGATTAACTCAATGTCGCCGGAAGAGTTTTACCAGCACGTGCAGAATAAGCATCCTGCCGCTCAGGCACCGCGTTATCTGTGGAAAGTGACCACCGCTTACCGCACCATCTAAAGGGTCCGGCGTGCTGACTGCCCGGCACGCCGCCTGTTCTTCAGGTCGGCAATCTACTGGAAGCGAGTGGCTTTATCGCGCGCCAGGCGCTCAAGAGAAAAAATCACCTGCTGAAGCGAACGTTCTTCGCCCGCATTTAATGAACTGAAGCGGAAGCTCAGACGTGGGGTGACCACGGTTTCATTCTTATTGCCGACAATGCTGCGCTTACCGACGTTGATCAGATACGCATCCACTTCAAAACGGCCATATTCCCCCAGCTCAACGCGCAGCTTCTTAAACTGCTCGCCACCGTGCAGCCCTTCCGGGATCGGCGAATCGCCCAGTACGCCAATGCCGCCGAGTGACAAATCCTGCAGACGCATCCGGCCTTCGCCGCTGCCGTCGGGCCACTGCACGTAGCAATAAAATATCGGGTCAAGCGGGGCATTCACGCGGAAAAATTCCCGCCGTTGGATCATCCACAGAATATCTGGCAGGTCGGCACCAAAGGCGGGCAGGCCATCAAACTTATCGTCAGTCAGCGTGCCGAGAGCGAATTCGACCTTCGCCCCGTGCGTTTCCGCCGTCAGATGCAGGTCTTCGGCGTCCATCGCCAGCTGGTTTTCATGATCGTTACTGCCCAAATCGAGCACCATCCGATCCTTGTCGGCATCCAGCAATTTGGTAATAAACTGGCCACGCGCGTGAGAGACCAGGATTGGCGTCTGATTTTTCATCAGATTCTTCAATACCGCCAACACCGCCAACGGGCCGCGTTTCAGGTACTGTTCATTATCGTTATCTTTCACATTCCACTCCGGTTGACTGCCAGAAAACACGCTTTGAGCGGTGATACGTCGAAGTATCGGCATCTCAGCGTGACGCTTTAGGGCTGAAACAAAAAAAACTGACAAAAAGTTTAGATTTAAATCACAGAGTTAGAATCCTGTCCTATACTATTCCCGTCTAATCAGTAAGTAACAAGGAGCTGTAAATGGGAATTTTATCTTGGATCATCTTTGGTCTGATCGCAGGGATTATCGCTAAGTGGATTATGCCAGGTAAAGACGGCGGCGGATTTATCATCACCGTGGTTCTCGGCATCATCGGTGCTGTGGTCGGCGGCTGGATCAGTACGCTGTTCGGCTTCGGCAGGGTAGACGGGTTTAACTTCGGCAGCTTTGTTGTCGCGGTGATCGGCGCGATTGTGGTGCTGTGGATTTACCGTAAAGTGAAAAGCTGACCAGCGATGGGCAGTAAAGGAAAGGGAGACGATATCGTCTCCCTTTTTTTATGGCTGGCGGATTAGAAATCGTAGCCGACGGTCGCCACCACGGTGCGCTCTGCGCCCCAGTAGCAATAACCGGTGCCGTAACAGGCCGAGACGTAATCACGGTCAGTCACGTTATTGGCATTAACCTGCACAAACGCGCCTTTCAGGCTGCTGTTCCAGGCGCCAAGATCGGCACGCACAGAAGCATCAAACAGCGTGGTGGAGGGCAGACGGGTGGTGTTTTCGTTATCCGCCCACTGCTTGCCGATGTAACGCACACCGGCACCGACGCTGATACCCCAATCCAGCTGGTATTTCGCCCAGGCCGAGGCCATGGAGTTTGGCGTAACGTACGGCGTGTGGCCGTCGTTGCCATCCACAGAATCCTTAAAGCGCACGTGGTTCATGGTGTAGTTAGCAATGGTGCTCAGACGAGGCGTGATCTGGTTATGTGCTTCCAGTTCAAACCCTTGTGAATGCACCTTACCGGCAGGCTCATAATAGGAACCGACCACAACGCGGTTACCCACGTCTTTCTGCGTCAGATCGTACACCGCAACCGAGTAGAGATCGGACGTGCCGTTCGGCTGGTATTTCACCCCGGCTTCATACTGCTCGGAGGTGGTTGGCTTCAGCAGATTGCCATCTTCACCGGACAGTGACTGCGGCGTAATGGCCTGGCTGTAGCTGGCGTACGGCGAAATGCCATTGTCGAACGCATACAACAGGGCAGCACGGCCACTGACGTGGTCGTCCTGACGACGGTTTTTGGTGCTGGTGGAGTAATCATCCGTTTCCGACACGATGCGGTCATAACGGCCAGAGAGGTCGAGGTGCCATTTCTGCCAGGTCATTTCATCCTGCAGATAGACGCCGGTCTGGTAATAACGACGCTGCGAATCGGTAAAGTCATAGCTCAGACGATCGCCGACGGCCTGGCCGGTTAAGGCGTTCAGCTGATTTGCATAGCCGCTGGCATCGCTCAGATCGTTCTTGTACTGGTGGTATTCCCCGCCGAGCACCACTTTGTGATCCACTTCGCCAGTGGCGAAATCGGCTTCCAGCTGGTTATCAATGGCGTACGCATCCAGCGAGGAGCGTGAACCGGAGTAGTAGCGGTTCAGCAGGTTCGGGTTAACGGCGTCCCAGCCAATCTGATAAACCTGATCGAGGTCGACGTTGGAGTGGGAATAGCTGGCGTTAGAACGGAACGCCCAGGTGTCATTAAAGCGGTGAGCGAATTCGTAGCTGTAAATCTGCTCGTTACGCTTGAACTGATCCAGCGAGCTGTCGCCGTCGTAGAAACCGTTGCTCAGCTTGCGGCCGTTATGTTCGGTAATGCTGCCATCGCCCGGCACGGCACCGTGATAGCCACCTGACGGGTCTTTCTGCAGATAGGCACGCAGCAACAGCGAGGTATCTTCATCCGGCTGCCACAGCACGGAAGGGGAGATGGCATATTTTTCTTCCCGGGTGTGATCGTACTGGGTGTCACTGTTGCGGGTGATACCGGTCAGACGAAACGCCCACTGATCGTTGATCGCATTGGTGTAATCAAAGGCGGCGCTGTTGGTGGAATTGGTGCCGGTAGAGGCACGGAAGTGGCCTTCAGGCGTGAACTGTGGACGCTTGGAGGTTTCCATCACCAGTCCACCCGGCACGGTCTGACCATACAGGGCAGAAGACGGGCCTTTGATCACATCGATACGGTCCAGGAACCAGGGATCGACCTGCAGGACGTTATAGCTGCCCGGATCGCTCATCAGACGCAGGCCATCGAGGAAGATGTTATCAACATCCCCACCGTGGAAGCCGCGCAGAGAAACGGTGTCATAACGGGTTGCGGCACCGGCGAAGTTAGTAAAGGCACCGGCGGTATAGTTCAGCGCCTGGTTAACGTCCATCGCGCCCTGGTCTTCCATCTGCTGACGGGTAACCACGGAAACGGACTGGGCGGTGGTGATCAGCGGACGATCGGTTTTGGTTGCGCCTTTGCTGGTTTTAGCCGTGTAACCCTCTGTTGGCGTGGTCGCCGTTTCTGCGGGTTGCGCGGTAACGACCAGCGTCTCGGCCGCAAAGGTGAAAGCAGGTGTAGCCAGAGCGATGGAGCAAAGCAAAGCAGAACGCTTTAAAGAAAAAGCCATTCTCATTGTCAATTCCCTTACAAAATGCGAAGAAAGGTCCGCCGACGCTGTTACAGTGAAAGACGCGTCGTGACGGTAATGTAAAGATATATGATAATCTCAATGAGAATTATTATCTTTCCGTAACATACTTTCAAGCATTGAATTTGCTTATCTATTCACTTGCAAAAATAAGGGAATTATATCGCCGGCAGGAGAGGCCAGCGGAGCGCGCCGCTGGCTTGAGGTGAGTCTAAGGCTTGAGGTCGTGCAGATGATCGTCGCGGTTTAGCGTCAGCAGCGCCAGCGCACTGATCGCCCCGGTGATCATCACATACCACGCTGGTATATAGATATTTCCGGTTTGTTTGATCAGTCCGGTGATAATCAGCCCGGCACAGCCGGAGAAAACGGCGTTAGAAAGTGAATAGGCCAGGCCCAGGCCGGTATAGCGAATGCGGGTAGGAAACATCTCGGCCAGCATCGCCGGACCGGGACCGGCAATCATCCCCACTACCGCACCGGCTATCAGAACGGCTAATCCTTTCAGCCAGAGCGCGGCGTCCGGTTGCTGCAACAGGGCCAGCAGTGGGTAGCTAAACAGGACCACCACCAGCATCGCCAGTAGCATAATACTGCGCCTTCCATAGCGATCGCTGAGCCTTCCCGCCGGTAAAATGGTTAACGCAAAACCGACGTTGCCCAATACGGTAGCCAGCAACGCCTGCTGAAAACTGGCATGCAGTGCGGTCTGTAGCCACGAGGGCATCACCACCAGGAAGGTGTAGCCCGCGGCTGACCAGCCCATCATTCTGCCGATACCCAGTACGATGGCTTTCACAACTGAAGACAGCGGCGCGGGTTCAAGCTTCTGCGCTTGGGCAAAGGTGGGCGGCTCTTCCAGCTGTGACCGCAGCCACAGCGCCACCAGCCCCATCGGTAACGCCAGCAGGAAGGGGATTCGCCATCCCCAGCCTTTCAGCTGTTCAGGCGTGAGCAGCGCCGACAGCAAGGCCACCAGACCGGCACCCGCCAGTAACCCCAGCGCGACGGTGAAGGACTGCCACGCGCCGTAGCGTCCGCGTTTTCCCGCCGGGGCAAATTCGGTCATCAGCGCCACCGCGCCACCAAATTCCCCGCCGGCGAACAGCCCTTGCAGCATCCGCAGCAGGGTCAGAAGCAGCGGTGCCGCCACGCCGACGGTGGCATAAGTGGGCATCAGTCCAATCAGAAAGGTCGCCAGCGTCATCAGCAGCAGCACCGCAATCAGCGTCGGCTTGCGGCCGATGCGGTCGCCGATGCGGCCAAAAATCATCGCGCCAATCGGCCGACAAAAGAAGGCCAGCGCAAAGGCGGCGTAGGTGAGGATCAGGCTGGTCAGGTCGCTCTCACCTTCCAGATGGAAAAAGTTTCCGGCGATAACGGTCGCCAGAAAGCCATACACCGCGAATTCATACCATTCAATAAAGTTGCCAACCGATCCGGCAATTAACATTTTTTTCTCAGGGAAGCGAGAGTCAGTGGTCTGCATAAAGGGAGGTCCTGGTGAGGGGGTTAACGCAGAGTGCCTTTAATAGTCACGGAAGAACAATAGGATAGGGTTATCACCGCGGCTGCCGGTTGGGCCGGCAGCCGCGAGGGTTGCAACGCTTACTGCGTTTTCGTTATATCACTCACGTTATTACAGGTGCTGTTTTTCGGGCAGTAGAGGTCCATCAGCTTCAGCGTCACGCCGTTGGTCCAGCCGAAACCATCCTGCAACGGATATTCACCGCCGCCACCGCCACCGAGCCCTTTACCTTCCACCACATATTTTTCGACCAGCTTGTGTTCCTTGTCATAGGTGGCCTGCACGTTCTGCAGGAAGCGCATGCCGACATCCTTCGCCAGCGCCTGCTTACCATAATTATTCAGTCCCTGAACCGCCGCCCATTGCAGCGGTGCCCAGCCGTTTGGCGCATCCCACTGCTGACCGTTGTTGACGTTGGTCGTTGCCAGTCCACCTTCTTTCAGCAGCTGGGACTTCACCGCGTCAGCAGTGCGGGTGGCGTGCTCTTCCGTTGCCGCCTGCAGATACAGTGGGAACAGGGTGGCCGCCGTCAGCTGAGGACGGATGGTGGCTTTCTGCCAGTCATAATCGGCATAGAAGCCCTGCTTATTGTCCCAAAGGTAGCGGTTGATCGCCGCCTGACGTTTCTTCGCCAGCGCGTCAAATTTCTTCACCGCATCGTCGTTTTTCGTCACTTTATTGGCGCGCGCCAGCGTTTGCTCCAGATGGAACATCAGCGCATTCAGATCGACCGGAACAATCCGCGTGGTATGGATGGTGGAGAGATCGCCCGGCTTATCAAACCAGCGCGAGCTGAAGTCCCAACCGGAGGCGGCGCCGGCACGCAGATCGCGGTACAGCTCAGCTTTATTGCGGTTGTTGGCCTTCTGCGCGGTGGCGATGTCATCCATATAGGATTCGGTACGCGGTACGTCGCGGGCGTCCCAGTAGCGGTTCAGCAGCGTGCCATCCTTCAGCTTCACCACCCGTTTGCTGGCCTGGCCCGGCTTAACGCTGTCGGCGTCCGCCATCCAGTAGTTGTACTCTTTCTGCAGCTCAGGCAGGTATTTGCTGTAAGCGCTGTCGCCCTGATGCTGAGCCAGCAAATCGACCATCATGCTGAAGAACGGCGGCTGCGAGCGGCTGAGGTAATAGCTGCGGTTACCGTTAGGAATATGGCCGTAGGTATCCAGCTCGTGGGCAAAGTTTTCCACCATATCCTGCACGCGATCCCAGTGGCCGCTCTCGGCGAGGCCGAGCATGGTGAAGTAGCTGTCCCAGTAATAGACCTCGCGGAAGCGGCCGCCAGGCACCACGTACGGTTTCGGCAAGGGCAGCAACGAATCCCACTGGCTGGCCTGCTGCGTCGAGCGGGTCAGCACCGGCCAGAGGCCATTAATGTGTTCGCGCAGGCTCTGTCCGGACGGCGGAACATACTTTTCACCGGCAGCCGGCAGGGTAAAGTTAGCCTCAACAAAATGGCGTAAATCAAAGTTGCTCTGTTTCTTCTGCATCTGCCAGTCGGCCAGAATCGACGTTGGATTGCTTTTAGGCACGGCATCGGCAAAGGTTTTTTGATCCGGGTAGAGTTTCGCCGCCTGAACCGCATGGAACAACGGCCCCAGCCGGATATCGGGTGGCTGAGGTGCACTACTCAGCAGATGTTGCCCGGCATCATTCTCTGCCGCATAGCCCGTTTGTGTCAGCGCTGCGACCATTAACGGCAGCACCAGAACCGCTTTCCATTGACGCTTCTCAACTCTCTGCATAGGTAGTTCTCCATGTCCAGACGATGGCTGTCTGTAAGTTATTGACCCTGAAACAAACTTTAGACGACTTTCTTTGGTCCTACATCGGCTATGCCGCGAAATGTGAACTGGTCAGGGTTTTGCACTGACCGAATCCATCGCTTAAACGGCGGCACGCTGCACCAGCAAATGATCTCCCCTGCACCGTTGTGGTGATAATTTGAGCGCTGAATTTCTGCTCACTCTGCCCTTATCGCAGGCAAACCCTTGTGCTGCTGTTAATTAATTAGTTATTTAAAAAATGGCATAAGGCTTGCAAAACTGATGCTGAGAACATCAGCCGGAAGTCGGGGCAACGTTCTGATTCACTTATTGCTTTTTTTATCATCAGGGCCTTCAGGCGACTCGCCTAACTATCCGGAGTTAAAAGCATGAGAATAAAAACACTGTTGTTAAGCGCCGTGACCGCCTGCTCCCTTGGCGCTTTTTCTTTGTATGCGCAGGCGGCCGACACGCCGCTGGCGATGGATGCTGCACTGCATGCGCAGCTGCCCGACAAGATCCGCAGCAGTAAAACCCTCAATCTGGTTACCGACGCGCACTATCCTCCCTGCGAATCCTTCGCGGAAGACAATAAAACCATGGTCGGATTTGAACCTGACCTGTGGAACGCGCTGGGTGAGGTGTTGGGCGTGACGGTGAAGCCGGTCTCAATCGACTTTGCCGGCCTGATCCCCGGCGTGAAAAGTGGCCGGTTTGATGTGGCGATGGAGTGTATTTCCGACAGTCTGGAGCGTGAAAAACAGGTGACTTTTGTTAACTACGCCTATGCCACCAGCGAGGTCTACACCCTGGCAACTGAGACAGCCATTAAATCGGATCCTCTGACGCTCTGTGGCCTCAAAGTCGGCTTGCAGACCGGTACTGATTTCGAACATGCCATTAACGAAATTTACTCCCCGAACTGCAGCAAAAATGGCAAGCCTGACATTCAAAAAGTGACGCTGGCGTCGGCGGATGCGGTGCTGCTGGCACTCTATTCTGGCCGGGTCGATTTCGTCCTGAATGATGCGGCGTCCGTCGATGACATTAAGAAGAAGGCACCGAAGCCGATCCGCACGGTTTCCATGCCGCTGATGCCGAAATACTACCTGGGCATTGTTGTCGCGCATGAAAACAAACAGCTGGCTGACGTGCTTCTGAAGGCAATGAACGTGCTGATTGCCAATGGCACCTACAACAAGGTGATGGACAAATGGGATCTCGGTCCGATGAAACTGGAAAAACCGGGGATTAACCTCACCAGCACGACGCCGCTGTAATGTCGGTCAATTACGCTGACGAAACCCGGCACTGTGATGTGCTGGTGGTCGGGTCAGGAGGGGCAGCACTGAGTGCTGCCCTGCGGGCCGCTTCAGCCGGACTGTCGGTGATCGTGGCCGAAAAATCGGCCTGGCTGGGCGGCACCACCGCCATGTCGGGCGGAGCCACCTGGGTACCGGCGAATCATCATGCCAAAGCCGCCGGACTGGCTGACTCGCCCGAAGAAGCACTGCGTTATCTCACCGCCAGCGCGCCGGAAGGCTGGGCAGCAACGGAATCCGAACTCTGGCAGGCGTTTGCCGAAAGCGCAGGGGAGATGCTGCAGTTTATTGAGCGTCAGACGCCGTTACGATTTGCCCTGACCCCGGAGGCCGACCCGCTGCATCACCTGCCGGGTGCGAAAGCGCAGGGACGGATGGTCGCGCCTCTGCCGTTACGTGCCTCAACGCTGCGGGGCCGACGATGGGCGATTCGGCCTTCGCCACTGCCGCAGCTGTTTACCTACCACGAAACCATCGGGCTCGATATCTGGCATCACCCGCTGCGCGAAAGCCTGCGGATGGCGCCAAAACTGGCCTGGCGGGCGTTAACCCGTACGCGAACCAAGGGCGCAGCATTGATCGGCGGCCTGCTCGAAGGCTGTCGGCGTCTGGGCTGCCAGGTGGAAACGCAGGCCCGGGTGGAAACGCTGGTGACCAGCGACGCGGGTCGCGTGACCGGCGCGTTGATCAATCAGGAAGGCAGATTATTGCAGATCCTCACCACGCGCGGTGTGGTGCTGGCCTGCGGCGGTTTTGAGTGGGACGCGCAACGCCGGAACCTGCACTTCCCAGGCAATACCGATTTTATCGCCAGCCCGCGCAGTAACAGCGGTGATGGTCATCGCATGGCGGAAGCGATTGGCGCGCAGCTGGCACATATGGATCAGGCGACGATCGGCGGCGGCATCCCCAGCCGCTATCTGGGGGAGTCGTATGGCCTGTCGGTGTTTTTTCAATACGAGCCGGATGCCATCCTGGTCAATAAGCGGGGCCAGCGTTTCGTCAATGAATTCACCTTTAACCTGGGAGAAGCGCTGGATGCCCGCCAGCCGGATGGCAGCCCGGAGCAGCTGCCGGTGTGGATGATTGCCGATGGCGGTTTGTTGCGCCGTTCGCCGCTGCTGCGCTATTACGCATGGCGTTCCCGCGGTTGGCTGCGCAAGGCACCGACGCTGACCGCGCTGGCGGCGCAGATAGCGATACCGGCAGAGGCTTTAACCGCCAGCGTGACCCGCTTTAATGGCTTTTGTCTGGGGGGCGAAGACGGTGATTTTCAGCGTCATCTTTCGTCTGCACACGGCAAAAGCGATAAGCGACTACGCGGCGGATTACTGCCAATTGAACGCGCGCCGTTCCTGGCCATCCCGTTTAACCGCACCTTTCTGGCCACCAAAGGCGGTCCGCGCACCGACCGCTATGGCCGGGTAATGCATAAAAACGGCAGCGTCATTCCGGGGCTGTTTTGCGCCGGCGTGGCGATGGCCAATCCGATCGGCACGCGTGCGGTGGGTGCGGGCACCACCCTTGGGCCAAATCTGACCTGGGGCTACATCTGCGGGCGGACGCTGGCGGAAGGCGTCCCGGAAAATGCACAAACGGAGGCACTGCCATGCACGGCTTAGCGGGAAAAACGGCGCTGGTGACCGGCGGCTCGAAGGGCGTGGGCCTGGCGATTGCGCAGGCGCTGGCACGGAATGGCGTCAATATTGCATTACTGATCCGCGCGGACAGCGCAGCGGCAGAAACTGCGGTGGCTTCACTGCGGGAGCTGGGCGTGAAGGCCGGTTACTGGTTGGCGGATATGACGGTGCGGGCGGAGGTGGTGTCCGTGCTGGAAGCGATGCGCGACGCGTTGGGTAACATTCAGCTGCTGGTCAACAATGCGGGCAGCACCGCGCCGGCACCGTTGCTTTCCCTGACCGATCGGCAATGGCAGCAGGTGGTCAGCGCCAATCTTACCGGCACCTTTGTGGTGTCCACCGAGGTGGTGCGTCGAATGGCCGGCGGCGGCGTGGTGATCAATATCGCCGGGGCGTCGGCCCACCGCTGTTATCCGGGAGCCGGTGCGTATGGGCCTTCCAAGGCGGCGGTGGTCAATCTCACCCAGCAAATGGCGCTTGAATGGGCGCCGTCCGGGATCCGCGTGTGCGGCGTCAGTCCGGGGCCGATTCGCCCGGCAGGAACCGGCTGGCAGCAGCACGAACCTGAACTGGCTGAAGAGGTCAGCCGCCTGCCGCTCAAACGTGCCGGCACGCCGGAAGAGATTGCGCAAACCGTCTGCTTTCTGGCGTCCGATGCTGCCAGCTATATCACCGGGCAGATGCTGCTGGTGGATGGCGGCGGTGCCAGCACCTGGTATATGACTCAGACAGCGTCAGGAGGAACACCATGACAGCGCAAGTGGCAGTGGTAGAGGCACTCCAGGTCAGAAAATCCTTTAGCGGCGTCGAGATCCTGAAAGGGGTCGATCTGACCATTGAGAAAGGCGACGTGGTCTGCCTGATTGGGCCATCCGGTTCCGGTAAATCGACCTTTTTACGCTGCATCAACCATCTGGAAAAAATTGATGGTGGCGCGCTGTACGTCGAAGGCGAGATGGTCGGCTACCGGCGGCAGGGCGATCGGCTGTACGAGTTAAAAGAGTCAGAAGTGGCGCGCAAGCGTCGTCAAATCGGCATGGTTTTCCAGCGCTTCAACCTGTTCGGCCATATGACCGCGCTGGAGAACGTGATGGAAGCGCCGATCACCGTCAAAAAAATCCCGCGCGCGCAGGCACAAAAAGAAGCCGAAGCGCTGCTCGATCGGGTTGGGCTCAGCCACCGCTATCATGCTTATCCATCGGCGCTATCGGGCGGCCAGCAGCAACGGGTGGCGATTGCCCGCGCGCTGGCAATGAAACCCGGCCTGATGCTGTTCGACGAGCCGACGTCCGCACTGGATCCCGAACTGGTGGGCGAAGTGCTGGACGTGATGCGCGTGCTGGCGCAGGAGGGCATGACCATGGTGATCGTCACCCACGAAATGTCATTTGCCCGTGAAGTGGCGTCAAAAGTGGCGTTTATGGACAACGGCGCGATCGTCGAAACCGGTGCGCCGCAGGCGATATTTAGCGCGCCGGTTCATCCGCGAACGCGGGATTTTCTCACGCGAATTTTGTAATCGATTGAGCAGGGATTGTGTTGACGGATCCGCGCTCGTAGTGTTAATTAATCGATTAATTAATTCGACTTTCTGCAGGGATCCTCCCATGCGTAACGAAAAGAGAATTGCGATGACAGAGAACCACCAGGCGCTTAACGACACCCGACTGCGGGCCAGTAAAGAGAATCCTTACCCGCATGACCAACTGAAGGTGGTGCCTTCGCGCTATGTCGGCCGCTGGATATCGGCAGTGGTGATTGTGGTGCTGATTGCGCTGGTCGCCGAGTCGATGATAACCAACCCCAACTTTGGCTGGGCGACGGTGGGGAAATACCTGTTCTCGCCGACCATCCTCAGTGGACTGGTTACCACCAGCTGGTTAACGCTGGTCATTATGCTGCTGGCGATTGTGCTGGGCGTCGTCATCGCGGTGATGCGGCTGTCGACTAACCCGTTGCTGTCTGGCTTTAGCGGCGGCTGGATTTGGTTCTTCCGCGGCACGCCGGTGCTGGTACAGCTGATCTTCTGGTACAACCTGGCGGCGCTCTATCCGACGGTAAATATCGGCATTCCCGGCGTGTTTTCCCTGTGGCAGGGCAGCATGAACGACCTGATCACCCCATGGACGGCGGCAATCCTCGGCCTGGGGCTGAACGAGTCGGCCTATATGGCGGAAATTATTCGCGCGGGGATCTCCTCGGTCGATGACGGTCAGCAGGAAGCCGCTCGCGCGTTGGGCATGACCAAAAACCAGTATTTAAAACGGGTGATCTTACCGCAGGCGGTGCCGTTTATTATTCCGCCGACCGGCAACCAGATTATCGGCATGCTCAAGACCACCTCGCTGGTCAGCGTGATCTCACTCTCCGACCTGCTCTATTCGGCGCAGGCCATTTATTCACGAACGTACGAAAATATTCCGCTGCTGATTGTGGCGTGCATCTGGTAC
This sequence comes from Erwinia billingiae Eb661, assembly GCF_000196615.1. Taxonomy (NCBI): domain Bacteria; kingdom Pseudomonadati; phylum Pseudomonadota; class Gammaproteobacteria; order Enterobacterales; family Erwiniaceae; genus Erwinia; species Erwinia billingiae. The sequence goes on from NC_014306.1 coordinate 1,927,014, forward strand.
CTGGTCGCGACAACGCTGCTCAGCGCTGCGCAGACCCGCATAGAAAAACATTACAGCAAAGGTCGGGTGAGGTAACTCACCGTGGGTCAGTTTGTCCGGGGAAAACGTATGAGACTGGGTTTATTTAACTTGATGTCTTTTAAGGATAACGCCCGAGGTCTGCAAGGGGTTATTCAGGACACGCGCGAAATGATTCAGCTGGCAGAAGCCATCGGTTTTGACACCGCCTGGTTTGCTGAACACCATTTCACCAATTACTCGATCAGCGTGTCGCCACTGATGATGGCGGCACATATGGCGGGATACACCCAACGCATCAAACTGGGGACGGCGGTGATCGTACTGCCGCTCTACCACCCGATGCGCATTGCGCAGGAGATCGCGCTGGTGGATCGGCTGACCGACGGTCGGCTGGTGCTGGGCATTGGCAGCGGCTATCAGGCATGGGAATTCGATCGTTACGGTCTGGATGTGGACGCGCGAACCGATCGGCTGCTGGCGAACTGGCAAATGGTCAGCGATGCCCTGACCACGGGACACACCCAGTCAGCCGATCGCCACGGTGCGCCGCTGGTGACCGATTTTCTGCTGGATACGCTGCAAAAGCCGCTGCCGCCGCTGTACATCACCTCGACCAATCCGTCGGTGCTGAAGGCTTTCCAGCCGTGGCAGGCAACGCCGTTTATGACCGCCGGTTATCGCGGTACGCACAAGCTAAGGCAGACGGTGCGCGATGCCCGAGCCGGCTGGCAGGCGGCGGGTCTCAACGGCGATATGCCGGTGGCGATCCAGCAATACATCCACGTGACCGACAGCCGCAGCGAAGCGCGTGAAGCTGCAGACCGTGCGATGTTCGTCGCCAGGATGATCGTCGCGCTACAGGGTGACACCCAGGTCAGCGCGGAAGCGTTTATCGACGCGCCGCCGTTCGTCGGGGAGCCGACGCTGGACCAGGTATGTGACAACCTGATGTTTGGCGATGCGGAAACGGTGGCCGAACGCATTCTCAGCGAAGTGCGTGAAATCCGTCCCAGCCACTACAACTGCTTTTTCCAGTTTGGTGATATGCCGCTAGCCCGGGCACGCCGTTCGCTTGAGCTGTTTGGCGAACGGGTGATCCCGCTGCTGGAGGCGGAGTTAGGCCGCATTACCGTCGATTTTAATCCTGCACTGTCAGGCCATCAGGGGGGAGTTTATGCAAACTGAAACGAAAATAGACTGTCGTTATGACGACGGCGAAGCGATTGCCCGGCAGATCCTGGCGCAACAAAGCGACAATGCGGCGAGGGCCGAAACCCTGCCGGCGGAAGCCTACAACAGTGACGCGTTCTTCCGTATTGAAGCGCAGAAGGTACTGCGGGAGGACTGGCTGTTTGTCGGCCATGTGGCGCAGCTGCCCAATGAGAACGACTACTTTACGCTGGATGTGATCGGCGAGCCGCTGCTGGTGGTGCGCAATGCACAGGGCATCCGCGTGATGTCCAACGTCTGCCTGCACCGCTGGGTGCCGATCGCCAGCGGCAGCGGCAATTCGCGGGTCTTCGTTTGTCCGTTCCACAACTGGAGCTATAACACCGAAGGCAAACTGACCGGCGCACCGTCGATGCAGCAGGCAGAAGGTTTCGATCGCCATGACTGCCAGCTGCCGCAAATCCGCCATGAGATCGTCGCCGGCATGATCTTTATTACCTTCTCGGCAACCCTGGCACCGTTAAGCGATCGTCTGGGGCCGCTGGTGCCGGTGCTGGAAAAATACCACCTTGCGGATCTGCACTGCGCTTTCACCCTCGATTACGACTGTCCGTTCAACTGGAAGATGGCAGTGGAAACCTTCATTGAGTGTTATCACCACGCCGGCGTACACCGTACCACGCTGGAAGACAGCTTCCCGGGTCGCCTGACCTGGATAGGTGAAGACACGCCGGGCTGGACCGTTTGCCATCAGCCGCTGCGCAAAAACGGCGATATCAGTGAAATCATGACCGCCGGGCTGGAGCCCTTCGGCGGGCTGGAAGGCGATGATTTACGGCGCAGCGATCTGCTGCTGCTGTATCCCACCTGCCTGATGTCGCTGAATCCTGACCGGGTGACCATCAACGTCATTCTGCCGGTCAGCAAATCGATGTCGGTCTGGCATCGCGTGGTGCTGGTGTCGAAACCGGCGGCCGCGCGCAGCGACTTTGCGGATACCGTCGAACGGATGCGCGCGGGAGTGATGACCATTGTCGCCGAAGATCTGGAAATCAACGCCGAACAGCAGCGCGGCAGCCGCTCGCAGCTGGCCCGGCCTGGACGGCTCAGCCATCTGGAAACGTCCGTCTGGCATCTCGCCAACTATCTGAAACGCAAACTGACCGCCTGAGGAACTGCGATGAGAACCCTGAAGCTGGGCCATTCCGGCCTGGAAGTGTCTGCCCTCAGTCTGGGCTGTGTCACCTACGCGCCGCCAGCGGCCAGCGGCTACAGCTGGACGTTTGACGAAGAGCAAAGCCGCACCTTTATCCGTAAAGCGCTGGAGCTGGGGATCAACTTTTTCGACACGGCGAATATCTACGCCAAAGGGGCCAGTGAAGAGGTGTTGGGCCGGGCGCTGAAAGATTTCGCTAACCGCGATGAGGTGGTGATTACCAGCAAACTCTATAACCCGATGCGTAAGGGGGCCAACAGCAAGGGCCTGTCCCGCAAGGCGATTTTCGCCGAGTGCGACCACAGCCTGCGCCGTCTCGGCACCGATTATATCGACCTGTATCAAATTCACCGCTGGGATTACGACACCCCGCTGGAGGAGACGCTTGAGGCGCTGCACGACCTGGTGAAGGCCGGCAAGGTGCGCTATCTCGGCGCGTCTTCGATGTATGCCTGGCAGTTCAGCAAGGCGTTGCAGGTGCAGAAGTATCACGGCTGGTCGCGCTTTATTGCCATGCAGAATCACCTCAACCTGCTGTACCGCGAAGAAGAGCGCGAAATGCTCGACCTGTGCGCCAGCGAAGGGGTGGGCGTCACGCCGTGGAGTCCGCTGGCGCGCGGCAGGTTAACCCGACCGGTTGAGGCGCAGCAAAACAGCGAGCGCGGCGGCAAAGATTCTTATGCGGAATTTCTCTACCGGGCAACCGAAGAGGCGGACCGTCGGGTGATTCAGGCGGTGACGGCGGTGGCGACAGCGCGCGGCGTGTCGCAGGCGCAGATTGCGTTAGCCTGGCTGTTCACACGCAAAGCCGTGGCCTCGCCGGTGATCGGCGCGACGAAATTTCTCCACCTTGAAGAGGCGGTCGCCGCCAGTGAATTGACCCTTACTGCGGAGGAGATCGGCCAGCTTGAAGCGCCGTATGTCCCGCACCCGATCGTTGAACACAGTTGAGGCAGGAAGAAGATGAAAACAGCCGGAGAGATCGCAGAGATTAAGCAAAGCCTGAAAGCCAAAGGCGTGGAATATTGCATTGGTGCTTACGTGGATATTCACGGCGTACCCAAGGGCAAAGTGGTGCCGATTGAGCATCTCAGCCATATGGCGGAGGGCTCGGAACGCTATACCGGCTACGCGCTGGATGGCCTCGGGCAATTGCCGAACGAAGATGAACTGACCTCGGTGCCGGATCTGGACCATATCATCCAGCTGCCGTGGGAGCCGAAAATCGCCTGGATGCCGGCGGATAACCACTTCCAGGGCAAACCCTATGCGCTGAATACCCGCGTGGCGCTGCAAACCGTGTTGAAGCAGGCCAACGAGATGGGATTCGGCTTTAACCTGGGAATTGAATGCGAAATCTATCTGCTGAAGCGCAATGAAGATGGCTCGCTTTCCGTACCGGAAAAAGACAATAAACTGACCAAGCCGTGCTATGACCTGCAGGGCTTCGTCGACCAGTTTGCCTGGCTGGATAAAGTCTCCAGCACCATCAACGCGCTGGGCTGGGACCTCTATTCGCTGGATCACGAAGATGGCAACTCCCAGTATGAATTCGACTTTAACTATGCCGATGCGCTGACCTCCTGCGACCGGTTTATCTTCTTCCGCTTTATGGCCAAGCACTACGCCAAAGAGATGGGGCTGGTGGCCACTACTATGCCGAAACCCTTCTCGGATAAGACCGGCACCGGTGCGCACTTTAATATGTCGCTGTATGACCTGAAAACCGGCGATAACCTGTTCAAACATCAGGCCGGCAGCAGTGACGATCCCTGGGGACTGGGGCTGAGCGAAACCGGCTATCACTTTATCGGTGGCCTGCTGAAGCATGGCCGATCGTTGTGCGCCGCTTTCGCCCCGACGGTGAACAGCTATAAGCGTCTGGTGCGTCAGGGGGCCATGAGCTATTTCAGTTGGGCACCGGTGTTTAACTCCTGGGGATCGAACAACCGGACCAATGCGGTGCGCGTGCCGGCTGGTGGCGGTCGCTGCGAGTCGCGCAATGCCGATGGCGCGGTCAACCCGTATCTGGCGGCCACGCTGGCGCTGGCGGCTGGTCTGGAAGGGATCCGCGAAAAAATAGACCCACGTCAGCCCAACGAGGACAACCTGTACGCCATCAGTGAAGAAGAGCGCAAAGCACGCGGCATCGACTTCCTGCCGCAGAACCTGCTGGAAGCGGTGGAAGCCTTTGACAGCGATCCCTTTATTGAAGCGACGCTGGGCAAGGCGCTGAAGGATGAGTTTGTGAAGTACAAATTGCAGGAGTGGAACAGTTATCACCTGCATGTCAGCCAGTGGGAGATCGACCGTTACAGCACGATTTTCTAGCGTTAACGGGGGCGATCTGCCATTCGGCCGATCGCCCTCAGGCCATTAAGGCCTGATCAGACTGGCCGGGGTTCTAACTGCTCGAAGACAAAATTGCGCATCACCTGGATGGCCTGTTTGTATTTGAAGTTGGGGAACATCACGTTGCGGAACAGCACGCCATCAAGGAAGGTGGAGATCAGCATCGCCATATCGGCCGGATCCACTTCGCGGAAGGTGCCGGCAGCAATCCCCTGTTTGATGGTGTTTTTCAGGATCACCGACTCCTTCTCGTAAAAGGTCTTAATCGCTTTATCGATAGAAGGAATGCGGCCGTTGGTGCTGGAGTAGTCGAGGCTGATTTTTGCCAGCTTCTGCAACAGATGGAACTGAGAAATATGGATTTCAATCCATAAAAACAGAATGTCTTTGGGGCCGTTATCACTGCCAATCACGTTGTCGAATTTCTGGAAGGCATTGGTCACCGCGGTTTCGATCACCTTCACAAACAGATCTTCTTTCGAGCCAAAGTAATAATAAATCAGCGCGGAATTGAGGCCGGTGGCGGTGGCAATATCTTTGATTCTGACCGAAGAGTAGTTTTGATGGGCAAACAGTTCGAAGGCGGAAGATTGCAGCAGTTCAGCCACTTCGCTTTGGGATTTCTTGGCTTTTCTGCTGCCGGTCTCGCCGGTGGAGCGTGCTGCTTCCTTCATTCGTTGCCCCTTTGAGCCTAGCGTAAACCACACGTGTAATTAAGTTAACTGATTAATTAATCATATCATAGTCACGGAGAGAGTGGACATGAGCGAACGGAGATTTCATCCGCTGGGCAACCTGCCGTTGCAGCAGGGCGGCGTCCTCAACGACGCGATGATTGGCTGGCGCGCGTTTGGCGAACTGAACGCGGCCAGGGACAATGCCGTAGTGCTGTTTAGCTACTATACCGGCAGCGACGAAAGCTATTTGCCGTTGATTGGCACGGGCAAGGCGCTGGATCCGGCCCGCTGGTATATTGTGCTGATCAATATGTTCGGTAACGGTATCTCTACCTCGCCAGGTAACTCGCAAACGCAGCCAGGCAGCCAGTTTCCGCCGGTCACGCTGATTGATAATATTACGGCGCAGTACGATCTGTTGATCAATACGCTGGGGATTACGCAGATTGCCTTAGCCAGCGGCTGGTCGATGGGGGCTATGCAGGCCTGGCACTGGGCTGCCGCCTGGCCGGCGCGGGTGCGCAACCTGCTGGTGGTGTGCGGAACGGCGCGCTGCTGGCCGCTCAATCATCTGTTCCTCGACGGGGTAAAAGCCGCGCTACAGGCGGATGAAAGCTGGCAGGGCGGAAATTACCGTTCTCCGCCGCTGAAAGGGCTGGCCGCCTTTGGCCGGGTCTATGCCGGTTGGGCTTACTCGGCGCAGTTCTTCCGCGAGCACCTTTACCAACAGCTCGGCTTCGCCAGCCAGCAAGCGCTGTTGCAGTATTGGGAAAGCGATCATCAAAACTGGGATGCCAACGATTTGCTGGCGATGCTCTACAGTTGGCAGCAGGCCGACATCGGGCAGTTACCCGGCTACCAGGGGGATTTTAGCGCGGCATTACAGGCGGTCACAGCCAGAACCATCGTCATGCCGTGCGACACCGACAGCTATTTTACGCTGGAAGAGAGCCGGCTGGAGTGCGGGCAGGTTGGCGGTGAGTTCAGGCCGATCCATTCACCGTTTGGACACTGTGCCGGCGCGCCGGGTCGGGTAGCGGAAGCGTCAATGCAGATTGATCAGGCGATGCGCGACCTGTTGGGGTGAATTCGCGGCGCTGATTTTCAGTACGGATAAAGGGCCGGCGATCCCGGCCCGAAACGTTAACCAATAATACTGAGTTCCACCACCCGGCCCTGATCGAACCAGGTTTCCAGGCCGGTCACGCGCAGTTCCAGCGCGCCTTCCACCACTTCACCAATATACGAAATTGGCAGCGGCTCATCGGCGGTATCATCGCCATACACCACACAAAACTGCTGACGAGGGCTGTAATAACAGACCGCGCCGGTCACCTTGCCATACTGCTCGCGGCGCAGTTTGCCGACGTCTTCGGTTTTATATTTGTTTTCCCAGGGGGCGACGATCGGCATGGTGAAAAACACCATATCGCCAATCAACTTACCGTGCTGCAGGATGCTTTTCATCGGTAGCTTTTCGCGCAAAACGTTGCACAGATTCGGTACTTTATCGTCCCACACTTCAATCACGCAGACTTTCTCGTCCGCCACAGTCATTTGTAATTTCATCGTTGCTCCAGGCGTATCAGGCTTTGACGCGGCGGAAGCCGTCACCCAGCCCCCAGGGAAGAATAAAGTCGACCCACATATGCAGGCGGTTGGCCCAGGAGAGGGCCGCATGCGACAGGCGCACCAGCTCGTCCAGGCTCTGACATTCGGCCGCCACATGGACATAAGTGTGCAGCAGCTTTGCGGCATCCGGCAGGCTGACGAAGTCAAAGAAGTCGGCCTTGTAACCGATGATCTCGGTGATGATCATCTGCAGGGTTTTCAGATCTGCGCTGTCTGGATGGTCTTCCGCCACGCGGATCAGGCCCCATAACATCTCATCGGCCAGCGTGCGGGCTTCGCCTTCGGCAAAAATAATGGTGCTGAGATACTGCCCGCGCGCACCGGTGCCGCGTGGTACTTCACCGCGGCCAAGCGCCGCAATTTCAGCGGGCTGCTCAAACCAGATTTTCTCTCGCTGCTGATCGAAAAGCGCGATCGCGTCATCAACCGTCATAACTTTTCTCCTGTGGAGTGGTGTCGTTATAACCCTGCCCGAAATCTGGCACGGACCCGATTAATTAATCGAGTAATTAAATTTTGCAAAGTTTGTGCCAGAGCTGACTATAAATTAATCAGTTAATTAACAGTGGCTTGGCGGCAGGGAAAATAACAAGCAGGAACAGCGTGCTGTATGGCAGTGCGAATGCACCAAAACAGGCGGCGGCAGACCGGGAGCCCGCCGCCCGCCGCTAGCGGAAAGGTCCGTCAGCGACCGAATCCCGGACGATCATCTCGGAGACAAAGGTGTTTTGCTTGGCTAAATAGCCGCCATCGAGCATCGAAATGATCTGGCCGATCACTTCGTTGACCATCTCTTTGACCGGATCTTTAACGCTCGACAGGGCCGGGATCAAATAGGCGGCGGTCGGGATGTCATCGAACCCCATTACCGACACCTGGGCAGGTACCGCCAGGCCGGCCTGATTGAGTTTTTTCATCGCCCCGATCGCCATTTCATCGTTACTGGCCAGCAGGGCGCTAAAGTCGGTTTCGTTTTTCAGCAAGGTTTCCACCGCGGCCGCGCCGCTGGCGGGCGACCATTTCCCGCTCACGATCAGCTCGTCGCTGATCGGCAGGGCATGATCCGCCAACGCCTGCTTATAACCGGACAGGCGTTCCAGCGCGGTAGGGGAGTCCAGCGAACCGGTGATAAAGGCAATCTGCCGGTGACCGCGTTCAATCAGATAACGGGTGGCATTAAAGCTGGCGCCTTTATGGTCGCAGCAGATGCAGTGACTCTGGTGCTGGCGCAGTTTACGGTTCACCACCATCAGCGGCTTATTGTCTTTATCAATCAGCCGGTCCAGCGCATCCACCGATAAAAAACGCGGATAGATGATGATCGCGTCACAGCGTAGATCGTGCAGGAAATCAATCGCTTCCAGCTCTTCCTGCGCGCTGTTTTTGCCATCGACCAGCAATAGCTGGCGGCCGTTGGCATCGAGCTTTTTGGCCGCCTGCGAGATCAGTTCATTAAAGTAAGGGCCGTTATACAGGGTGTTGGTGACCACCAGGCCAATACACATTGATTTGCTGGTGGCCAGATTGCGTGCCAGCAAATTAGGCCGGTAACCGGCTTCTTCAATGGCCTTGTAGACCTGATCTTTGGTCTGCTGGCTGACGTAGCCTTTACCGGAAAGCACACGCGAAACCGTGGCCTTTGAGACGCCTGCTTTGGCTGCCACTTCCTGCATTGTTGACACAGGCCCCTCCTGGAAGAGTCAAAATGAAGCGTCATTCTACACATTCTGCAGACCACGCGATGAAATACCCGCTAATAACGATCGCTGTCACAAATTCAGATCGCCATTTACCAAATTGATTGAAGTTTAGCCCTGAGTTGAACATTCTCGTGTGAAACCGGTTACCTATTTTTCTCAGCGGTGCAGATTAACGGCCAACAAGAGACCGTGCTCCTGCAGCCTGAACGTCTAACCCTATGAATTCTGGAGAATAGTTCCTGATGGCCAAGAACTTTGCACCTCTGGCGCAGTCGATAGTCGCTGCGCTGGGCGGCGTGGACAATATCGCCGCCGTGACCCATTGCATGACCCGTTTACGCTTCGTGGTTGTTAACGCTGCCCAGGTGGATACGGCGGTGTTGAAGTCACTGACCGGCGTGATGGGCGTGGTAAGCAACGACACCCAGTGCCAGGTGATCATTGGCAATAACGTCTCTCAGGCTTATGCCGAAGTGCAGAAACTGCTGCCCGCCGACGTCGCGGCAAAAGAGATCGCCAGCAGCAACAAGAAATTCTCCTTTAAGCGCATTGGTGCGGGCATTCTCGATGCGCTGATCGGCACCATGTCACCGTTAATCCCGGCGATTATCGGCGGCTCGATGGTCAAGCTGCTGGCGATGATTTTGGAAATGTCCGGTGTCTTTACCAAGGCCGATCCGACGCTGGTGATCCTCAATGTTATCGGCGATGGCGCCTTCTTCTTCCTGCCGGTGATGGTCGCTGCCTCGGCGGCGGTTAAATTCAAAACCAATCTGTCGCTGGCCATCGCTATCGCCGGGGTGCTGGTGCATCCGGCCTTTATCGATTTGATGGCCAAGGCTGCCCAGGGGCAAAAAGTCGAGTTTATTGGCCTGTCGGTGACGGCGGTGAAATACACCTACACGGTGATCCCCGCACTGTGCATGACCTGGCTGCTGTCGTATATCGAACGCTGGGTCGATCGCATCACGCCGGTGGTCACCAAAAACTTCCTTAAGCCGATGCTGATTATGCTGATCGCCGCACCCATCGCCATCGTGCTGATTGGGCCGTTGGGCATCTGGATCGGTACCGGGATCTCTGCCGTGGTTTATACCGTGCACAGCTACCTTGGCTGGCTGTCGGTGGCGATCATGGGCGCGGCCTGGCCGCTGCTGGTGATGACCGGTATGCACCGCGTGTTCACCCCCACCATTATTCAGACCATTGCCGAAACCGGTAAAGAGGGCATGGTAATGCCGTCGGAAATCGGGGCCAACCTGTCGCTGGGCGGATCCTCACTGGCCGTCGCGTGGCGCACCAAAAACCCGGAGCTGCGCCAGACGGCGCTGGCTGCGGCGGCGTCCGCCATTGTGGCCGGCATTTCCGAACCCGCGCTGTACGGCGTGGCCCTGCGCCTTAAGCGCCCGCTGATTGCCTGTCTGATCAGTGGCTTTATCTGCGGCGCCGTGGCCGGAATTGGCGGCCTGGCCAGTCACTCAATGGCCTCGCCGGGCCTGTTCACCAGCGTGCAGTTCTTTGATCCCGCTAATCCGATGAGCATTGTCTGGGTGGTCGGCGTGATGGTGCTGGCGGTAGTGGTCTCGTTTGTTACCACCTTACTGCTCGGCTTTGAGGATATCCCGGTTGACGCGCCGCGCACCGCACAGAGTAAGCAGAGTGATGCCGTACCAGCGGCGTCCCTTGCCGTAAAAACACCCTGATAGAGAGGAAAGTCATGTCAGCAACACAGTTTCCCGACGGTTTTTTATGGGGCGGCGCATTAGCCGCTAACCAGGCCGAAGGCGCAAGTTTTGAAGGTGGAAAAGGGCTGACGACGGTGGACGTCATCCCGCATGGCACGCATCGTCTGGCGGTCAAAGTCGGATTAGAAAAGCGCGTTGCGCTGCGTGAGGATGAGTTTTATCCCAGCCATCAGGCGATCGATTTTTACCATCGTTACAAAGACGATATCGCACTGATGGCCGAGATGGGCTTCACCGTGTTCAGAACCTCCATCGCCTGGAGCCGCATCTATCCAAACGGTGACGAGTTGGAGCCCAATGAAGCCGGCATCGCCTTCTATCGCGATCTGTTTAATGAGTGCAAAAAACACAACATCGAACCGCTGGTGACGCTGTGCCATTTTGACGTGCCGATGCATCTGGTCACCGAATACGGCTCATGGCGTAACCGCAAGATGGTGGCGTTCTTCGCCCGTTATGCCCGCACCTGTTTTGAAGCTTTTGACGGGCTGGTGAAATACTGGCTGACCTTCAACGAGATCAACATCCTGCTGGCCAGCCCGTTCTCCGGTGCCGGACTGGTGTTTGAAGAAGGTGAAGACCCGTCTCAGGTGAAGTATCAGGCCGCGCACCACGAGCTGGTGGCCAGCGCGCTGGCGACCAAAATCGCCCATGAAGTCAATGCGGAGAACCAGGTGGGCTGCATGCTGGCCGGCGGAAACTTCTACCCCCGGACCTGCAAGCCCGAGGACGTTTGGGCCGCGCTGGAGAAAGACCGCGAAAACCTGTTCTTTATTGATGTGCAGGCGCGCGGCGCGTATCCGTCCTATACCCGTCGTCTGTTCGCCGAGAAAGGCATTAGCGTGAAGATGGAAGAGGGTGACGGCGAGCTACTGAAAAATACCGTCGACTTCGTGTCCTTCAGCTATTACGCCTCACGCTGTGCTTCGGCCGATATGAACGAGAACAACAGCAGTGCCGCCAACGTGGTGAAATCGCTAAAAAACCCGCATGTTCAGGTCAGCGACTGGGGCTGGGGCATCGATCCGCTCGGACTGCGTATCACCATGAATATGATGTATGACCGTTACCAGAAACCGCTGTTCCTGGTGGAAAACGGCCTCGGGGCCAAAGATGAGATTACCCCTGAGGGCGAGATCGTCGATGACTACCGCATCAGCTATCTGCGCGAGCACATTAAAGCGATGGGCGAAGCCATTGCCGATGGCATTCCGGTGATCGGCTATACCTCATGGGGCTGCATCGATTTGGTGTCGGCGTCCACCGGCGAAATGAGCAAGCGCTATGGCTTTGTCTATGTCGATCGTGACGACCAGGGGCAGGGAACGTTAGCGCGAACCCGCAAGAAATCCTTCTACTGGTATCAGAAAGTGATTGCCAGTAACGGTGCGGATTTGAGTTAGTTCAGGCAAAAAAAAGTGCCCTTGCTCTGGAAAGAGAAGGGCACCGGTCAGGCCAGCTTACTTAACGCATTTCGCGCACTGTTCCTGATGGATCTGCTGGAAGAAATCGTTGCCCTTGTCATCGACAAGAATAAAGGCCGGGAAGTTCTCCACTTCGATTTTCCAGATGGCTTCCATACCCAGTTCCGGGTACTCCACACACTCCAGGCTCTTAATACTCTGCTGCGCCAGCACCGCTGCCGGGCCGCCGATGCTGCCCAGGTAGAAGCCGCCGTGTTTCTGACAGGCATCGGTCACCTGCTGGCTGCGGTTGCCTTTCGCCAGCATAATCAGGCTGCCGCCCGCTTCCTGCAGCTGATCGACATACGAATCCATACGGCCTGCGGTGGTCGGGCCCAATGAACCGGAAGCATGACCTTCAGGGGTTTTGGCCGGACCGGCGTAATACACCGGGTGATCTTTAATGTACTGCGGCAAACCTTCACCGTTATCCAGACGCTCTTTCAGCTTAGCGTGGGCAATATCACGCGCCACGATAATGGTGCCGCTTAACGACAGGCGGGTTGAGACCGGATGCTGAGAAAGCTGATCGAGGATCTCTTTCATCGGACGGTTCAGGTCGATATGCAGTACGTCGCCTTCGCCCTGCTCGCGCAGTTCCTCAGGGATATATTTGCCTGGGTTATCTTCCAGCTTCTCAATCCAGATGCCTTTACGGTTGATCTTGGCTTTGATATTACGGTCTGCGGAGCAGGAGACGCCCATGCCCACCGGGCAGGACGCGCCGTGACGCGGCAGACGCACCACACGGATATCGTGCGCAAAGTACTTACCGCCAAACTGCGCGCCAAGCCCCAGCTGCTGCGCGGCAACCAGTAACTCTTCTTCCAACTGCACATCGCGGAAGGCCTGACCGTGCTCGTTGCCTTCGGTTGGCAGCCCGTCGTAATAGTGGGTGGATGCCAGTTTGACCGTCTTCAGGGTGCTTTCTGCCGAGGTACCGCCAATGACAAAGGCGATATGGTACGGCGGGCAGGCAGCGGTGCCGAGGGTCAGCATTTTACCGATCAGGTAATCTTTCAGCTTCGCCGGACTCAGCAGGGCTTTGGTTTCCTGATAGAGATAGGTCTTGTTGGCTGAACCGCCGCCTTTGGCGATGCAGAGGAACTTGTATTCATCGCCATCAACGCTATAGAGGTCGATCTGCGCCGGCAGGTTGGTGCCGGTATTGATTTCTTTATACATATCCAGCGCCACGGTCTGGGAGTAGCGCAGGTTGTCTTCAATATAGGTGTTGTAGACGCCCTGAGATAACGCCGCTTCGTCACCGCCGCCGGTCCAGACACGCTGGCCTTTCTTGCCGCTGATGATCGCGGTGCCGGTATCCTGGCAGGTTGGCAGAACGCCTTTCGCGGCGATCTCCGAGTTTCTCAGAAACTGTAACGCCACATAGCGGTCGTTTTGACTGGCTTCCGGGTCGGCCAGCACCGCAGCAACCTGCTGCTGGTGGGCAGGACGCAGCATAAAGGAGGCGTCATGGAAAGCCTGCTGCGCCATCACGGTCAGCGCTTGCGGGTCAACCTTCAACACTTCCTGACCATCGAACTCGGCAACGGAAACGTGATCCGCCGTCAGCAGGTAGTATTCGGTATCGTCAGCGGCGAGCGGGAAGGGATTTTGATAGTAGAAAGGTTTATTCGACATTTTTTTCTCACTTAATGACGCGTTGCTGCGTGAGCAACAGGCAATATCATTGGCGACAGCATCTTATTGGTTTTAGGCTTGCCGGCCCGCTAAGACCGGCAAGGGAAGAGATGATATAACAATTATTCAACATCTGCATGCTTCTGCGGCCGGGGCCGCAGCGGGTCAGAACATCATGACCATCCACGGATAACCAATCAGCATCAGGCCCGCCAGGAAGATGGCCCCGAAGATGGTGCCAAGGCGCCAGTAGTCTTTGGTTGGCAGGTAACCACTGCCGTAGTAAATCGGGCTTGGGCCAGTACCGTACGGGGTGATAATCCCCATCACACCCAGTGATGTCACCATCATCAGGCAGTAGACCGGCATATTGATGCCCGGTATGGCAGCGGCGATGGTCAGCATGGCCGGCAGCAGCGCGGTGGTATGCGCGGTGGTACTGGCGAACAGGTAGTGCAGCAGGAAGAAGGCCACCAGCAGCATCACCGCCGCCACCTGTGGGTCGATGCCGGTCAGCAGCTGACCACCTTCTTTACCTAACCAGGCAATAAAGCCGACGCGTGCCAGGCCATCCGCCAGCGCCACCAGGGTGGCAAACCAGGCGAAGGTGTTCCAGGCCGGTTTGTTGCTGGTAATGTCGTTCCAGTTCAGTACGCCGGTCCACAGCATCAGCACCACCACCAGCAGCGCGGCCATGGCCGGTTCAATCCAGGCGGTGGCAAAAATCCACATCAGCAGGGCGCTACAGACAAACACCAGCAGCAGAATTTCGTTGCGTGACAGTTTGCCGAGTTTTTCCAGCTCACCTTTCGCCCATTTTGGCACTTCGTCATTGATTTTGACTTCCGGCGGGTAGAACCAGTACGCCAGCAGCGGCATGGTCAGAATCAGCAGCACGCCCAGCGGCAGGAAGGCGAGGAACCAGGTGCCCCAGGAGATTTCAAAACCGACGATGCTTTTCACCAGCGCCAGCGCCAGCAGGTTCGGGGCCAGGGCCGACAGGAACATCGAACTGGTGATACAGGCGGCGGTGATCGCTACCCACATCAGGTAAGAACCTATTTTGCGCGCGCTCGGATCGTTCGGTTTAGACCCGTACAGCGGCGGCAGGTTGGCAATAATCGGGTAGATGGTGCCGCCGCTGCGCGCGGTGTTGGACGGGGTGAAAGGCGCCAGCAGTAAATCCGCGAAGGTAATGGCGTAACCCAGCGTCAGGCTGCGACGACCGAGGTATTTCACCAGAATCAACGCCAGACGACGACCAAACTGGGTCTTGTCATAACCGGCGGCAAACATAAAGGCACCGAAGATCAGCCAGACGGTGGAATTACCGAAGCCGCTCACCGCCCATTTAAATGACTCGGTGGCCATTTTAAATTTCGGGTTGGCCAGCTCGGCCGGGCTGAATAATAGCCACTGGCTAAACAGGGCGATTACCACCACCCCGGTCAGGCCGATTACCGCACCCGGCAGAGGCTCAAAGATCAACCCGACGATGACACCGACGAAGATAGCAAAGAAGTGCCAGGCATAGGGTTCCAGCCCGGCAGGCACTGGGGTCAGGAGCAGCAGCACGGCAACCAGCACCGGCAGGAACATCATAATCAGCCGTTTTTTTTGTCCCGCTGGGGCAGGAGGTGCCGCGACGGGTTCACTCAAAGTTGATGTCGTTTTCATAGTATTTGTCTGCAAGTTGTGGAGAATGCGATTTAACGCCCCGGTTTGTCTACAGCCACTTTTTTTAGTTTCTTAATCGTTACTTTAGCTATTTTACCGTGACATTTGAGTTAATTTCACTTCCTTATCTTACGTCTTCATATTTATATTAATGACAACGTGCGAATATAATGCGATTTACCTGTGACGCTAATTTTGATCTGGATCAATAAAATATTCTCGCCACCCTTAAATTAATATAAAAATATAATTCATTTAATAAAACTCAGTTTTCTGTATCAAGTCGACCACATCTTCGCTATCGCCTTGAACTTAAAGACAGTAGATTCAATTTCTTAAAAAATCCACTACGATTTTATGTGTATGATTTGTATGGGTTTATTTAGTATGTTAATGAAGGGTTGATTTTTTACTACTAATGATTAACAATTAAAGTGGGTATTTGAAGTATGGCCATCAATTAACCGACTTCAGTTCGTTTAAAAGTTTTATAACTAAAATTAACGGTTATATAAGAAAAGAAATTGTTATATTAACTGCATCACATCGGACCACTTAATTAAATGGAAAGTAACGCGTCCGCGACAGAATTCAAAACTTTTAAATTTTGGAGTTGATCATAATGCATACTCTCACCCCGATCCTGAATCCCCTGACTCTGCCCAATGGCGCGGTGCTGAAAAACCGCCTGCTGATGGCACCGATGACCACCTGTACCGGATTTTATGATGGCACCGTGACCAGCGAGCTGGTGGAGTACTACCGTGACCGTGCAGGCAGCATTGGTACGGTGATCGTGGAATGCTGTTTTATCGATCCTAAAGGCCCGGCTTTCCCCGGCGCCATCGCTATCGACAGCGACAACAAAATTTCCGGCCTGAGCAAAATTGCCCATGCCATTAAATCCAAGGGCTCGAAAGCGATTCTGCAGATTTACCACGGCGGCCGAATGGTTGAGCCTGAGCTGATTGGCGGCAGAACGCCGGTTGCGCCGAGTGCCATCGCCGCACCCCGTGAAGGTGCCACCACGCCGCAGGCGCTGACCGCGGAAGAAGTGGATGTGATGATCACCAAATTTGGTGATGCCGTTAACCGCGCGATCAAAGCCGGCTTCGACGGCGTGGAAATCCACGGCGCGAACACCTATCTGATTCAACAGTTCTATTCTCCGAACTCCAACCAGCGTGACGACAAGTGGGGCGGCAGCCGCGACAACCGCGCCCGTTTCCCGCTGGAAGTGTTAGAAATCACCCATAAAATGGCCGAACGCTTCGCGGATAATTCTTTTATTATCGGCTATCGCTTCTCGCCAGAAGAGCTGGAAGTTCCCGGCATTCGCTTCGATGACACCATGTACCTGCTGGAGAAGCTCGCCGCGCGTGGCCTGGATTACGTGCACTTCTCCGTCGGCCAGCTGCTGCGTTCTTCCATCGTCGACCGTGAAGATCCGACGCCGCTGATCAGCAAATTTATCGCCATGCGCTCTGAAACCCTCGCCAAAGTGCCGGTGATTGGCGTCGGTGGCGTGGTGAATAAAGAAGATGCCGAAAGCGCGCTGGAACATGGCTTTGACCTGGTGGCGATCGGTAAGGCCTGCATCGCCTATCCCGACTGGGCCGATCGCATTACCAACAACGAACACCTTGAACTCTATATCGACAGCAACAAGCGCGAGGCGCTGAACATTCCTGAGCCGCTGTGGCGCTTCTCGCTGGTCGACGCGATGATCCGCGATACCAGCACCACCGGCCGCAAATACAAAGCCGGCGTCTATCAGGAAAAAGTGGAAGCCGAAGCGCTGAAGCTGAAAATCAACGTCACGCTGGATACCGACCGTATCACCGACATTATTCTGGTGCCGGATGACACACTGGACGTGGACTTCACCACCACCTTTGAGAGCCTGCGCAGCCGCATCCTGGTCGCCAACAGCCCGCACGTGGACGCCATCACCGGCGCGACCACCCAGAGTGAAGCGCTGAAAAAAGCCGTTTCCCGCGCGCTGGCCACTTCCAGTAAAGAGCACGTGATTGAGGAAGGCGGCAACCCGGCGGCACCGGTGAATTACGATGTGGTGGTGATCGGCAGCGGTGGCGCAGGCCTGGCCGCCGCCATTCAGGCCAGCGATGACGGCGCTCACGTGGTGATCATCGAGAAGATGCCCACCATCGGCGGCAACACCATCAAGGCGTCGGTCGGGATGAACGCGGCAGAAACCCGCTTCCAGAAACTGAAAGGCATCGAGGACAGCAAAGACCTGTTCTATGACGAAACGTTGAAGGGCGGCAAATTCAAAAACAATCCGGTGCTGCTGAGAGAGTTCGTAGAGCTGGCGCCAGAAGCGATCGAATGGCTGGCCGCCAAGGAAATTGAGCTGTGCGATATCACCATCACCGGCGGCATGAGCATTGACCGTACGCACCGTCCGGCTGACCGGTCTGCGGTCGGTGGCTTCCTGATCAGCGGCCTGGTGAAAAACATTAACAAGCGCGATATCGAAGTGCTGCTGGAAACCTCCGTGGCGGAGATTCTGGTTGAGAACGGTGTGGTGACCGGCGTGAAAGTGGTCGATGAATACAACGACACCCGCATCCTGAATGCCAAAAGCGTGATTGTGGCCACCGGCGGCTTCAGCGCCAACCGCGAAATGGTGGTGAAATACCGTCCTGAACTGGATGGCTTCGTCACCACCAACCATGCCGGCGCCACCGGCAGCGGTATCGCCATGCTGCAGAAAATCGGTGCCGATACCGTGGATATGGGCGAGATCCAAATCCACCCGACGGTGGAGCAGACCACCTCCTACCTGATTTCCGAAGCCATTCGTGGCGGTGGGGCGATTCTGGTGAGCCAGGCGGGCAAACGCTTCTTTAATGAGATGGAAACCCGCGACAAAGTCTCCGCCGAAATCATCGCCTTGCCGGAGAAAAGTGCCTGGGTGATCTTTGATGAGCAGGTTCGTCTGAATAACAAAGCGGCCGACGAGTATATCGCCAAGGGCTTTGTGATCAGCGCACCGTCACCGCAGGAGCTGGCGATTAAGCTGAACATGGATCTCCATGCGCTGCTGGCGACGCTGGAACGCTACAACCTGTTTGTTGAAAAACAGGATGATGAAGACTTTGGCCGTAAAACCGCGCTACGTCATCCACTGAATCAGGGACCGTTCTACGCTATCCGCATTGCCCCAGGGGTTCACCACACTATGGGTGGCGTGACCATCAATCCGGACACCGCGGTGCTGGATGCGCAGAAACAGGTGATAGAAGGTGCCTGGGCGGCGGGTGAGGTGGTTGGCGGTATCCACGGTGCAAACCGTATCGGCGGTAACGCCGTGGCCGATATCATTATCTTCGGTATCCTGGCCGGTAAAAACGCGGCGGCGCTGGCACGACGCTAAAGCAACAATGGGGTCACGCTCTCCGGCCATTTCCAGGCACGGGACGTGACCCCCTCTTATTGCGTGAATACGCTTATCAGAACGATGAATTAAACCCTTTCCGCAGCTTAGAATTGATACGCAATCCCCAGTGCCATCACATCATCCGTGGCTAACCCCAGCGGATTGTCATTTTTCAGCAGGTTTATTTTATATTCTGCAAACACCACCATATTCTTATTGAAGTAATAATACGCGCCCGGTGCGATATAGTTAATAATATCCGTGTCACCAATCCCCTCAATATCTTCAGCCCGGGAGAATATCCAGGCCAGAGACGGGCGGAAACCATTGGTGAACTGATATTGTGCCACCGCCTCAATATTTTGCGCTTTATTGGCAAACCCGCCGCTAATCGGCGTGGCGTTCAGCGTTTCATCATAGTCAGCGGCAAGATAGATACTGTTGGCGTCGTATTTTACCCCGGCTGCCCAGTGCTGTGCTTTCTCGCCGTTACCACGACTCATGCTGTTCTGTTCCTCGGTGCGATCGAGGCTGGCGAAGGATCCCACCAGGCTGACGCCCGAGCCAAAATCATAGGTGGCCGACAGTGCAAAGCCGTCGCCGTTAGACCGGGTGATAGCATCACTGTCGCCGGCGCGTTCGTTTTTGCCCTGATACTGCGCGGCAACGTTAAGCCCACTGAGCAGGCCGAAGAAGCCGTTGTTACGCCAGGTGAGTAATCCGGCGGAACGTCCCACCAAAAAGACGTCGTTATAGTCGGAGTCGCTGCCGAAATACGGCAGCATATCCGTATAGCTCATCACGTCATACACCAGGCCAAAGTTGCGGCCATAGTCAATGGAGCCCCACTGGCCATACTTTAATCCGGCGTAGCCCAGGCGGGTGGCGTTGCCGTTTTGCGCATCGCTGCCTTCGGAATTATGCAGGCTGTACTGATATGACCAGGTACCATAGCCGGTGAGCTGGCTGGATATTTGCGTTTCGCCGTAAAACCCACCCTGCAGATTTGATGAAGCGTCGCCATCGTTATTCGCATCGTTGGAAATAACGTGCGAGGTTTTAATACGTCCGGTCAAATCAAGTCTGTTTCCGTCTTTATTATAGATCTCAGCTCCGTGTGCCGGGCACAGGAAAGCCAACAGTGGCATGGCTGCCATTGCAAGAGAACGCTTCATCATTTTATAAACCCTGTTTAATGTTGTTTTTATTTCCCCCCTTAAGGGGGGTATTTACTGATAATAGAATCCCTGTCTGTGATTACGCTGAACTTATTTAGTGAGCTGGCGTTCCTCCCATTGTTCTTTGGTTAATGTTTTTACGTCAAACTGATCGCGTGTGCGGCAGTAGGTATTACCACCCATGCGACCCACGGCATCCATCAGCTGCTGATCGATATGCATATTCTCAGGATTGACCGCATCGCTGCGGATATACACGCCAACCACTTCGCCTAAAATGATCTCGCGCGCCGCGCCAACCTGCAGCGTGGTATGGCGGCGGCACTCCAGCGCGGCCGGTGCGGACAGAATGCGCGGGCTGCGCACCATTTTTCCGGGCGTGGTGTCCAGCCCGGCGGTCTCCAGCTCATCCACTTCAGGGCCGAACTTAATGGCGCAGATCTCCATCTGACTGACCAGCGCATCGTCAACGATATGCACGGTGAATTCGCCGGTTTCACGAATGTTGCGCGCGGTGTCCTTGAAGCGCATATCGTCATAGTTCTCGACGCCAATCGCCACAATCGCCGGATCGTGGGTCAGCACGTTGAAAAAGCTGAATGGACCGGCGTTTGGCACGCCATCCTTGCTGAGCGTGGTGACCAGCGCGATCGGGCGCGGGATCACGGTGCCAATCAAGATCTTGTAGCGTTCGCGCTCGGTTAAGTCGGCGAAATCAAAAAAGGTGTGCGGGACGGCGGGATTCATTTCAGGCTCCAGAGCGAATGCGGTGAGTTTCTAACGGCGTATGGCGGCTGAGGTTCTCAAAGCCGTCACGGGTCACGACGTAGCAGTCGCCAATGTTGCAGCCGGCAGAGAGCGGTTCCAGCCACTGGGTGTGCAGCACAAACACCATGCCTTCTTCCAGCCGGTCGTAGTTGTGCGATGAAATATTGAAGCTGTTCTGACCGCCGGCCATGCCGACCGAATGGCCGAGATTGGGGTTATGCGGACCGTGCGTGGCCGGATAGACATGCATCAGCTTGCGGCCCTGAGCTTCCCAGTCGATATCCTTGACGTACTGCTGCGGGATCAGTCGTGCGCCGCCATCCGGCATCGGCGACCAGTTGTACGGCATGGTGCGCGCTTCCGGCGAGGCGAGCAGGCCCTGTTCGATCATCGACTCAAAGGCGGCGTTATTGATATCGCGCATCAGCGCACCGGGCTTGATCAGCCGCTCTGCGCGCTTTACGCCGTCGGTGCAGGCTGCCAGCACTTTTTCCTGACGCTCGGTGATCTCGCCCACCGCGATCATCCGCGCGGTTTGCGCGGTGTAGCCGCGCCAGGTGACGTTGGAGATATACAAATTGATCAAATCCCCCGGACGCACCACGTGACCGTACGGCTTGCCGCAGTGGGTGCCGAATTCATTGATGCCAATCTGATAGCCGTCGCCGGTCTCGCCGCCAAAGGCCATCTGCGCGGCGGTGAAGGCGGCGAAGATTTCGTGGTCGGTCACGCCGGGCCTGGCGACATGGTAGGCCGCCTGGGTACCGATACTGATCAGCTGCGCCGCGGCGCGGAACATCTCGATTTCACGCGGTGAACGCACCTTCTGCAGGCGGTCGAGGATCGGGTTGTCGGCAACAAATTTAGCCCCCGGCAGCATCGATTCCAGTCCGGCCCAGAAGGTCAGGGCGGTGCGATCGCCGAGGAGGCCGATCTGCGCTTTCTTCAGGCCCAGACCGGTCAGGATCTCGGCACATTTCTCCGCGGTTTTCACCACCGAATCACCCGGACGATCCGAATATTCGCGGCCAATCGGCCCAATTTGCCAGATATCGTTGACCAGCAAAGGCTCACCCGCAGGCGGGAGCAGCACCGACTGAGTAAAGAATGACAGCAGCGTCAGCGGCTTGTCCGCATCGGTGGGGATAATTAATACCCCTTCACGCATCCAGTCACACAGGTAGCGCAAATAGTGGTTAGAGGCATGGAACCAGCCGACGCTGCCAGCATGCACCACCAGCGCATCGTGTCCGGCTTCCACCGCGGCACGGCGAACGCGGCGTAAACGTTCCTCAAACTCGTCCAGCGGCAGCGGCAATGGCGCTGAGAATTCAAAATCAGGCTGAAAATCAGCCAGCAGCGCGCCAATACGATAGCCGGCGGCCGGGTTGCCTTGCGTGGTCATAATCATTCCTTTTTGTTCAGTAAATTAAGGGTTCTGCGGGCGCGGGGCCAGCACGCGGCGGGCCACCAGCAGGCCCAGCAGCGTAATGGCGATCAGGATCCCGGAGATGGCGGCAACGCGCACATCCAGCGACTCTTCAATCAGCGCAAACATACGCAGCGGCAGAACCGTGGTACTGGCATCGGCCAGGAACAGCGTGACGGTGACGTTATCCAGCGACTGGATAAACACCAGAAACGCGCCGGCGAGGATGCCCGGCATCAGCAGCGGCAGGATCACCCGCCGTAAGGTCATAAACCAGCTGGCGCCCATGGTGGTGGAGGCTTCGGCCAGCGACGGATTCAGCCCCTGCGCCACCACCGACGCGGCGCGGTACATCAACGGACCAAACACCACCACGTGTCCCAGCACCGTCAGCCACAGCGACGGCGCGAAGCCGAAGAAGTTAGCGACAATCAGCGCCGCCAGGCCGTACACCAGGCTTGGCAACACCAGCGGCGCCAGCAGCAGCGGCTCAATGGCATTGACGCTTTTACGCTTCATCCGCGTCATGCCGATGGTGGCGGGCACCGCAAACAGCAGCGATCCCAGCACCGCCCATCCGGCAATTTTCAGCGAGTTCCAGGCGGCGATATGCTCAGTCCCGGAGCGCACCGGGTCCAGCAGCGCTTCATACCAGCGCAGGGAGAAGCCTTCCGGCGGGTACTTCAGCGTCTGCCCGGCGGTAAACGACATCATGATGGCGATGACGATCGGCGCGACCAGGTAGACCAGGCACAGGGTGCCGAAGCCATAGACGAACAGCGTGTAAAGCCAGCCAGGGATGGGATTTTCTCGGTGATCAGACATGGCCGCTCAGCCTCCTGTGACGTGAAATCATGGTCAGTGCGACCAGCAGACAGCCGGTCGACACCAGCAGTACCACCGCGATAGCGGACGCCAGTGGCCAGTCAAACAGCGTGCCCACTTCGCGATAAATCAGCTGTGGCACATAGACATTACGCGCGCCGCCGATCACGGACTGGGTGACAAATGAGCTGCTGGTGCTGGCAAACACCAGGATCCAGCCGGCCAGCAGCCCCGGCAGCATCAGCGGCAGCAGCACGGTAAACAGAATGCGCCAGGGTCCGGCGCCCGACACCTGTCCGGCCTCGGTCAGTGAGTAAGGGGTACGGGTCAGAATGGCAATCAGCGGCAGAATAATCAGCGGCAGATCGATCTGGCACATTGCCATCACCAGCCCGGTTTCGGTAAACATCAGGCTGGTGGGCATGCCGGTGATGCCCAGCGCCATCAGCGCGTCGCTGATCGGCCCCTGGCGACCGAGAATAACAATCCACGCAAAGGTTCTGACCACGTTGCTGGTGAGCATCGGGACAAGCGTCAGGAAAATGACCATCTGCCGCACGGTTCTCCCGCTGTGCCAGTACAGCAGCGCAATGGGAATGCCCAGCAGGGTGGTGCCGATCACCGTTTCAATCCCCAGTCGCGCCGTGTTGACAAGCACGTGGAAGTTGAATGCGTCACCAAAAAAGCGGAAATAGTGATCCAGCGTGATGCCACTCTTGGAGAAAAAACTAAACCCGACTAAAACAGCGAGCGGCGTTGCGAAGAACGCCACGGAAAGCAGTAGCATGGGCAGGACATACGGAAAGCCGCTCTGTTTCATAACCTCACCTTATCCCGCTACGAGGGTGTCGAACTCGCGGATCCACGCATCGCGATTCTGATTAATTGCCGCCCAGTCCGGGTAGACCAGCTTCGGCAGCTCGGCGCGGGTGACGTAGGCCGAAATGGAGGGCGTCAGCTCAACCTCTTTGTTGGTTGGGAACATTTCCGCCGGCGGCATCTTGAACTGATCCTGTGCGGCTTTTGAAATGGCGGCATCCATATAGGCATACACGGCGTCGGCATTTTTAGTGCCTTTGGTCATATGGATATTGACCGGTGCCGCCGGTGAGCCGGTGACGGGGTGGACAAATTCGGCCTTCATACCCAGGCTTTTCAGGCGGGCAACGTTGCTGGTGCTGCACATAAACACCGCGATTTCCTGCTGCTGGAACAGGGTCATCTGATGGTTGGTGCTGTCGACAATGCTGGCAAACTGCTCAGGATGTTCCTTAAACAGCTTGAACACCGCCGCCATATCATTCGGGCCGGTGCCGTAAATTTTGGCAATTTCGGTGTAGGCCATGACCGCCGTGTTAGAGGCGAAACCGGTCCAGGAGACCAGCCCCTTATATTTTGGATTAGTAAACAGGTCGGCATAACCGGCCGGACGCGGAACCATCTCCGGGTTATAGGCGATACCGTTCACTTCCACGGTGACGGTTGGGCCATATTCGCCCTGGAAACTTTTGTCCAACAGGTTCCAGTTCTTCAGCCGTGACGGGTCTATCTTCTGGATCGAATCGTTTTTAACCGCAATATCCATCTGGCCTGGCGACATCAGCAGCGCGTCATACGGTGGATTGCCGGGGCTGGCCATCACTTTTGCCAGCTGATCCTGCGCCATCGCCGGGGCAATGGTCAGGCCAAAACCCGATTTGCTCATGATCGGGGTCAGCACGTTGCGATAGGCATCTTCCCAGTTGCCGGGAAAGGTGGCGGCAACCGCAGTCTGCTGGCCCGCAGCCAACGCCCGAAATGACAGCGGCAGCAGGGAAGTGGCCGCTGCGCCCGCGATAAGCTGACCGAACCGACGACGACTGATTTCAAAGTCTTTCATGTTGTTCACTCCTGGTGTTAACTAACGGGTTGCGGTTCAGCCGGGAAGGCGTGACAGCGAGTGGTATCGATTTCAGCAAACAGCTGAGAACCGGGAAGCGGTATAGCCGTACCGGGGCCACGCACCTGCGAGGCACGCAAACCGGTACCGCAGCCCAGCGACAGGTCGTGAACCAGCACCGGACCCAATGGCACCGACACGGTCAAGGTCACCGGATGGCGGTTGTCGCCGGGGTGTTCGGTCAGTTGCACCTCTTCAGGACGGAAGGTAATCACCACCCTGGAACCGAGGGTAAAATTGAGTCGGCGCGGCAGACGCAGAAATTTGTTATCCGCCAGGCCAATCACCGTGCTGTCACCTTCAAAACGCAGCACTTCGCCCGGCAGCTGGTTGGTCTGGCCGATAAAGGTATTCACAAACAGCGATTTCGGGCGATCGTAAACCGCCATCGGCGTATCAATCTGTTCAACGTTGCCCTTATTCATCAGCACCAGACGGTTCGCCAGGCTTTGCGCTTCCTCCTGATCGTGGGTCACGATCAGCGTGGTGATGCCCAGGCTCTTTTGCAGATGCAGCAGCTCAACCTGAAGATCGAAGCGCAGCGCGCGGTCAAGCGCACCGAAAGGCTCGTCCAGCAGCAACAGGGATGGACGGCCGGCAATGGCACGGGCAACCGCAACGCGCTGCTGCTGGCCACCCGACAGTTCACGCGGCAGGCGGTTGGCGTACTCACCGAGCCGCACCAGCTCCAGCATCTCCGTCACGCGCGCCTTGCGTTCAGCGCGGGGCACCTGTTGGCACGCCAGCGGATAGGCAATGTTCTCGGCCACCGTCAGATGCGGGAACAGCGCATAGTTCTGGAAAACCATGCCAATGCCGCGCGCCCTGGCCGACACGGCCGCGAGGTTCTGATTTCCCAGCTCAATCTTTCCGGCTTTGGGCTGAATCAGTCCGGCAATGGCGCGCAACACGGTGGATTTCCCGCAGCCGCTCGGGCCGAGTAACGCCACGATTTCGCCGGGTTCAATGGTGAAGGCAATGTCGCTGATCGCATTATTGCCGCCGTAGCTATGGGTAAGACCCTGAACGCTGAGCCGCTTGCGTTCTGATGTTTTAGGCATAGTTGACATAGTGCTTCCCTGGTGCTGAGACGCTAAATAAAGAACCGAGATGACAGGAAAATTGCAAGCGACATGCCAACCACGCGGTACGCGGCGGAATAAATCCTAATCTTATGATTTAAATGATTATTATTTTCGAAATTACGTTCGTAAATATATGCGAAACTATGTAATACGAAATATTCTACAGTTTTTGACAATGAAAGGTCACTTTTTTGGTGCAGAAGTTTCATCAAAATGGTGCAGATTCACCCAGGAAACGGCACTAAGGCAGAGGCAAAGTTGAGGGTAAGCAGGGGGATTCAGGGCGCGTATCGGCCATCAAGCCTTGTGCAGCAAGGAGTGACGGCGCATGGCCAGTCGAGATCGGTTTGTTTGGTGATTAATTTTTATTTTTGTATAATGTAGATTCGAAACTTTATTATTAAATATTTTCTAATGTTAATCAGTGAGTTACTCCCGTTGCGTTTATGCCTGGCATACCGCTTGCACAGCAAATCAGACAGTCCCCAATAAAGGAATTCCCCTGATGAGATTAGGCATTGATGGTTTAAAGCTACCGGAAGTTAAAAAACGCGGCCCGCTGGCGAGTCTCGACCACGTTGTCGAGCTGGGCCTGGACGGCGTTTTCTTCAGCACCCTGCTGGATATGAGTCCCACGCTGGATGCCGGCGAGCTGCGGGCGATCCGCGACAAGGCCGACAGCCTCGGCCTGTATCTCGAAAGTGGCCTCGGCAAAATCAATCCTTATTGCAGCGCCGAGTCCCCGGAGCTGCGCGATATCGGTAACGGTGACATCATCGCTGGCCTAACCCGGATGATTGAGGCCGGTGCGGCCATTGGCTGCCAAGAGCTGTGGGTGTCGCCGGGCAACTTCAAACCGGCTTACCCTGGCCGACTGGCGGTCGATCGTTTTCGCACCGACGTAAGCTGGGACGATCAGCTGCTGGCGATGGAAAAGGTGCTGCGCAAGCTGGCGCCGGCGGCTCGCGCCAACGGCGTGCATATGAATATCGAAACCCATGACGAGATCACCTCGTTTGAGATCCTGCGCTTAATTGAGGCGGTGGGTGAGGATTGCGTCGGCGTGGTGCTGGATACCGCCAACATGCTGCAGCGTGCGGAACATCCGGTCTGGGCCGCGCGCCGACTGGCGCCGTGGGTAAGACAGACGCATATTAAAGATGCCTATATTGGCCGGGCACCCGGCGGCCTGGACTTCCAGCCGCGTCCGTGCGGTACCGGCATCGTCGACTTTTCCGCCATTCTGGCGCTGCTGGCGCAGGCTAACCCGCAGGTTAACCTGTCGCTGGAAATTGCGCAGTCATCGGATGATAAGCCGCGCAAGGCCAATCCGCGCCAGTGCATCCAGATTAACGATCCGCTGTGGCGCGCCGGCCATCCTGATTTAACGCCGGAAGAGCTGGACGCCTATATGGCGATGCTGGACGCTTACGAGCTGCGCGTGCAGGCCGGCGAAGTGGCCGACTGGGAAGGCTATGAGTCGGCCAACTACGGTTATCCCACCTATCAGCATCAGCCTTACGGTTACCGCCAGGCCGTCAGCGCGATCCGCAGCTCTGCCGACCATATCCGGTCTCTCTGTGCGGAACAGGGCATCATCTTAAATTGAGACGTTGCGCAGGGATTGTATTACGGAGATAGTAGGCGGCGGTGGGTCTGAAGACCAAATGCGGTGGGTGTGCTCATCGCAAGATTAGGGAGAAAAGCATGAAAACTACGCGCAGCCGGGGGGCAGCGGCAACCGGAAAAGAGGCCGCGACGGGCGACGTGACTGATGATGTGTCCGAGCGCATTCGCATTACGCTGGCCAGCGCCATCGGCGAGGGCGCGCTGAAACCGGGCAGCAAGATCCTGGAAGAAGCGATTGCCGAGCATTTCGGCGTCAGCCGCACCGTGGTGCGCGGCGCGCTGGGTGTTCTGGAAAGCGATCACCTGCTGGAAAGAAAGCGCAATCGCGGGACCTTTGTTGCCGAGCCTGGGATCCAGGAAGCGCAAAGCCTGTTTGAAGCGCGCCGCAAGCTGGAAGGCATTTTACTGGAGCTGGTGACGCAGCGGGCTACCAGGGACCAGCTGGACTATCTGGAAAAGCTCACCGATGAGGAAGAGCATATCCATCAACATGGCGATGAAAAATCCAAAACCGTGCTGTCCGGGAAATTCCATCTGGTACTGGCGGAAATGGCCGGCAATTCGGTGTTAACCGAAATGCTGTCTAAAATCGTGGCGCGGCTGTCGCTGGTGATGGCGCTGTATGAAGAGAAGCACACCGACGACTGCGGTGCCGATCATCACCGGATGATTGTCAAAGCGCTGAAAGCGAAAGATCTGGCCAAGGCTCAGCAGCTGATGGACCATCATCTTGCCGATATTGAAGGCCGGGTCCACCTGACCGAAGGGCAGGGCGATCGGCACTCCTTTATCTCGGTGCTGGAGAATTTCTCCTGAGCGAAATTAAGCCTGCCAACCTCGTTGGCAGGTATCCCACTCATCAATAAATTTATGCCGTTCACAGGTGCAGGGCATAAAACCGCGTATCGACCGCCATTAAAGGGAATGTTGAGGGCAAATCATGCTGGCTGACCAGGCTGAAACCGTGCTTTTCATAAAAGGCATGCGCCGCCAGAAACCTGTCGGTGGTACCGAGATAAATCGTTTTGATCCCGCGCTGTTTAGCGGTTTCAATCAGCAGCGCCAGCATCTGGCGGGCAATCCCCAGTTCACGTCCTCGCCAGGCGGCGGCCACGAACATCTTGCGTAAGGCCGCCATATTGTTACCGATGTCTTTCAGACCAATGGTGCCAATCACCGCGTCCGCCATCCGTGCTACCCAGAAGTCACCGCTGCCACACTGGTAAAATGACGGGATTTGCATCAAATCGGGTTGATCCTCAGCCGAGATGTCGATGCCGAACTCCTCACGTTGGATATGCAAAATCATTGGGATTAACCCGCGCTCATCACCCGGCGCATAGCGCGCAATACGCAATTGTTCCATTCAGATACCCTTAGCCGTTGGTTATCGCCTCAGACCCTTTCCGATCGGCGTCTGCCCGCAGGGAAGCGTAGCATGCTTAACGGCAGGGTGATCACCGCCAGGCTGGCAACGATCAGCGCCACGCCAGCCCAACCATAGGTCGGCAGCCTTTCCCCGACCAGCACCACCGCCAGCAGCGCGGCAACCACCGGTTCCAGCAGGGTGATGGTAGTGGCCATGCTGGCAGGAATGCGCGCCAGCCCGTAGCCATAACAGACGTAGCCAATAAACATCGGCACCAGCGCCATATATATCCCAACCGCAGCATTATTCCAGGCGGCCAGCAGCGGCGCGCCGGTCAGCAGCAATACCGGCATCAGCAGCAGCCCCCCGGCACCAAATGTGGCACCCATCGCCGCGCGGGGCAGCACGCCGCACTGCATTAACCGCCGCGCTGACCACGAATACAGGGCATAGGTAAAGCCGGCCAGCAGTCCCAGGGCGATGCCCGCCATGGCGTAGCCGTTGCCGGCACCGTGCCCGCCGCTTTCCGCCATGCACAGCAAGGCCATGCCGGCCACGCCAACCAAGGCGCCGATCGCCCACTGTTTTGTCAGGCGCAGTCCGTCAAGACGGGTTTCAATCAGCGCGGAGAGCAGGGGCGCAGAGCCGATGGAGATCACCGTGCCGACCGTCACCCCGGCATAGCGCATTGAGGTATAGAAGGCGAGGGGATAGACCGCGACCGCGAGGGCACCGGTCAACAGAAAAGGCCAGTGTCGGGCAATCAGGCGGCGCTGACGAATAATCGTGGTCGCGGCAATCAGCGCCTGCAACAGTCCGCCAATCCCCATTGCCACCGCGCCCACCGCCAGCGGGCTCAGTCCGGGCGCATAGGTGGCGGCGGTGCCGGTGGTGCCCCACAGGATCGCCGCAATCAGCACGCCCGCCGTGCCGCCCAGTCGTTGTCCGGATGACAGCATTAACAGGCCTCCATCATTTTGCCCGCCATGGCGGCGGCCTGGGTAACACAGTCGCTGCGGCCTTCCAGCCCGGCGCGTGAGATGCTGCCTTCCAGCAGAAAGGCAAAATGTCGGGCCATTTCACCGGCAGCACCGGCGTCTCCGGCGAGTAAATCGCTCAGATGCGCGGTCAGAATGGCCTCGACCTCTTCCTTGTGTTCACGCACCGCCTGACGTCCCGGCGATCCGGCCGGCAGCTCGGCCGCCGCGTTCAGCAGCCCGCAGCCGCGAAAGCCATTTTCATAGGCAAATTCGGCGTGATCCTCATAGGCAGCAAACACCGCCAGCACCCGATCGCGCGGGGTGATGGCGCTGGCCACCCGGTTTTTGTACAGCGAAAGCCACTCGTCATGACGCACCCGGAGGTAGGTGGCCACCAGCTCATCTTTAGAGGCGAAGTTGTTGTACAGGCTTTTTTTGGCCACCCCAGCCCGCTTGATGATGGCATCAATGCCGGTGCCGTTGACGCCATGGTTATAAAACAGGACGCGTGCCGCGTTGAGCAGCTTTTCATAGGCGGATTCAGAACCCACAGGCAGGCCAGCCATAAGTCACCTCGTGAATAAAAGTAGGTAGACCAGTCTACCTACTCTGCGCGGTTAATCAACCTCAGTCTGCATCACCAGGCTCATCGAAGCCGGCAGCACGGTCAGCGTCACCACCGTCGCCACTAACAGTCCGCCGGTGATTGCCCAGGCCATCGGACCCCAAAAAACCTGATGGGAGATCGGGATCATCCCGAGGATCGCCGCGCAGGCGGTGAGCATAATCGGACGTGAACGGTTCAGCGCCGCCGCAATGATCGCGGCATCATGCGCCATGCCGGCGCGGGTATTGTTATCCACCTCGCTGATCAGGATCACCGCATTGCGGATGATCATCCCGGTCAGCGCGATCACCCCCAGCAGGGCGACAAACCCCATCGGCGTGCCCGACGGCAGCATCGCCATCACGATGCCAATCAGGCCAAAGGGTGCCATCAGCAGCGCCAGGAAAAGCCGTGAAAAGCGCTGCAGCTGCACCATCAGCAGCACCAGCATGATGCCCAGCGTCACCGGCAGCACGGCAAAGATCGAGCCGTTGCCTTTGTTTGATTCGGCCACCGTGCCCAGCTCTTCGATGCTATAGCCCGAGGGCAACGAGGTGCGGAATCGGTCAATGGCCGGTGCGAGGCTGTCCGACAGGGCTTCAGCCCGGACGCCGGGTGCCACATCGGTCTGCACGGTAATAAACGGCAGCCGCTGGTGTCGCCAGATAACCGGATCGTCAACCAGCCATTGTGGCGTTGCCACCTGGGCCAGCGGGATCTTCTCTCCCCGACTGTTGGTAAACAGCATCCCGGAAAGCGCCGCCAGGTCCTGCCGATCGCTGTCGCTGCCGCGGAGCACCACGCCAAGCTGACGGTTACCCTCACGCAAGGTGGTGACCTGCTTACCTGACCAGTAAGTGTTCAGCCCGTCGGCGAGACTTTCCGAAGACAGGCCCGCCGCCCGCGCCGCAGTCTGGTTAACCAGCAGGTTGGTGACCCGCTCGGGCTCACCTGAGGTCAGATTCACATCGCGGGTCAGGGCATTTTTGCCGACCACTTCCGCCAGCTGACGGGCAAAGATGCCTACGGTGTCGTTATCCGGTCCCGTCACCCGGTATTTAACCGGCCAGCCCACCGGCGGCCCCAGCTCCAGCGGCGACACGCGGGTGGTGATATCGCTGAAGTGCTGACTCAGCATCGCCTGTAGCTGGCTGCGCAGGCGATCGCGGGCGGCGAGGTCTTTCGCCACCACCACCAGCTGCGCGGTATTTTCATTGTCGTTAAGTACGTCCATCGGCAGATAGAAGCGGATCGCGCCGCCGCCGATATAGCTGCTGAAACGATCGACGTTATCATTGCCCTTCAGCCGGGCTTCCAGATCGCGGGTTCTGCGGGCGGTCTCCGCCTGAGAGGCATTGGCGGGCAGGTTCAGGCTGACCAGCAGCTCGGGACGATCGGAGGCCGGGAAGAATTCGCCCTGCATAAAGGTGGTTCCCCACGCCGACAGGGCCAGCAGGCACAGCGCGATGCCAATGGTCAGCAGGCGGTGGCGCAACACGCGCTGGAGAATTTCGCGATACCAGCCGATGAGTTTGCCTTCTTTTCTGACGTGCCCGTGCAGGGATTCGGCCAACATCCAGCTGCCGATCAGGGGCGAAAACAGTATCGCCACGCCCCAGGAGCACAGCAGCGAAATCAGCACCACCGCGAACAGGGAATAACAGTATTCCCCGGCGGCAGAGGCGGCAAAACCGACCGGGATAAAGCCGCTGATCATCACCAGCGTGCCGGTCAGCATCGGAAACGCCGTGGTTTCAAACGCCACCGTCGCCGCCCGCCAGCGGCTGTCGCCCGCTTCCAGACGGGTGACCATGGTTTCCACGGCGATCATCGCGTCATCGACCATCAGGCCGAGGGCAACGATCAGCGCACCCAGTGAAATGCGCTGCAGCCCGATCCCCGCCAGCTGCATACCGATAAAGGTCAGGGCCAGCACCAGCGGGATGGCGGCCGCCACCACCAGGCCGGCCCGCATTCCCAACGAGAGAAAAGACACCGCCAGCACAATGGCGATCGCTTCCAGCAGCACCCGGACAAAGCTGCCAATTGCCTGAACCACCACCTGGCTTTGATCGGCAACCCGCACCACCTCAATGCCGTGCGGCAGCTGCTGCTGGATCGCCGCCATCCGCTGATTCAGCGCCTTGCCGAATGCCGGCATATTGCCGCCAGCGGCCATGGAAATGGCCAGCCCTATCGCCGGCTCACCGTTTACGCGAAATGCCGGCGCAGGCGGGTCAGCGATATCACGGGTGACGCTGGCAATATCCGCCAGCGGGATATAGCGACCGGCGATATTCAAGGTCACCTGGCGCAGACTCTGTTCTGAGGTAAAAGCTCCGCTGACCCTCAGCGCGATATTTTCACTGGGCGTCCTTAAGGTGCCCGCTGAAACCACGGCATTCTGCTGTTTCAGCGCGTCCGCCACCCGATCGGCAGTGATCCCCATTCCCGCCAGCTTATGCAACGAGAAGGCCACGGTGATCTGTTGTTCCTGAACGCCGATCAGCCGGATTTTGCCCACGTCCGTCAGGCTGGCCAGGCTGCGGCGAACCGTTTCAACCCGGTCGCGCAACTCCTGCGGGCTAAACCCCTCGGCGGTAAAGCCGTAAATAGTGCCCCAGGTGTCATCGAACTCATCGTTGACCGCCGGGGTACTGACGCCATCAGGCAGGGAAGGCGTCAGGTCCTGCACCTTCTTTCTGACCTGATACCAGATATCCGCCACCGCATTGGGCGGCGTGTCATCGCGCAGGTTGACGAACAGGGTGGTTTGACCGGCGCGCGTTTCGCTTTCGACATAGTCCAGATGCGGGATCTCCTGCAGCGTTTGTTCCAGCGGATCGGTCACCAGATTGACCATGTCCGTGACCGTCGCCCCAGGCCACTGCGCACCGATCACCGCCGTTTTGATGGTGAAAGCAGGATCTTCGTTTCTCGGCAGCTGCTCAAAGCTCATAATGCCCGCAGCCATGATTAACAGCATAAAAAACACCATCAGCTGCTGGTGGCTCAGCGCCCAGCGTGAAAGATTGAATTTGGTATTCA
Organism: Erwinia billingiae Eb661; assembly: GCF_000196615.1. Taxonomy (NCBI): domain Bacteria; kingdom Pseudomonadati; phylum Pseudomonadota; class Gammaproteobacteria; order Enterobacterales; family Erwiniaceae; genus Erwinia; species Erwinia billingiae. The sequence continues at coordinate 1,960,571 of NC_014306.1, forward strand.
TGGATTCGGCTCCCCAGCACTGACTTTCTCGCCATCGCGCAGATGACTGACGCCGGCGGTCACTACCGCCTCACCGGGTGCGATGCCGGATTTCACCCATACCGCGTCCACGGTGAAGCGGTCGACCACCACCGGACGCAGGTGCACGGTCTGGGTGTGGCGATCGACCACAAATAGCGCGGCGGCGTGTTGAGAACGGGTCAGCGCCGGGGCCGGAAGGCGGATGGCAGACTGTCCCGGCAGGGTTATCTGGCCGAGTACGCTGGCTCCCAACGCTATCGCGTCCGGCGGATTGTTCAGGGTGACGCGGATGCGCCAGGTGCGGGTTTGCGCATCGGCCTGCGGGCTGACGTCACGCAGCGATCCGCTGACCTGAACCGCCGGATTGGCAAGCAGGGTGATCAGCAACGGTGTGCTGGCGTTTGCGCTGAACAGGTGAGGGTCGGCGACATCAAAGACGGCATCGCGGCTGCCTGAGGTGGCGAGCGTCACCACGGTCTGGCCTTCGCTGACCACCTGTCCGGCAGAGGCGCTGACGCCGGTGATAATGCCGTCTTCCGGCGCGTTCAGCGTGGTCCAGGACAGGGTTTCTCTGGCATTGCTGAGGGCTGCCTGACTGCTTTTCAGTCGGGCGGCGGCGGACTGCCAGTCTGATTTCGCGGTATCCAGCTGGACGCGGGCAATCGCGCCCTGCGGCATCAGCAGCGTCATTCGCTTCAGGCTGAGGGCGGCCAGATGTTCGGCAGCTGCGGCACTTTCAACGTCTGCCTGGGCGCTGAGCAGCTGATTATGGCTGCTCTCACTTTCGATGGTCGCCAGCGACTGTCCGGCGTGCACCCGGTCGCCAACGTCAACCGCTCTGGCGGTGATCCTGCCATCAAGGCGAAAGCCCAGCGTGATTTGATCGTGGGCACGTATTTCGCCGGTCTGGCTCAGTGACACACCCGACTCGGGAGCGGGGGCCAGGATGAAGCGAACGGGGCGCGGAGGCGCGACCGGCAGCGGGGATTTTTCGCCGCAGCCGCTCAGTGAACAGGTCACCGGCAGGATAACCAGCAGGGTATTTTTTAGGCTCACGGCCAGGGCATGCAGTGTTTGTCTGACGAAAGGGATAATCAACGTGGTCATGGTTATCGTCCTGAAACTGAATCGCGTCAGTTTCAGGACCACCTGTCCAGAATCGCCGTATGTTTTATCAAGATGGGGTCAATTTCTGACTTTATTGCGCATTTTTATCCCGGTCGGTGGGAAGCATAACCGTTATCAGCAGGCCGCCGTCGTCCGGCAGCGTTGCAACCACATCGCCACCGTGCGCCAGACAGATGGCGCGGGCAATCGACAGACCCAGCCCGCTGCCGCCCGAATGCCGCGCCCGTGAGGAATCGGCCCGGGTGAAGCGGTCGAACAGCGAAGGCAGAAAGTCTTCCGCCACACCCGGCCCACGATCTTTAAAGCAGATCGATTGCCGGTCGCCTTGGCTTTCCAGCCACACGCTGAGGCGTCGGCCCTCGGCTGCATAGCGTAGGGCATTCTCCATCACGATAGTGAACACCTGCGCCAGACGGAAGGCGTCTCCGGTGATCATGCGGGGGGCCTGTTCTCTGATGACGATCGCCATGCCCAGCGCTTCCGCCTGCGGCGTCAGCCAGTTCGCCCGCTCGTGCAGCAGCTCGGTGATATCCAGGCTCTCATGATGCAACACCAGCTGCCCGGCATCCGCCAGTGAGAGCAGGTGCAGCTCATCGGTTAAGCGGCTGAGATGCTGTAACTGCTTCATCACCATCTGCAATTGCTCAGGCTCCGGCTGGAAAACCCCATCCAGCATGCCCTGCATCCGGCCAATGGCGGCGGTTAATGGCGAGCGCAGTTCATGGGCCATCGCCACGTGCGACGCCTGCAGCTCACGATCGTACCTCTCCAGCTGCGCGGTCATGGCGTTAAAGTCGGCGGTAAACCGCACCAGCTCGGTCGGGGCATTTTTTATCTGTGCCGCGCGGGTGGAAAATTCGCCGCGTGCCACCGCGCCGGCGGCCAGCACCAGGCTGCCAAACTGTGCAGATAACGGCCGGGCGATACGCAAACCGACCAGGGTGATCACCGGGATCATGATGACGATCATCACCCCCAGCGCAATCCAGTCAGGCGAAGCGATAGAGGGCACCGAATACTGCAGCCCCCAGCGATCGTCCATAATCTGATGGAAGCGGGCAGGATTGAGGGTCGGGTTGTGGAGGAGGATCTGAAATTCCTGCTTCAGTGCCGGTGACATCCGCTGCATGATCCACATATTTTCCAGCGCAAACCGCAGCCACATTAACGCCGCGATAATGACGATGGTGCCAATCGCCAGCGCCAGGATGCGCATACAGATCCAGCGCCATAAAAACTGATGGGAAATTTTACTCATGGCTGTCTGAACCGGTAGCCGACGCTACGCACATTGATCAACACCTCGCTGATGCCCGCCAGCTCCAGTTTTTTGCGCAGATTATAAACGTGGGTATCAACCACCCGTTCCAGCGCTTCGCTGTCCGGCAGGCATTTCTCCAGCAGTTGCAGGCGTGAAAAAGCACGGGTAGGGGATTGCATTAAGGTGGTGAGCAGACAGAATTCGGTTGGCGTCAGGTCCAGCAAGGCGCGGCCCGCTTCGCTGCCCACCGTGGCGGTCATCGATTCGCTGTCGACTTCCAGCCCGTTCCAGCGCAGCCGCTCATCCGCCAGCGCCGCCGGGACGCCGCGCCGCAGCACGGCGTGGACGCGGGCGACCACTTCTCCGGGATTGTAGGGCTTGACCACGTAGTCATCGGCGCCGTAACGCAGCGCGCCAATCTTGTCATGCGCTTCGCCCATCGCGGTGACCATAATCACCGGCACGTGGCTTTTTCGCCGCAGCGCAGCCAGCACCTCGGTGCCATTCAGGCCGGGCAACATCACGTCCAGCAGGATCAGATTCGGTTTCCACTGGGCGACAACATCGAGCGCGCGCAGCCCATCGCCGACAATGGCGACCTCAAAATGGTCCCTTTTCAGATAGGCCTCCAGCACGCTGGCGGCATCCGCATCATCTTCAACGATCAGAATTCTTTTTGACTGCATCGCTGCACCTTGACTCTTTCTTGATAATCATCTGCCAATATAATATTGGCGTATTTATAATTTACTTATCAACACGTCACGCATTAAATAAAATGTAATGGTCATTTAATTTGTATTAAGCGGCTGCTGGTAAAACTATTTCCTGAAATTAAAAGCAGAGTACAACAAAACAATCGCCATCAATAGCACTATTTTTCTGTGAAATAAGTCGGTCTTGACACGTTCTTAATAAATAACCGACCGTCTGTTGATAACGTGCGCTCATCATCCGCTCATTCCAGGGACCCTGAGTCAGGGTAAGAAAATCCGACATGAGTGATTGTGATGAAGCCGATAAATAGACTGTGGCCTTTAGCCTCCCTGCTGTTAATTGCCCAGAGCGTGTCAGTGCGAGCCGTTCAGGCTGCACCGGCCGATCCCAGCCTGATGGTGGGCATCGGCGCGGTGAATACGCCGCGTTACAGCGGTTCCGACCAGCGTCAGTGGCAGATTGTCCCGCTGGTGCAGGCGCGCGACGGCGCGTTTTTCTTCGATTCGCAAAAAGGTCTGGGCTACGACCTGCAGGCGGATAATGGCCTCTATCTGGAACACACGCTGGGCTACAACCTTGGGCGGTCAGACGACAACAATCTCTGGCGGGATGGCTCTGATAAGCTGAAGGGCATGGGCAATATCAGCGCGGTGGCCAATACGGCGATCGCCGTTGGCTGGCAGGCCACGCCGTGGTTTTCCGTTGAAGGTAAGGCCACCTTACCGCTGACGGATTCGCAGGGCGTGCAGTATCAGGGCTCCGTCACGCTGCTGCCCTGGCAGACCAGCACCGACACGGTGGCGTTACAGACGGCGGCGCTGTTTGGCGATGCCCGCTACAACAATACCTTTTATGGCGTCAACCCACAGCAGAGCGAGCGCAGCGGCTATGCAACTTATTACACCGGCGGTGGCTTCTACGGCATGCAGTCGAGCCTGACCTGGAATCATCAGTACAGCGCGCAGTGGGGCAGCATGCTGATCGGTAATTATACCTGGCTGGGTGATAAGGCGGATGACAGCCCGATTGTGTATCGCCGGAATGAATTTACCGCCATCGCCGCCATTACTTACAGCTTCTGATTTACCTTAAGTCCGGTTTATTAGGTTATTAAAATTTACGCGTGGTGCAATATATGACAAAACGCTCAGCGGAGTATCTGGAACCTTACCGGTCGCGGAATCATTCCACAGAATTGCGGTCGACTGAAAAAGAATCAGGCGAAGGGGAAGTACTGTGCATAATACTTGCCGGCTATCTGCTGAGTTATTTTATTCTTTACTTACTGCTGGCGTGAAGGCGTAGCGGTGAATAAGCAGATGTTAACCCTGATAAAACAATCTTAAGCCTCACCGGCTATCGATCGCCCAGCGATGCGGATGGCAAAAACCAGCAGAAAATGATGCGCCGTGGCACAATGTCAGCCCTATCTGGGCAGAAAGCAGGAGCGCAGCATGTCATCTGACACCCACGTCTATTCCTACTCCGCAGTGCTGATGGGGTCGCCGATCCTTCTCAAACTGTTTGATCATAATGAAGCGCTGGCCGGCGCGGTGTTCAGAGTGATTAAGCAGCAGGAGATTTTGCTGACGGTCAACCGGCCGCAGTCGGAAGTGATGTCGGTCAACCATGCCGCCGGCGTCGAACCGGTGGTGGTCAGCCAGCCGGTGTTTGACCTGATCGCCCGCGCCAGAGCGGTCAGCGTATTACCGGAAAGCCTGTTTAACGTCACCATCGGCCCGCTGGTTAAACGCTGGAAGATCGGTTTTCACGGCGACAGCGTGCCGCCGGCGGAAGAACTTCAGGCGCTGCTGCCGCTGACCAATCCGCAGCAGGTGATCCTCGACCCAGCGGCCCGTTCGGTGTTTCTACCACAGCGCGGGATGGAGATCGATTTGGGGGCCATCGCCAAAGGCTATATTGCCGATCGGGTACGGGATTTTTTACGTCAGCAGGGCGTTGAACATGCGCTGATCAATCTGGGTGGCAACGTGCAGACGCTGGGCGGAACGCCGGATAGCGAGGCGCCGGGCTGGGGCATCGGCCTGAAGAAGCCGTTTGGAGCGCCGGAAGAACTGATTGGGGTGATCACCGTCAGCGGCAAATCGGTGGTGACCTCCGGCGTATACGAGCGATATTTCGAGCTGGCCGGCAAGCGCTACCATCACATTTTGGACCCGGCCAGCGGCTATCCGCTGGATAACGAATTACTGAGCGTGACGGTGATCTCTGAGGACTCCATCGACGGGGATATTTACACCACCTTGCTGTACGGAATGGGCGTTAAAAAAGGCCTCGACTATCTGGCAAACACACCCGAAATCGAAGCCGTTTTTGTGACCCGCGACCGCCAGGTGATCTGCTCTTCCCAGCGGCAGTTTAGCTTCACGCTGCTGGACGCGGATTTTCACGCCGTTTAAGGCTACTGGCAAAACTGTTTTAACAGCTCGCGATGTTCCGCCTGCAAGCGGTAGCGATAAACCGGCCGGCCGGTTAAACCATAATGCAGGTTGGTGGAGAGGATTTTACGCTGCGCCAGCCAGATCAGGTATTTGCGGCACGACACGCGGGAAATGGCCACGGCGGCGGCCAGATCGTCGGTTGAAAACTCGCTGTCGTGATGGCTGTCAATCCACAGGCACAGCGTGCGCAGCGTTTGCGGCGTTAAGCCTTTTGGCAGACGGTGCGCTTCGGTGACGTCCGGCGGATTGCCGTGCAGCAGGGCATCGACATCGGTCTGCTGATACCACGGATGCTGGTCCTTAAGCGATTTCTTATGCTGCCAGCCGGTCAGCGCCTCTTCAAAGCGGGAGAACTGGAACGGCTTGATCAGATAATCCACCACGCCGTAATGCAGCGATTGCTGAATGGTCTGAGCATCGGCGGCGGAAGAGATGACGATGACATCGATATTGCGCCTGGCCGCGCGCAGTTCAGGCAGTAAATCCAGCCCGTTTTCCTGTTGCATGTAGATATCCAGCAGGATCAAATCCACCGACAGTTCGCTGTGCAGCACCATTTCTCTGGCCTGTTTCAGCGTTGACGCCACGCCGCAGCAGGCAAATCCCGGGATCTGGCCAATGTAGCAGCGGTTCAGCTCTGCCACCATCGCATCATCATCGACGACTAACACATTTAGCATGCGGATCGGTTTCCTCCATCCCACGGCAGTTGTACTAAGAATTGGGTATAAACCCCAGGGTCGGACTCTACAATAATTTCGCCGCCAAGGCTCTGGATTTGCTGCTTGCAGAGGAATAAACCTACGCCGCGTTGCTCACCCTTCGACGAAAAGCCGTGCTCAAAGATCGCATCAAGCTGATCTGCCGGGATGCCGGGGCCGTCATCGCTGACTTCACAGCTCAGCCAGCCGTTCTGATAGTGTAGCAGCACGCTGACTTCGCCATCAGGCTGCTGCGCCAGCGCATCGAAGGCGTTCTCAATCAGATTGCCCAGCACGGTGACCAGCACCGAGGTTTGCTGTTCGTTGCCGCTGTCGGGCAGGAAGCTGTCCTCGCTGAGGATCAGCTGGTGGCCGCTGTCTGCCGCGCGGTTTAATTTACTCAGCAGCACGCCGGCAATCACCGGCGACTGGATTTTTTTCACCAGCGAGCCAATTTCGGTCTGGTAGTTATTGGCGGTTTTCAGAATGTAATCTTCCAGCTGCGCATAGCTTTTCATATGCAATAAGCCGAGGATCACATGCAGCTTGTTCATAAACTCGTGGGAGTGCTGACGCAGCGCGTCCACATAGTTAACCATGCCGCTCAGGCGTTGGGTCAGCTGGGTCACTTCGGTTTTATCGCGGAAAGAGCAGATCGCGCCAATCATCACGCCGCCTTTCAGCACCGGCATGGTGTTGCACAGCAAAACCCGACCGCGGAACAGGATATCTTCATCCCGCTGCGGTTTTCCGCTGCGCAGCACTTCGCGCAGGTTGATAATCAGCGCGCCGGTGGCCTGAATACTCTGAATGATTTCGCTTTCCAGCGCCTGCGGCATGCCGGTCTCGCGGAACAGCTTGCGCGCGGCATGGTTAATCAACGTCACCTGGGCGTTGATATCCACGGCGATCACCCCTTCTTTGATGGCATACAGCATGGCCTGACGCTGTTCAAATAGCTCAGAGACTTCGTACGGTTCCAGGCCGAACAGGATCCGTCGGGAGGCTTTCACCAACAGCCAGGTGCCGATAGCACCCACCAGGATGCCGAACAGCGCGGTCCACAGAATGTTCCAACGGCTCTGGTTAATCTGATCCGCCACTTCACTTAGCGAGATGCCAATCACCACCACGCCAATCTGCTTGTGTTCAGCATCAAACACCGGAGTAAACACCCGCAGTGCCTGCACTAACTGCCCGCGGTTGATCGAAACATTCTCTTTGCCCAGCAACGCGGGCTGCAAATCGTCGCCAATAAAATGGTGATTGATAGCGTCTTTGTTGGGATGCGAATAGCGAATGCCGGCCATATTGGTGACCACCACAAACAGCAGGTCATTGCTCTGCAACACGGCGGTAGCGATCGGCTGAATCACGTTGCTGTCCGGCGGTAACAGCAGCCCGCGATGAATATCCGGCGAATCCGCCAGCGTCCGCGCCACCGCCAACGCTTTATCCTCGACGCCTTTGTTAGTGACCTGGCTTATCTGCAGGAAATAGAAAAAGTGGACGGCCAGTAAGACGGCGACAATCACCGCGCTGACCATCAGGCTGACGGAGGTACTGAGCTTCATCGGGCGTTTAAGCCCCGGAAGGGTTGGCTGGCGTTTCATGGCATGATTTCCGAATTTTCCTGCGGAGGCTTTCCATTAAGGTAAATTTATCTGACTCTGCCTGACCTGTAATGCTTTTAATAAGGAGTTTTTAATGCAACTCAGCGTTTCTGACGTCGATGATTTCAATCTGTTGTCCCACTGGCTGGCGGAAAACGATCTGGCGGAACGGGAGATCGACGACGTTCAACTTATTATCCTCGCAGGTAATGCCATCCTACCGGAAATCGAAGGGGCGATGGCGTTGTGCCGTCAGCGCGGCATTCCTCTTTTGCTCAGCGGCGGCGAGGGACACTCCACCGAGCTGCTGCGCGCGGCGTTGGCCGCAGACGGGCGTTATCAGCAATTCGCTACGCTGCCCGGCGGGGAGGGCGATCTGCTGCAAGCGATGGCAATACAGGCTTTTGGTTTACCGCCAGAACAGGTGCTGAATGAAAACCGTTCGAGAAACTGTGGTGAAAACGCGCTGTTCAGCCTCAATTTTCTGCAAAAGGCCGGGAAGGTTCCGGCAAAGTATCTGCTGGTGCAGGATCCGCTGATGCAGCGACGCACCAAAGCCACCTATTTACATCAGTGGCACCAGCAGGGCGTGCAGGCTGAATGCCTGAGCTGGCCGGTATTTACCCCCGTGCTGACGAGGGTGGATGCGCAACTCACCATTACCGGCGCGCCGGGATCAGGCGGGATCTGGTCACTGGAGCGCTATCTGTCGATGATTCTGGGGGAAATGGTCCGCCTGAAGGATGATGTCCACGGTTATGGCCCGAACGGTAAAGGATTTATTGGCGCGGTTGAGATGCCGGGCGCAGTGGAAAGCGCCTGGCGTCGCCTGAGTGAGAATCCACGGCTGGCTGAATTAAGCCGATGATTACGCGCTAATTCGCCGTCAGTAGGTTGAGCGATCGGGATGAACCGCAGGGTGATGCGACGGCGTTATAAATCCTGCAGAAAGCCGACCAGGCTTTCGCGCACGTCATTAATACGCGTTTCATTGCGGCGATAATAGGTCCACTTTCCAACCTTACTGGCTTCCAGCAGTCCGGCTTCAAACAAGACTTTCAGGCACAGCGAGGTGGCCGGCTGGGATAAGCCGGCCTTGTCCTGTATAAGGCTGGCACACACCCCGTACAGGTCATAGTCATAGAGCTGGCTATAGCCTGCAAAGGCCTGTTGCGGGTTCTTCAGCCACTGCAACACCGCCAACCGGGTCGGGTTGGACAGTAATTTCATGGCGCTTTCAGGGGACATGCAGCCTCACAAACAATCAGGAGCGGTAAACCGGGTAGTCAGTATACCCTTTAGCGCCGCCACCATACAGCGAGGACGCATCCACCGGGTTTAACGCAACATCCGACGCAAAGCGGGCCGGTAAGTCCGGGTTGGCAATAAAGGTTCTGCCGAATCCAAACAGATCGCCCCAGCCATTTTGCAGAATGCTTTCGGCTTTCTCGCGGGTATAGCGGCCGGAATACATGATCGGCCAGTGGAAGGTTTCCCGCAGCGCCGTGCGGAAGCTGACTGGCAGATCCGGGCTGTTATCCCAGTCGGCTTCGGCAATCGACAAATAGCCAATGTTCAGTTCATTCAACATGCCGGCCGCCGCGATATAGGTCGCGTGCGGATCGCTTTCAACCAGGCCTAAATAGACGCGCTCTTCGTCGGTGCTGGTAAACAACGGCGCAAAACGCACGCCGACTTTTTGGCTGCCAAACACCTCGCTGACCGCTTCGACAATCTCTTTCAGGAAGCGCAGTCGGTTCTCCAGCGAACCGCCGTACTCATCACAGCGGAAATTGGTGTGTTCAGAGATAAATTGATTGATCAGATAGCCATTGGCAGAGTGCAGCTCCACGCCATCAAATCCGGCGGCCTGTGCATTGACTGCCGCCTGACGATACAGCCCAACAATCTCTTTCACTTCGTCGGTGCTGAGTTCGCGGGGATTGCTTGGCGACGTCAACATGCCTTCGCCCGGCCCGGTTTCGATAAACACGCGAACGCCGGTGGCGGTGACGGCAGAAGGTGCCACCGGCGGCTGTTCGCCGGGCTGAAGCGCAGTATGCGAGACGCGGCCCACGTGCCACAGCTGGCAGAAGATCGTGCCGCCTTGCTGGTGTACGGCTTCGGTGACCTTTTTCCATCCGGCGATCTGCGGTTCACTGTGGATCCCCGGCGTCCAGGCATAGCCCTGGCCACGCGGCTCAATCTGCGTCCCTTCGGTGATCATAAAGCCGGCGGTGGCGCGCTGACGGTAGTATTCCACCATCATCTCGCCGGGAATGTTGCCAGGCTGTTCGCTGCGGCAGCGTGTTAACGGCGGCAAGGCAATACGGTTACGCAGGGTGAAGCCGCCAAGCTGAAGCGGGGAAAAAAGGGTAGGACGATTCATAAAGCTTCCGGTTTTTTGAAAAGAATTTGCCGGGCCATTATATTTATAAATTTAAATATGTAAATGCATTTTATCAGACGATCTGTGTTGCAGATGTCGCTTCGCGACGGTGACAGATCCCGGACTTTGCGTCATGCTGATGACAGATCGCACCATCTTAACAGCGCGAATGCCTGTTCATTCTCTCAACCGAATCAGCCTGATAAGCGGGAAAATACTCATGACGGATAAGCCCCAGCAGCAGCAAAAAAGCGGCCAGCGCGCCGGCGTTATTGGCGTGGTCATCGAGGGATTCAACAATCCCTGGACCCTGAAAATGCTGGACGAAGTCACCCGGCAGCTCGATCTGCGCGGGTATCTGCCGCTGTTGCTCAACGCCCGTTCTGCGGACCGCACGCCATCTCTGATGCAAAAAGCCGCAGGCCTCGAACCCGTCGGACTGGTATTCCTCACTGCCGACGGCACTGCGCAGTCGGTGGCGGGCGATCTTCTTCCCGGCGTTCCCGTCGTCCAGCTTGGCGGCGCGAGCGAGGGTGAGGACACGGTGGTTGCGGCCGGGGGGTATGAGGCGGGCGTTGAGAGCGGAAAATTGCTGCTGTCGCAAGGCTATCAGCGTTTCGGCTTTATGCAGGGCAAAGACCGCGCTTCAACGCCTTTGCGACAGATGGCCGGTTTTGTCGACAGCCTGACGGCGGCGGATAAACGGCTGGACAGGGTGCTGATTGCCGGCAACAACGACCGCGAACTGGCATGGCAGGCAATGACCGCCTACCTGAAACAGACCCGGGCGTCAGAACGCATTAATGCGCTGTTATGTGAAAACGATCTGCTGGCGTTCGGCGCGATTCAGGCAATCCGGGATTTTGGTCAGGGCGTGCACATCGGCGTGGTGGGCTTCAATGACAGTGATGATGCCGGTTCATCCACCTGGCACCTGACCAGTTGGGCACCACGCAGCGATCTGCTGGTGACCGAGGCGCTAAACCGACTGCTGGACAAGCGGGCCGATCTCAGCGGCCAGTGGCAGCAGGGCCAGCTGCAGGTCAGGCATTCGCATTTAGGCAAAGAAGTGCTCGGTGACATCCCGAAATGTGGTTGCGCCAGCCGACATTAATCCTGGCGTAGCCGACACCGATTTTAACATTCGCTGCAAAATCGCCTTTTCAAAGCAGATCCTGGGGGCAGGGGCTAAATTTTTCGAAATTTATGCCGTTAACAGTTAAAGACCTCCCCTTATCTGGATAACGCTATGTCGGTTAAAAAATCCTCGCTGTTGATTATGTTGTTCTTATTTATCATCTTTATTAGCAGTATGTTCGCCAGCATCTGGTTGCTGACCCGCAGCAACCAGTCGCTTGATGCGGTCAATAAAGAGATCCGCGTTGTGCTGTCGATCATCGACCCGATTAACCACAGCCGCACCTTACGTTTGCGACTGATGGAATATATGAAGGCCAGTGAGGGGAGCGATGGGCTGTCTAAGCCGTCGCTGGAAGGCGTGAAGACGGTGATCGGCAAGGCCGATGCCGCATTCCAGGCGTATAAAGATGCGCCGCGCTTAGCCGGTGAAGACGCGGCAGCAAAAGCCTATGAGCAGGCCTATCTGACCTACCGTCAGCAGGGCATTCAGCCGATGATCGACGCGGCGGAAGCCAACGATCAGGCGCGCTTTAAGGATCAGCTGGCGACGGTGATCCGTCTCGACCGACAGTATGAAATCGTCCTCGATCAGGTGCTTGCCGAGCACGAGGCCTATGCCAAAAAGCTCAACAGCGATGCGCAGAGCCACTTCAGCCTGGGGATGAGCGTGATTATCTTCTTTGGCGTACTGTTTCTGCTGGTGATCACTGCCGTGCTGTTCTTTATCAAACGCTATGTGCTGAATCCGCTGGACAGCGCGAAAGCTTATTGCAGCAAAATCGCCGAAGGGATCCTCGACCAGCCGGTGCCGGTCACCGTCGGTTCTAAGAGCGAAATCCAGGATTTGATGGCCACCATGGAGCAGATGCGCCAGTCGCTGACCGACATTATTGGTCAGGTTCGCAACTCGACGCTGACCGTGTCGCACGCCTCGAAAGAGATTGCTGCCGGCAACATCGATCTGGCGTCGCGCACCGAGCAGCAGGCCGCCGCCCTGACCGAAACCGCAGCCAGCATGGAAGAGTTAGGCGCGACGGTGAAACAGAACACCGAAAACGTCTTCGAAGCCAGCCGCCTGACCGGCGAAGCGGTGAAAAATGCCAAAACCGGCGAAAAGGTCTCCCAGCAGGTGATCGTCACCATGGGACTGATTAACAGCAGTTCGAAGAAAATCGAAGATATTACCGGCGTTATTAACAGCATTGCTTTCCAGACCAATATCCTGGCGCTGAATGCGGCGGTAGAAGCGGCGCGTGCCGGTGAACAGGGCCGTGGGTTTGCGGTGGTGGCAGCGGAAGTGCGTAATCTTGCCCAGCGCAGTGCGGTGGCGGCCAAAGAGATCGAAAGTCTGATTGCCGAATCCGTTATCAACATTCGCGCCGGATCGGATCAGGTTGGCCGGACCGGCGAGGCGATCGGGGCGATAATTGCCTCAGTCAGTCAGGTGGATGTGCTGATGGATCATATTTCGACCGCTTCTGATGAGCAGAGTCGTGGCATCAGCCAGATTGAGCAGGCGGTGACCGAGATGGACAGCGTGACCCAGCAAAACGCCTCGCTGGTGCAGGAATCTGCAGCGGCGGCGGCTTCTCTGGAAGAGCAGGTGCATTACCTGACGCACTCCGTCTCCACCTTCCGCTTGTCTGACGCATAACAGCCAAAATGCCGTCCTGTTCAGTTGAGCAGGGCGGATAATTACCGGTAAGGTTTGGAACGTTTTTCGACAACCGCAGAAATGTAAAAGCCCCGACTTTTCAGGTCAGGGCTTTTAACGTACTGCATACTCGTAATTTAGCATTAATTTACTTACATCGATTTACTGCTGATTGTACAACGTTAAATGTACAAGTCCACACAGATAATATTAGGCACTGTGTTAATAAATGACCTCCTATTATTACCGCTTAAACACAGCCCACTCTACGAGCGGGCGGAACACGTACATCTCCCCATCGCGATATATACTCTTGATGCATGGCCTGACTATCGTCGGAAAATCGTTATATATGATAACGATACGTCGACTCTGAGTACTGTTGAAACATGGCCTGACATCATCGCGTTTTCATTCCCATCCTGCGATCGGTACAGATTTTGTTTCGAGGCCCTAACGCGTCGGGTGGATAACTTCCCCACCGTCAATGCCCATACAACAATATTTCGTGACCTTCATCGCAGATTACTTACTTAACACTGTAAAGCGTTAACTTATTAACGACTGGAGGGTTTTTCCTGCCGTTGGTTAATAAACTACTCCAATAAGATCACGAGTCAATACTGTTTTTAATGCCATGTTAATATGGTCAGTAGTTTCCGAAAAATGCGCTTTTTTAAGCGTTTTACACAGGGCTTCAGCGATGAAGTAACACCTACTCGCCAACCTCATATTTCACCGTCATCACGCCTTTCTTTTCGCTGATTTTCACAATGCGCACCAAACCCACCTCAGCCGTGCTGACCACGTGGGTGCCGCCACAGGCATACGCCGGTAAGTCTCCCCAGGTCACCTCACGACGGCCGTCGACAATAGTCAGCTGGCGCGGCAGATCGCGCGCGACGATCTCAGCGACATCTGCCGCAATCTGCTCTGCCGTCACCGGCGTTTTCTGCTCAGTGGGCTCAAATACCACCCGCGCTTCGCCAGGGCGGTGATTGCCCTTGCTGCCGTGCCAGCCGAATCTCTCCCCGGCCACGGCGATAAAGTGTCCCGCAGAGTGATAATGGCTATGCAACCGCCGCAGCGTTTCATCCACCTTGATGTGAACCGGGCCGGGTGCGACCGGCCCATCGGTGTAATGGGCGATCTCGCCGTCTTCCTGTGCGGCATGGAGCATGTCCGCCGTATCAAGGGTTCCCCGATCGGAAGGCTGCCCGCCGCCTTGCGGATGAAAAAGGGTGGCGGCGAGGATGACACGAAAACGGCCATCGTCCTGCGGTGTACAGCTGATGACCGTCGTTTCCATCTCCAGCGCATCGTTATCAAAATAGCTACGTTCAGTCATGTTCTTTCCTTTAGACGCTGTTCTCTGTGCATTAAGACAGGTCAACCATTTACCTTTTATTATCAATACTGTCAACAAGCCGACCTGTATTGACCGTCACGCAGCGTTATTTGTTCAGTAACAAAAAGGGTGACACGGGTGTGTCATATTTAACTATCTACTGCCGTTATTGATATTTTCCCTCGCGGCTTTGTGTGCTCTATTCGTCTTATAAACAGAATGCGATCTTCATTTAAATAACGTTCAGGCCGCAGCAATAATTGCGGTCCAGCGAATATTCGGCATTATCAGGGGAAAGAATGACGCGATGAGCAGTTTACGCATAAATAAAACCTTATTACCGCTGGCAGCAGCGGCGATACTGCTGCTGGTGGGGCAGCCTGTCGCCCTGGCGGATCCAGCGCCGGCGCGGGTGGCAGGGCATAATCAGGACGGCGGCACGCTGGTTTACCTGCACGAGCAGGAGCCGCCGTGCCTGTGGGGTGGATGGGTGCAGCAGGCCTATCTGTCGCGGCAGGTATTCGATTATCTGGTCAGTTTTGATCACGGTAAAATACGTCCCTGGCTGGCAACCGACTGGACGGAATCAGCGGATCGCAAAACCATTACCTTTCATTTACGCAAAGACGTTAAATTTACCGATGGCGATAAATTTAATGCCGCTGCGGTGGTCGCTAATTATTCCGCGTGGACTAAAGGTATTGGCTGGCACGGTTTTACCTATATGACCGGGTTAACTAAAGTCGATGATTATACCGTTGAGTTACATTTATCTGAGCCCAATCCAGAAATTTATAACGTGCTGGCGAATGGGCATTATGGTTTCCAGTCACCGGATTCCATTGCGCATAACAGCAGTGAGCAAAAATGCCTGAAACCGGTCGGGACAGGCCCATGGAAAGTGGAAAAATGGGTCAGAGGCGAAGGCATCAGCTTTGTCCGCAACGATGATTATCACTGGGCACCGCCAAACGCCCGGCACAATGGCCCGGCCTATATAAAGCATCTGGAATGGAAATTTGTGCCGGATGCCACCACCCGCTGGGGTGCGCTGGTCAGCGGCGGCGCAGACGTGATTTACCAGCCACCTTCCGCGCAGTGGCACGCGCTGCAACGGGACTATCAAACCCTGTCATACGTGGCCACCGGCCGGCCACAGGCCTTTTCATTCAACGTTCAGCGCGGCCCCTTTACCGATCGGCGGGTACGTCAGGCCTTTGCCTATGCGCTGGATCGCCAGCAGATTGTCAAAACGGTGTTTAAGGGGGCGGTGCCGTATGAAGGCAACGGATCCCTGAGTAAAAGCACGCCGCTGTATCTTAACGTCGACAATCGTTATTCGCTCAATGTTGCCAAAGCCAATGCGCTGCTGGATCAGGCTGGCTGGACCGGACGCGATGCCGAAGGCTATCGGGTGAAGGACGGCGAGTCGCTGGTTGCCAGGCTGCCCTTTATTCAGGCGATTATCGATCAGGAAGGCGCGCTGATGCTGCAGGCGGTGCAGGATCAGGTTAAGCAGGTCGGTATCAAACTGGTGCTGATCCCGCTGACGCAAACCGAAGGCTTTGCCGGCGCGAAGTCGCGACCGGCGGATAAGGAGATCAGCTTTGGTTACTGGGTCTGGCCGTCTCCGAACATTCTCGACATCGTCTATAACGCGACGCTTGCCGGCGCGTTCAACGGTAATAACACCAGTTTCTTCAATAACCCGCAGGTTGAGTCACAGATCCTCGACGCACAACGCGAACCCGATCCTGCCCTTCGTCGCCAGAAATTCGATGTGTTGCAAAAGTGGTTTGACGATCAGGCGATTGCCATCGGGGGATACAACTTCACTTACAACGTCGCAATAGCCAATAACGTCCGGGGCATCTGGCAGGACAGCGGCAATGGCTTACTGAATTCCAACGACGCCTACTTCGTGCAGGAGAAGCCATGACCGATCTTATTTCATCGGGGAATCAACCGACCGCCAGCCAGGGATCGGGCGACACTTCGGTTAAACACCGCAGCCTGTGGCGCCGCATTTTGGTGAGGATGGGCTCGGCACTGTTTGTGCTGTGGGGCACGATCACCGTGACCTTTGTCGTGCTATCGATTCTGCCCGGCGACCGCGCCACGATTTTGCTCAACATCACCTCAGGGCAGGTGATTGAACGCACCCCGGCGGAGCTTGCGCCGATCAACGCGCTGTATGGATTCGATAAACCAATTACCGAACAGTACCTGAGCTACTTCTGGCGTCTGGTGCACGGCGATTTTGGCTTTTCGTTCGAGCTACAGCGCCCGGTGGTGCATGTGATTGCCGAACAGCTGATTCCTACCTTTACTCTGGCGATTGCGGCACTGCTGCTGGCGTGGGTGATTGCCATTCCCTGGACGCTGCTGACGGCGGGGCGCAGCGCCAGGCTGGGGGCATTGGGTTCGGCGGTGGAGACGATAATGGCCGGGCTGCCGCAGTACTGGATTGGCATCCTGCTGCTGATTGTATTTGCCATCGATCTGCGCTGGTTCCCGGTGGTGGGAGGCGACAGTCTGTACGGCACCTTACTGCCGGCGATTACCCTCGCCATCCCGCTGGCCGGATTTCTTGGCCACGCCCTGCGGGGAGAGTTTGAGCGCAACATGCAGGAGCCCTTTGTGCTGTCTGCGCGTGCGCGCGGCATGAGTCTGCGCAGGGTCAAACTGCATCACGTCCTGCGCCATGCGCTGATCCCGGCGATTACCCTCAGCGGTTGGGCGATCGGCAATTTACTCTCCGGCGCGGTGCTGGTGGAGGCGGTGTTTGCCCGTCCCGGCCTCGGCAACGTGCTGGTCAATGCGGTCAGCAATAAGGATTTCGCGCTGGTATCGGGGATCGTCATCCTGATCAGCTTTCTCTATATCGTTATTAATCTGGCGGTCGACCTGATCTATTTGATCGTCGATCCGCGACTGCGAGGCCACTGATGACCAGCCATATTTCCGATTTTTCAGACGCGAAGGCCGGGCACGTCCCGCGTCAGCGTTTGCGGCGCGCCCTGACGGTGATACCGCTTTCCACCGCAGTGTCGCTGATGGTTGCGCTGTTCTTTATCGCCGCCGCCTTATCGCCGTCACTGCTCGCGACCCATGACCCGTTCAGCACCGATTTGCTTAATGCGCTGCAAGCCCCGTCCTTCGCCCACTGGCTGGGCACCGATGATATTGGCCGCGATCTCTACAGCCGCATCATCTGGGGCACGCGCCAGTCGCTGGCGATCGGGCTGGGAGCGATGGCCATTGCGTTGGTGGGCGCGATCGTCCTCGGGTTCAGCGCCGCGCTGGCACCGCGCTGGATTGCCGGGCCGGTTAACCGCCTGCTGGAAATTCTGCTGGCGTTTCCCACGCTGTTACTGGCGTTGCTGTTTGTGGCGCTGCTGGGTCCTTCCGCCAGCAGCCTGCTGATTTCGGTAGGGATTGGTACCGCGCCGGGCTATGCACGGCTGGTGCGTGCCCAGGCACTAAAGGTGCGGCAGTCCGGTTACGTCGAGGCCGCGCGGGCGTTGGGGCATCCCTGGCACCGGCTGTTTTTACAGCATATCGCGCCAAATGCCTTTCGCCCGCTGGTGTCGCTGGTGGCGCTGGGCATCGGTCAGTCGGTGGTTTGGGCATCCGGGTTATCTTTCCTTGGGCTGGGTGTGGTACCGCCGTCGCCAGAGTGGGGCGCGTTACTGGAAGCCGGAAAAATCAACGTCACCGTGGCCTGGTGGCTGGAAGTACTGCCGGGGATCGCCATCGTACTGGTGGCGCTCTCCTTCACCCAGATTGGTCGTTACCTGCAACAGCGGGCAGAAGGAGAATCGCGCTGATGAGCAAGCAAAACGAAAGTCAGGCCATCCCGCGCGGCGTCACCGACACCATCATTGATGTCCGGGGACTCAACGTCTGGACGGCGGGCGAAGGCAGCCCGCGCCGGCACATTGTGAAGGATGTCAGTTTCGCCCTGCAACGGGGCCAGTGCGTGGCGCTGGTCGGCGAGTCCGGATCGGGCAAGAGCGTCACCGCGCGATCGCTGGTGGGGCTGGCCGGGGAACAGCTGCAGGTGCAGGCCGGGACCCTCACGCTTGATGGCGAGACGCTGCTCGATCGCAGTGACGGTTGGTGGCAGCAGGTGCGCGGGGTCAGGGTGGGATTCATCCTGCAGGACGCGCTGGTGTCACTGGATCCGCTGCGGCCGGTAGGCAAAGAGATTGCCGAAGCGCTTTCGTTACACGGTTGGGGAAACCGGACGACCCGCCCGCAAAAGGTCGAGGCGCTGCTCGAAGAGGTTGGCGTGCCTGAACCGGCCTTCCGCGCCAGCCAGCGGCCGGACGAACTTTCTGGCGGCCTGCGTCAACGCGCGCTGATCGCCTCGGCGATTGCGTTGCATCCCGACGTGCTGATTGCTGATGAGCCGACCACCGCGCTGGACGTCACGGTGCAGGCGCAGGTGCTGGAGGTGCTGAGGCAGATGCTGGATCGCGGCACCAGCATTATTCTGATCAGCCATGACCTGGCGGTGGTGGCGAAAATTGCCGACCACATTCTGGTGATGCAGGGCGGCACGCTGGTGGAATCGGGCACGGTCGAACAGGTCCTGCAACGCCCGCAGCATGCCTATACCCAGGGCCTGATCAACGCCATACCCAGCGAACACACCAAAGGGCAGCGGCTGTCTGCGGGCGACAGGGTGGTCGCGGTCGCGCAACCGGCAACGGCGGCGAATGCGTCGGCAGAATGGCTGCTTGAAGCGCGGAATATCGTCAAAGGCTTTAAGGGACACCGCGTGGTGTCGGACGTCTCCTTTACCCTCGGGCGCGGCGAAACGCTCGGCATTGTGGGGGAATCCGGCTCGGGCAAAACCACCCTGTCGCGGATTGCGCTGGCGTTAGTGCAGCCGGACAGCGGTGAGATCCTGTTTCGCGGCCAGCCCTGGAGCCATGCTTCAGCGCGGGAACAGCGGGCAATTCGCCGCCATATTTCGGTGGTCTATCAGGATCCGCTTTCCTCTTTTGATCCGCGCTGGCGGGTGTCACAGATTCTGCTCGATGCCATTGCCCTCGGGCCGGCGATCCCCGGACAGACCGCGACGCAACGGGCGTTAAGCCTGCTGGCGTCGGTGGGGCTGGGGCCAGAACATATGGCGCAAAAGCCGGCTCGGTTATCGGGTGGCCAGCGCCAGCGCGTGGCCATTGCACGGGCCATTGCCACCCAACCGCAGGTGATTGTGCTCGACGAAGCGGTGTCGGCGCTGGATGTGACCATTCAGGCGCAGATCCTCGATTTGCTGAGCGATTTACAGCAGCAGCTGGGCGTGAGCTACCTGTTTATCTCCCACGATCTCGGGGTGATCCACCATATGAGCGACCGGGTGCTGGTAATGCAAAACGGCGTCGCGGTGGAACAGGGCACCGCCAGCGAGATCTTCTATCGTCCGCGCCATCCTTATACGCAAAAGTTACTCGCCTCGTTGCCACGGCTGCAGGCGGCGGAATTCGCCCACCACTAAAACGGGAGCCATAATGTCACGCGAACTGATTTATAACGGTTTTTTGCATCTGACGCCGAACCACCACAGCCATGGTTACTGGCGCACCACCGAAGGCCAGGTCCAGTACGGCTATAACCAGCTGGATGAATACGTCAAAACGGTGAAAACGCTGGAAAAAGGGCGCTTTGATACGCTGTTTATCGCCGATGTGGTGGGGGTGTATGATGCCGACTTTGGCGACGGTAAAACCACCATCCGGGCAGGCACGCAGTTTCCCGAGCCGGACCCGATCACCATTGTGTCTGCGCTGGGGCTGGTGACCGAGCATCTGGGGATTGTGGTCACCAGCAACGTGATTCAGGCCCATCCGTTTTCATTTGCCCGCCAGATCTCCTCGCTGGATGAATTCACCCGCGGGCGTATCGGCTGGAATATCGTCACCTCCTATTTATCGAACGGGTTCCGCAACTACGGCTTCAATGACATCGTGCCGCACGATGAACGCTATGAATGGGCGCAGGAATATCTCGATGTCGCCTATAAGCTGTGGGAACTCTCCTGGGAGAATGGCGCGGTACTGCACGATCCGGCCACCAACCGCTTCTTCGATCCGGATAAAATCCACAAGATTAACCACGTCGGCAAACGCTATCGCGTCGAGGGGCCGCACATTGTCGAGCCTTCGCCACAGCGTAGCCCGGTGTTCTTCCAGGCCGGTAACTCTGAAGCGGGCAGGCGGTTTGCAGCGCGCAATGCCGAGGTGACGTTCCTGCCGTCACAAACCCCGGAGACCGCGCGCAAAGATATCGCTATTCTGAATCGCGAGCTGATTAACTATGGCCGCCAGGCGGAAGATTTGAAAAAGCTGGTGTCGCTGTCAACGGTGATCGGCTCGACCGAGGAAGAGGCCAAACGCAAGCAGCAGCATCTGTTCGATAATATTGATATCAATGCCCTGCAGGGCTTTTACAGCGGCGGTTCGGGGATCGATTTATCCAGTATCGATCCCGATACGCCGCTGACCGAGCTCAGCCGTCAGGAGCAGTTCAGCCAGCATATGCGATCCAAATTCCGCATTGCGGTCGATGCGGATTACGGTCAGGGCCGCGTGCTCACCTGGCGCGAATACCTGCTGCAACATGCGTTACTGCCAGGACGTTTTGCCGGCACGCCGGAACAAATCGCCGATAAGGTGCAGCAGTATGCGGACGCGGGTGTCGACGGCTTTAACGTGGTGCCGGTCACCACGCTGGGCTGGTGGGATGAATGGGTTGAGCATGTGGTGCCGGTGCTACAAAAGCGCGGACTGGCGCGCAAAGAATACCGGCCTGGCACCCTGCGCGAGAAACTCTTTGGTAAAGAGAGCCAGCTACCGGCGACGCATCCACAGAGAAAGCTGACGCTGGATTAACAGAACCGGCTGCGGAGTGCTAAGCGTCGCAGCCGATTATTGAACGCGTTTAAGAGGCGACACCAATACGCCATTGCGGCGGCGGCAAGGTGCCGTTCACCGCAAAATCGCCGACGATACGGTCTTTATAGATGCGGGGATTGTGGGAGGAGAGGGTGCGCGCATTGCGCCAGAACCGATCTAACGACAGCGGATTCAGGGTGGCGGATGCGCCTAACGCATCGAATAAAATGGTGGCGGCATTCAGCAGCAGATCGGTCACCACATTCAGCGATTGTGACACCTCGATCTCAGCGATGGCGTTGGCCTGCACTTCCGCCGGTTCATCGCCGGCATAGCGACTGTCGTAGGCCCGCTGCAGCGCCTCGGCCGTTTTCAGCACAATCGCGCCGCTGGTATAGGCCGCACCGCGCAGTTTGCCGACCACCGCCAGGATCTGCGGATCCTGCGCGGCCCGGGCGGCGTTGCCATTGCTGTAGGTGCGTTTGCGGGTGGCCACGTTTTCAGCCACTTCCCGGCTGAGCTGGCGGCCAAGGCCCGCAAGAGTCGCGAGGTGAACCAGCTGATAAAATGCCGGGGAGTATTTGAATTTATCCTCGTCGTAGATATCGCTTTCATCCACCACCACGTTATTAAACACCGACGTGCCGCTGGCGGTGAGCCGTTGACCAAACCCATTCCAGTCATCAACCACCGTCACACCGGGTGCCGAGCGTGAAACGGTGATCGCCAGCGTTTTCCCCGTCTCATCACTGATGCCGACGTCAATCCAGTCAGAATAGAGCGAGCCGGTGGTGTAGAACTTTTTGCCATCTATGCGCCACTGATTGCCAATCTGTTCAAGCCGCGTCGAAAACGCCGACTGCTGCACGTCACCGGCTTCGCTCCAGGCCGGGCCGACGATATCACCGCGGCCCAGTCGCGGTAACCAGGTTTCGCGTCGTCGGGGGTTATCACTGTTCAGCACATTTTCGACAAACCCCAAATGACCGCGTATCGACTGGACCAGATTTGAATCAGCTTCGCCGAGCTCAATTAACAAATTAAACAGCTCAGGTAAGGAAATACCGCTGCCGCCATATTCTTGCGGTACGCGCAATGCTGTGAAACCACTCTCTTTTAACCACTGAATCTGTTCGAAAGGTAATTCACGGTTTATTTCCCGTTCAATCGCGCCGTCGCGAATTCTGGTAAAGAGTGGCCTGAAACGTTCCGCCAGTTGCTCATAATCAGGCGTTGGGCCTGCCCCCCAGGCTGCATCAATTTGCGACATGCTGATCCCTTATCGTTAATTCGCGCTAAACGGTTTTAGCAAACGCCATACCATTGATTAATCTACTGATATTAAATGTGAAAGTGATTTGGCTGGCGAGTCGGTGACGGTTGAAATTAGGCAACCGTTACCGCGCTGTCGGTATTCAAACTGTAAAGGGGTTGGTGAAGAATAAACAGGTAGAAATAATCATAAGCTAAATCAATACGCAGATTAGTATTCAGAATTTGGCCACTATCTATAAATCAAATGAAGGATTAGGGTGAGGGCAGCTTAAACGGTGACCCACCGCGAAGGGCACAAGATTAAAAAAATCATTTGCTGTTTATTCCTCTTTTCAAAATGAAAAGGGGATTTGCTATTGCAAAATTGTTACCCGTTAAGGTAACCCGTTCCTGCCAGAGGAAACGGGCCGTCTCGTATGGCTCGCACAAACCATCCGCCATCCCGCACCTTCAGGTGTCGCGATGGCTTGCGCGCCAAAATTCTGAACGAGGTGACCTATGTCCCAACGCGTTGACTACCGTGCTCTGCGTCTGGAGTCTGTTTTCCAGAATGCGGTCAGCAACTATGCTGCCGCCGAAACCACGGAACCTGCATCATCCAGCCGCCTGGCGGTACCCACCCTCACGCCGGAAATGGCCAGCAGCCTGAGTGCGCCCGGCATCAATACCCTGGCGGTCAGCACGGTGGATACCGATGCGCCTGCACCGTTGCGCCCTTATGAACCGGTCGCCAGCGATGGCGTGATTGCCGCCTGGGAAGCCAGCCACCGTATTCATCTGCGTGGCCGGGCAGAAGGCGAGGCCGGTTCGACCGTCACCCTGAGCTTTAACGATCAAAGCTGGACCAGTACCGTCAACAAGTGGGGTTACTGGAACGCCTCGATGCCGCCAGAGGTGCTGAAAGGCTTGTCCGACGGCAATTACAGCCTGAAGCTGACCATCACCGATAAAGCCGGCAACCACACCGATACCAACGTGGATTTTGGCCTGTATGTTGATAAGACCATCAAGCCGACCCTGACGGTGGACGCCATCAGCGGCGATAACGCCATCAACGTCGCCGAAAGCATTTATGGCGTGGACATCAGCGGCACCTCAACGCATATGGCCAACCACAACAAAGTTACCCTGACGCTGGGCGCCGCGACCGTCACCGCTTTAGTCAATGCTGACGGCAGCTGGACCGGCCACTTTACCACCGAGCAATTGCTGGCAATGCAGGATGGCCTGCACAGTCTGACCCTGACCGCGGTTGATGCGAATGGCAAAACCAGCACCGTCAGCCACGATCTGACGTTAATCACCCATATGACCAGCGTGCCAGAAATCCACTTCGACAAGGTCACGGATGACAATGTGATCAACCTGGCGGAGAGCCAACACGATCTGCTGTTGAGCGGCTCACTGTCTGCCGTGGCGTTGGGTCAGTCGCTGATCCTGAAAGGTAGCGATGGTCACGAGCATGCCGCAACCATTGATGCTCAGGGACACTGGCAGGTGCTGATCGCCGCGGCCGACGTGGCCGGATTTATTAAAAATGGTGAGATCCACGCCTGGTATCATGACGGGGCCAATAACTATACCGATATGGCGCAAGAGCTGAATGTGGTCACCCAGCTGACGCCGGTTTATTACGAGATGGATATCGGCGGTGACATGATCCTGAACTATCAGGAAGCACAGCAGGATTTGAGTTTCTATATTGAAGGCGTGACCTCGCTGG
Organism: Erwinia billingiae Eb661; assembly: GCF_000196615.1. Lineage (NCBI taxonomy): Bacteria > Pseudomonadati > Pseudomonadota > Gammaproteobacteria > Enterobacterales > Erwiniaceae > Erwinia > Erwinia billingiae. Next base: position 1,984,908 of record NC_014306.1, read on the forward strand.
ACATCAACGGCAAAACCTACCAGCCGGACAGTGGCGGAATGATCACCTTACCGAGCGCCGATCTGCTGGCGCTGGCGGAAGGGCCGGTGACCGCCAGTGCCCATCGCTCGGATCAATATGGCAACAGCGACACGCAAACCCTGAGCGACTTTTTTGACGTCGCGACCCACAATTTACCGACGCTGACGCTGGATACCGCGTTTGCGGATCACGTTATCGGTGCGGATGATGTCAATACCTGGCATCTGTTGCAGGGCAGTTCAACCCATCTTGATGCGGGCAGTACGGTGACCTTAACCCTTGGCGATCAAAGCTACAGCGCGGCGGTTAAAGCCGATGGCAAATGGGCGCTGACCATTCTTGCCGGACAGCTGGCGCCGCTGGATGACGGGGACTATGTCATTAAGGTGACGGCACATGACAGCGCCGGCAACCAGGCCTCGGCCAGCGAAAATGTCACCGTAGCGTCCCACGAAACCGCGCTGAATATGGATCATTTACTGGCGTTTTACGCGCCGACGGTTGCTCAGGATGATGGGGCAACGGTGAGTTCATCGCCCGTGACGGCCAGCGTGGCCACGGACACCACGGCCAGTTCCGCCAGCCATATCCCGGCCGAAAGTACGCTGGTTAACGACTCACCTTATACGCTGGCTGACCACTTATTACAGCACCCGGCAGTGATGGTGTAATTAGCGCGCGGCAGTGACCCTCACCGGTTTCGCTATTAGCGGAGGAGGGCACGACTGAGACCTATTGTCGTAAGCGGCAGCAGGGCGAATATTCCAACGCCTGCTGCCGGGGTTATTGTCTGGTGAAGAGTCAATTCATCAGGCAATATCCATCCTCGCCTGAAAATACATCTCATAAAACTCTCATGTTTCACTTCAGAACGTTATAAACGCTGTTCATCTTTGCGGGTGAGGCATTTTTGTGTGTAAAATAAATCGAATTATATCATGTGATTAGCGGTGTAACTGCTTTGTAATGCGTCAGGCTGACTGGCTTCCTATTTCCTGCCGGCCAAATGATAACTTTATGAGTTGAACAGAATAACTCAGCCCGTAAACTGCCCCTAAGAAAAGTGACGTTAATTTATTCAAACCATTCGGATGATTTTATTCTCACTATGACGTCTCATTCCCTTCATTAATTCCCGATGTGCAAAGATCCTCAAATGTCTTTGCGCATTACACTCCACTTAACGTTTCAGGTGACGGTATGTTTAAGAAATTATCCGCAGAGTTTATCGGTACATTTGTATTGGTGTTTGGCGGTTGTGGTAGCGCCATTTTTGCCGCCGGTTTTCCGGGATTAGGCATCGGCTTTGCCGGTGTGGCGCTGGCGTTTGGCCTGACGGTATTGGTGATGGCCTTTGCGGTCGGCCCTGTTTCTGGCGGGCACTTTAACCCGGCGGTGACGCTGGGCCTGTTCGCCGGTGGCCGTGTCGCCGCCCGCGACGTGGTGCCGTATATCCTTGCGCAGGTTCTGGGTGGGATCGCTGGCGCCGCCGTGTTGTATGTGATTGCCAGTGGCCATGCCGGTTTTGATGCCACCGCCAGCGGTTTTGCGTCTAACGGTTACGGCGAGCATTCACCGGGTGGTTACAGCCTGATGGCGGCGATGGTGTGTGAAGGCGTGCTGACCGCAATCTTCCTGATTGTGATCCACGGTGCAACTGACAAGCGTGCGCCGGCCGGATTCGCGCCGATTGCCATCGGTCTGTCGCTGACGCTGATACACTTAATCAGCATTCCGGTCACCAACACCTCGGTCAACCCGGCGCGCAGTACCGCAGTGGCGATATTCCAGGGCACCTGGGCAATGGACCAGCTGTGGATGTTCTGGTTAATGCCAATTATCGGCGGTGTTATCGGTGGTCTGGTTTACCGTTTTTTTCTGGCATCGAAAGACTGAATATTCAGCCTGATTAATAAAACTGCTGTAGGGAATGCCCGCCAATCGCGTTAACCGATCGGCGGGCATTTTTTTGTTGGTGTTCATGGAGCCGGATGTGATGGCGAGGGGGCCAAAACAAAGAGTGGCCGGGCGGGCAAAAGTTAGTATTCCGAACAAATCATATAAGGCGTCGGGGTGGTGGTGAAAATCCACACGCCCGGCCGGATCTGCTTTATTCTGACGTGATGCGTCCCGACATTCCTGCTGAAGTAAAAGTCAGAGAGGAATTTTCGCAGCACCTGCTGATCGCCGTCATTCACTTCCATTACGCCGTTGGGTTTTTCCGTAAAGGTAAACTCGCCATCCTGTTGCGTGTAAAGAAACTCCTTTTTCAGATCGATGTCAGATTTTTTGACCCCATCCTTAAAGTAAGTCCCGTTCATGGTGATATAGCCATCGCCATGGTTCAGGTTGTAGTTAATCGACAGGCTGAGCATTTCATCGCCTGAATGGGTATTGAAATTAGCGGTGCAGAAGAAGACATCGTTTGCACGGACCTGCTCTTTACCCAGCGAATAACCGGCAAAGCCAAACAGCAGGATCACCACCGACATCAGGACGGTGCGTAGGTTAATTTTCTTCATTGTTGTTGACCGTTTTCGCTATAGAAGTCGGAGGTGCAGAGCGGAGTTTTATCGCTGCCTGACGCGGTAAGTTCTTTTGAACAACGTAATATCGACACCTCTTCAGACGGTGGGTAATTAGTGATGTACCACCATTTCTGCGTTCCGCATTCGACATTCTTATCGGCAATGAATTTGGTGAAGAATGCGTCGTCTCTTGACGAGTAATTCCTGAACACCTGGCAGTCTTTAACGTTGCCCAACGGTGAAAAGTCCGGCGCAATATAGGCAGGGATAGTATCGTTGCCCAGATAACGCGTCGCAGCCGTGGTAATCAAAAACGCCATACAACAGGCGATGCCGAAGTAGACATAATGACGCTTGCGATTCTTCTTAACGGCAGCCGGTGCGGAAGGTATTGCGCTGCCGGGGGGTAAAGACGTGATTTCCCCGGCAGAATGAAGGACCGGGGCAGGCATCGCCATGTTCACCTCATCAGCCGGGCTGATGCTCTCTTCATTCTCATAAACAAACTCCACCGGGAAACCGGCCGGTATCATAAAGCCCCGCTTGGGCACCGTTCTTATCATCTCACTGGAAACACCCATCGATTCCAGCGCCTTACGCAGTATCGACATGTTCTGGTAAACCGTATTCGGTGAAACCATCATTCCCCTTGCCTCCCAGGCAAAGGAAAGCAGATCGCTATGAGAAACAATCTCGCCTTTATGCTGCAGCAAACTTAACAGGCACAGGCTGGCAGGGATGGCTAAAGCAACCTGATTCTCACTGTCTCCGGCCTTATAAAGAGAGTGCGTGATCGGGGCATACACCACGTTACCCTCAAGCTGAATGGTTTTAATGCCCATAGTGTCTCGACCCAACCCGGTTGAAATTTCAGTAAAAAATCAAAGTATCACAGAATTATAAGCGCCACTAATGATGCCGGTTCACTTTTTTATCAGGCTTTTCTCATGTATCTGAAGCGGCTGAGATATCAATGGGTAAATTGCATCAGAACGGATAAGACCGCAGGGCAAAACCCTCAAACCGACTTCAAAATTTAAAAACATCAAAGGCTTCAAAGACTTCATAACAGCATGAGTTGATGCAGGTGCCTGGGCTACCTGATAATAATTATTACGTTCAGGACATGACTAACAAGGGGGCTCCTGTGGCCGACTTAGCTGATGAGGCTGAAAAATGCATTACGCTGGCGCAGCGTAACGAAATTATCTCAATCCGGATAATGCTGACACAAACAGGTCAGGAAAGTTGTCAGGATTGCGGAGAGACTATTTCAGATGAACGGCGTCGAATTATCCCCAGCGCAGTGACCTGCTATACCTGCCAGGATATTCGCGAATTACGAGAGAAAACCCTCTTTAAATGAATTGGCTAACGCTGACGCCAACTTATTAACGGTTTCATCTACCGACCCTGTCATCAGGCGCTGGGGGATCGCAACACCTTTCACCATGGTATTGAGTAATTTCAGCATGAATAAGACAACCGCACTGCTTTTTGTAGGGGTGATGATCATTAGCTATTTCATTGCCAATTGCCCAAATCCGCTGGGTGAACCCGCAGACGATGGCTACGCCCAAAAGGCCTTCTCCGACGCCCCACCTGAGATACTCACCCTTAGTGGAGATTGAGGGAGAAATAGTGGGCTTTTTTCCGGCTGCGGGGAACAGTGGATTTTTCACCCTAACTCCTTCTCTAAACGTTTAATCGCTTTTAACGGTCGCTTTTATTCTCAGACTCTTCGAATTTGGGGGGCTGCCTTTTTTGTATTGCGAATAAAGCCTTTTTATCGCCTCAATATCCCCTCTTTTGAAACGCCAATCTCATTTACCGGTATGAAGATATAATTTATTTCTCATAGGCAGAATATTAATCTATAGAAGCAATAATTTTCGATATATATGGCCTGTCTAGGATTTTTCCATGAGAATGGACCCCATCGACGAAACCTCTGGCTAAGCGGGTTTCAAAGAATTCCGACAAACAAACCGTAAAATTTCGCATAGAAGCCTTTAGCGGAAATTACACGGCGAATAACAACTCCAAAATTTCTGAATGGGGAGGCGGAGACCAGGCGTTTTCATTATTCCCTAAGGTTGGGTGCACTAACCAAAGTGCTGGCTGGATAGTGGGGTCTACGCAAGTCGCATGGCTGTGGCGCGTACCAGAAGGGAATCAAGGTTGCTATGGTATCAGCTCGGTCGACCGGCCTGTGAGAGATGGGTTGTTACGCGGATTACACCTCAATTGACGGGTAAGAGCAGTTTCAATCTTTCAAGTTCAGGCAATTTCACCGTCTATCTGACCTGTGAGTATGAAAGCGGAACAGGGTGTGCCATAAGCAGCGACAAAACGGGGGAGCTGGTTCACGTGAAAACCTTCTTAACGTTGCCCGTCAATATTACAGACGTTCAATCAGGCACTACGGTGGTTCGCCAGGAACTGTATACCGGATTTGATACCAGCAAAAATATTTTTCACACCGATACGTTTGCCAGAGGAGTCAAAGGAAGCATTGATTTCAATGTAGACAAACGGGACGTGGGCAACATGCTAAAAAACGCGCCTGATACCTATCGCGGTAGCGGGACGGTGATATTTAACCCGAAACTTATTGATAGTTCAATAGCATTCTGCCTGTCAAACGCCAGCGTAATTCAAAATCAACTCAATTATCAGGAGGGAGTTTACGTCCCAATATAAAATATGATTATTTATTGGATTTATCTAGGTCTTGCAATCGCAACAGAGGTTATTGGCACGCTATCGATGAAGTGGTCAAGCGTCAATGATAACAACATTGGTTTTATTTTTATGTTAGTGATGATTGCCACATCCTACGTGTTGTTATCCTTTTCCGTAAAGAAGGTCGCCCTCGGGGTTGCCTATGCGCTATGGGAAGGGATCAGCATTGTGATTATTACGGCATTGAGCGTGCGATTATTTGATGAATCACTGACCTTAATGAAAGTCGCCGGTCTGACCCTGTTGATTATCGGCATTGCGTTGATTAAATCAGGAACCAAGCTTAAAAAAGGAGTGAGTGATGCAACAATTTGAATGGATCCATGCGGGCTGGTTAATTGTTGCCGTGTTGCTTGAAGTTGTCGCTAACATTTGGCTGAAATATTCGGATGGTTTCAGAAATAGAAAATATGGCCTTTTGTCACTTGCCGCGGTGCTATGCGCATTTGCTTCACTTGCGCAAGCGGTGAAAGGGATTGAGCTTTCCGTAGCTTATGCGGTGTGGGGAGGATTTGGCATCATCGCAACCATTATCGCCGGTGGTGTATTATTTAATCAGCGGTTAAATCGAAAGGGCTGGACTGGCGTGCTGTTTATCCTCTCCGGCATGGTGCTGATCAAACTTTCGTGAGAAAAAAGGATTTTTTAGACCGACAGGACATGGAAATATGCTATATAAAATCATGATTATAGACAGCAATGAGTATTTTAAGGCTGGACTGAAAGCGATTATCAGAAATTACTTTCTAAAGACACGCCATGATGTGATGTTTATCAAAATGGAAAATGCGCATCCTCTTGCAGATATTATATTTTGGGCGCCTAATATTTCGTGGGATGAAATACCCATCGATCTGGCCTACGACAAGAGAATAATATTGATTGGCAATAAACAAAAACATGGGTATTTCCGGGCGAAAGTCTATCGGGATGCACCTTGTTCCGTATTGCACGATATTCTTTTCAATATTATCCGGATGCGCATCTGTTCGCTTCATCGAGAATTTGTTTCTGACAAGCTTTCAATACAGCAGAATCTGGTGCTATATTATTTTTCATTAGGCGAGAAACCGTTAGATATCGCGAACTATATGAATATAAGTGAAAAAACCGTTAGTCAGCATAAGCGCAAGGCGATGACGGTATTGAAATTGTGCAATAATACCGATCTGAACCAGTGGCTACTGGCAAGGTTAGCATATTGTAACGAGCACCACATCGATTTCAGTAATTATTAAAGGACAGGTTATGATTAAAACGTATATGTTTTTGGGTATTGCAATCATTGCTGAAGTCATTGCGACCAGCAGCTTAAAAAGCTCGGAAAGTTTTACCCGCTTATGGCCAACCGTGCTTTGCGTGCTGGGCTATACGGTGGCCTTTTTCTTTTTATCATTGACATTGAAGGCCTTGCCCACCGGCATTGCTTATGCCATTTGGTCAGGGGTTGGCATCGTATTGATATCGGTCACCAGCTATCTCTTGTATGGCCAGAAACTGGACCCCGCCGGGATCGCGGGATTGACTCTCATTATTGCTGGGGTTTTAGTGGTGAATCTTTTTTCAAAATCAATCACGCATTAAAGAAGGAAAGCCGCAAAGTAAAAGAGGAAGCTTTTCATTTTTTTACTTAACCCAGGCTGGCAGCGGAGGAATATGAAACTGTGCTGAGTGCTTACCTAACTACCGGAATTAACTGTACTTGTTTATTGTTGTCAACTACACTTACCTGACATTTTTAATTATTTCCTTAATGGTCTAAAAATGCAATACACCATCAATAATACAATAAAGTATAATACGTATGAAGGTTCGTTAACATTAGTGTCGACCAATGACACGTTAACCTTGCCTTTGCCTGCCCGAAGATTAATTGAATTGATTTTAGAATCTGAAGGGGAAATATTAACCCGCGACTTTTTGTTCGTCGAAGTATGGGATAAATATGGCCTGAGAAGTTCCAACAGCAACCTGAATCAGTATATGAGTATCCTCAGGAGGAGCCTGGTGAGGTTGGGGTGTGATAACTTTATTGTCACGCTACCGACGGTGGGCATCAGACTGAGTGAAAATGTGCTCATTACGAAAGAAGACGTGCCAGGGATTCCGCACATTATCAACTCAGAGGATGTCAGTGAACTGGGAAAGTCGTTTTCCTTTTCAAGAAAAAAGATTCTGTCTGTGCTGTTATTGATGCTGGTCATCATCAGCGGCGGTTTAATTTACAAATACCTGTATACGGATAGTTTAGATCCTACCGCTCAGGTTGTGAAGATGGAAGGTGGATGTGAACTTACTATGCTTAAAACCTTTAATGACAGTGAAGTTGCCAATGTGAAGAAGCAAGTGGGAATAATCATGAAGAAAAATCAACTGAGCTGTCAGACCGGTAAACGCGTCTATTTCGACAATTATGCCTCTTCATCCTTACAAACTTACGGGCGCACAATGCTGTCGTACTGCAGTATTGGTAATAATGGTTATAACATATCTTGTGAAAATGTTTATTATCTGGACTGGAGTGGTGATGAAAAGTAAAAGAACGGTCCTTTTTATTACTGTGAGTCTTGTAGTGATTGTTGCCGTGGCGTTGACCGCTTTTATCGGGCATTGGGTCGTCTGGCGGGAGAGAATCGTTCCCTTTAAATGCACGTTCTTCACCCATTATGATTTTGGAAAAAATCAAAGTGACCTGACGTTTTCCGTCACCCAGGATATGCGGTTTTATTCGAAAGAATCCGGCTATGTGATTTTTAATGGCAAAGTTACCATCAACGGTGAAACCAAAAAGTTGAACCGGAGCCTGTTGCTGTCGGACGGCGTATTTTTACAAGGAAAAACCATCAGCTATCATATCAAAGACATGAAAAAATCAATACTGGATGATACCCCCGATAACGTGTTTAAAATGTTGTTAGGCGAGTACACCTTTAATCCTGAGACTTTCCAGATTGACATTTTCCCTCTGGATAAAAAAAGTTACATTGTTGGTGGTCCTTATTCGTTTACCAGTTCCTGTATCCGCTATTAATCATTTAAGCAGGCGTTTGTTGTCCCTACAGTTTGTCTGTCGCGTTACAAATGAAGTTATGCCTATCTATTCTCAGAACGGGTCATCATCTGGCGACGATGACCGACCCGTTTAAACAGAGTTTTTGAAATCAGTTCTGTTTATGCTCCCTTCTGTATAAATCCCATTCATCGATATGTTCACCGTCCGCTAACGTACAATACCCTTTTTTTCCTGCGTCAGACTCGCTGGTACTTAACTTACCACTGACGTGGAGACAATAGACTGCAGCCGGATTCGCCATATTCAGCGAGGGAGAAGGTTTACCTTCCTCAGTGGTGCAGGCAGCGAGGGTCACACACCCTAACAATATAACAATAGGCTTCACTGTTTTTCCTTTAAGTAAACTAAAATATGTCAATATTTTAGCATGTCGACAAAGATTATCCACTTTGGTTTTTTTGAAGGTGTTGTGATATTTTTAAAATTTTTTCATAAAACTGTTAAATTCATAGATTTTAAATATCAATATCATTCCGATGGTAGAATAAAAATCTAATTAAGGGTTTTTTTCCCATAAATATTGTTGCCGCCAGATTAACAAGGCAGCATGACGTTGTGATATATATTGCCGAGGCTGCAATGAGTATAGCTGCGATTTTATATAACACCTGGTTTCTACTTTAACTTTATTTATGGAGAAATATGATGCTGAACAAAACAGCAATGAGTGCTGAACACTGTAAGGAAGTGCGCGGTGGTTGGGGGAGTGGATGGGGCGGCGGCGCTATTGGTGGGATCGGTGGCGCCGGTATTGGCGCAATTATGGGTATTCCGGGAGCTGCTGTAGGCGCACTGGTTGGCAGTGCTGCTGGTGTAGCGATTGAGAAAAGTGCTTCTTAATCTCGCCTGATATTTTATTCGTCATCAATAAGAGGTGGGGTAAACCCCACCTCTGATATTAAGCTATTATGTCAAATCAATTTAATCAGTGTTTTACGCGTGCTCCTATCAGTCTTAATTTTTTTTGCGGTGTCATTGCGCTTATGACAGCTATTTTTATGTTGTTATTGCTGAATGGCCGTTATGGTAAACAAGAAGATGTTAAGGGTTTGATCCGCAGCGAGTCATTTTACCGGCTAACGGCAGAAAAACCCGGAAATGTTTCTGCGATCTACGTTAATGAAGGCGACAGCGTTAATCCGGGAGATGCCATTTTTAGCGTGGCTTTACTGTGGCAAAATACCAAAGACCATAATGGTGTTGGTAATATGGCCGAGGAGACAACCAAGCGGTTGAATGAGACGTTAGTGGAATTCGAGACTGAACGAGAAAATCAGTCAGAAAATGATGACCAACTCCTCATTCAAAAAGAACGTTATTTTAACGAGTTGACACAATCCATCTCCATCGCCGAAAACGCAATCAAAAACTATCACGATAAAAAACGTCTTTATGCCACTCAGTTACGCGATTTAACGCGATTATACAAAGACAACGCTATTACTAAGACGGAAGTGGAAAACACCAGGCAGCTGATCATTGAAAATGAGCTGGGTGTGAAAAAAAGTGAGGTTGAAAAGTCTGGACTGTTGCAAACTAAAATAGAAAAAGAAATTCATTACGCCAGGCTTGAGCAAGAGTCCTTACAACGTAAAAATGACATCAGCCGTAAAATAAGGGAAATCGGTAGCGAGTTAAATAATATCCGCATGCGACAGGAATATATTGTCACTTCACCCATAAAAGGGATTGTCCATGACATGGGGATATTGAAAGGGGACTTCATTGATGGACGCGCCCTGACGCCATCAGTGATCCTGAAAGAAAACAGCGCTGCAGAACCTGTTGTAGTCCTGCAACTGAGCAGTAAACAAATCGGCCTGATAAGCCCTGGCGAGAAGGTCTTCGTACGTGTTGATACTTTCCCCTATGAAAGCTATGGCGTTTTGGCCGCAAAGGTCATCAATATTTCTACCACACCGACCCGGGTCAGTGTGGATGATAAAGAATCCTGGTTCCGGGTGAAGCTGAATATTCTGGCTAATGACAAACATAATAAAATCCCGATGGAATTTCTCGCGGACGGCATGACCGTCAGTGCCTCATTACGTCAGCCAAAGCAAACGTTAATTGAGTGGTTATTCCTTCCTGTGAAACAAGCCCTCAAACGTAATCCGGATTATATCCATGCTGAAAAATAATGTACGAGATGTCCTACAGGATGAGTGCGCAGAATGCGGTCTGGCCTGTGTCAGTTATATCAGCGCAATGTTTAATAAGACGCTGCAGTTGCAGACCCTCCGTAACCAGTATGAGGTCACTCTTGAGGGGCTTTCATTTTTTCATCTGATAAAGATTTTTTCCGACCATCAGATGATTGCCACCGGCGTTCAGGTCGCCGCAGACAGCCTGCGTGAGCTGCAAACGCCGGCAATTTTACTGTGGGATAACTGCCATTTTGTGGTGCTTAAAAAAACCAGCAAAACAAAAATCGAAGTCATGGATCCTGCCATCGGCAGCCGTTCCTTCACCTGGCGGGAAGTAGAGAAGTTTTACTCAGGCGTTGCGCTTGAAGTCATACCCGATAACAGCTTCGTGGCCGATACGAAAGGGCAGCGCAGGGAAAATTCCGCAGACAATGGCCATTTTTTCAGCGCCAGTGCTTTCAGAAAAGGACTTAAGAGTTGGAAAAGCTATCTGATCCCGCTGGCGGTGCTGGCGGTGATCATTCAGCTGACCCATATTGCCATTCCTAAGTTTATTTCTTTAGTCTTCGATGAAGTCTTGTCAAAAAACGACGATGATTTACTGTTTCTGTTGCTGTACATCTTCGGTTTTGTCTATCTGCTGCAGGCGATTGCAAGCTATCTGAAAATCGCCCAAGCCCAGCGATTAAGAAGGATGTTAAGCCTGAATGAAGGGCACCGGATAGTCAGCGATCTTCTCAACATGGAGTTGAAGTATTTCGGTAAACGAATGGCATCGGATATTTTACGTAAAATTAAATCCGTTGATGTTTTCCACATTATCTATACCAATGGTTGGATAGATATTTTCATACAGTCATTTTTTGCCGGTTTATTTGTGGTGCTGCTGTTTTTCATCAACACCCATCTGGCCATGCTCACCCTTGCGGTGACCTCCATAATGATCCTCGTTAGAGTGTTAATGCTGCCAGAAATGCTCTCCCGCCAATATGCTTCTCTCGATGCCGAAGTCCGCAGAGATAATGTATTGCTGGAGTCGGTAGATAATATCGATGTGATTAAGATCAATCACAATGAACATCACAGGATCCTGGCATGGTCCGAGCATCATTCAGAGCTGGAATACAATCGCTCCGCAATTGAAAGAACGCAGTCGCTGATTGAATTAATGGTGACGACCCTTTCGCATGTTCAGACCTTACTGATTATCGGCCTGGGATCGTTAAGCGTACTGCAGGGTGAGACAACGGCGGGGCAGTTACTGACTTTTATCTTCTATAAAAATTGTCTGGTTAATAATATTCAGTCAATTGTCGAAAGTCATGTCAATATCCGGGTGTGTTCCGTTGAGGTTAAACGCTTACAGGAAATACTACCGTCTGATAAAACGGCTGCGATATCGTTCAAGTCTTCGGTCAAAGAGATAACTGAACCGGTGCGAAAAGTGAGTTTCCGTGATATCAGCTTTGCCTACAGTAATCTTGACGATAATTTCATAAAAAACGTCAATTTTGATATTCACGAAGGTGAGAAACTCGTCATCACCGGGCCCTCGGGCTGCGGTAAAACCACCTTAATGAATATGTTATCGGGCCTGCTCAAACCTACGGCAGGTGAGATTCTGATTAATGATATTTCACTGGCCAGGTTTGGACTTAATCCCTTCCAGCAACAGATCTCATTGGTGAGTCCTAATGGGAAGTTAATCAAAGGTAACGTGATGGATAATATTATTTTTGAATCCGATCGCTATGATATAACGTTACTGGAGAACTGCATCGAACAGGCAGATTTTGCCGAGGTTATCAGAAGTTTGAAATCCGGTTTGAATACCTCGCTCGGCGCTAACGGTACCAGGCTCTCATCCGGCCAACAGCAACGACTAATGATTGCCCGAGCCTTGTACCGAAAGCCGCAGCTCTTGCTGCTGGATGAACCCACTTCACATCTTGATGATGAATCGCGTCACAAAATCATTGCGCTTATTCGCCGCCTGCCCGTCGCCTGCGTGGTTGTCAGTCATGATGCTGCCTTAATAGACAGTATTGAACAGCGGGTGGTTCTGCGGGGAGAGGCCAGATGATATCGGGCATCAATGCGAGGCCAGGCCTGCTGCACAGGCGTGTTTTGCTGGCAATGGTTGCCAGGGCAATGGCGGTGGTAGCTACATGGCGATCCTTATCCACCGCATTGTTATTGATAAACATGGTTTCTGTTTTATTCAGAAGGACGCTTTCTGAATACTATTCAGTCAAGACGGCCATGCAGTTATCTGCAAAGGTTACCGGTAGGCAAGAGCCATGGTCTGGAAGGCAGCTTATTTTAACCAAGCTAATTTCCCGTTACCTCTCACTGTTCATGTTTTCACATGACTGGAAAACGGTTTCGGCTTTGCTGGAGAAGGTTTGTCATCTGTCCGATCCGAATCTGACACAGGCGAAATTGTTGCTCTGTACGCATACCGGAGATTACTGGCTGACAATATTAACTCTGGCCAGACAATACCAGGGCATGGATTACGATTTTCTGGTGCCGATATTTGAAGAGATTACCGAAGAAAATGCGCGAAACTATAACCTGATCGCCATACCCGGCGTACGCGTATCCTTTATCAATATCAACGCGCCAGGCGCGTTGATTAAGATCGCGCGTTATTTGCGGGAGCCGAATAAGGTGGTGGCTGTTTTCTATGATCTGCCCTGTTATGTGGCCGGGAATTTAACCGGAGCGGTCGAGCCGGTGACGTTTTTTAATAAAAAAGGCCATATGACCACGGGGATTATAAAACTCGCCATAAAACGAGCGGTGTGTATGAAACTTGTCTCTAACCGCTATAACGAGGCTTCCCGAAAATTCACGGTGACAACCGCAGCGGTTATCGGTAGGCAACAGCATGAAATAAACCATGAAATGGTCGGTTTTCTTGAACGCTATGTCAGGGAAACCCCATGGCAATGGCATTTCATTTCAACCCTAGACACCTATTACCATTTTCCACTGATCGCCCTTCACAGGAAAAACGAAAAAGAGATGCGCCATTTTACTGTGTTAAACAACAAATACCGTCGCAGCTATGACTAAATTATTCTCATTCAGGACCCTGTTTATCACCACGACATTAAGCCTGAGCGGGTGTTCTTTGGCGCCTGAATATCAGCGTCCTGACAGCGTGGCCGATCCCGTGGTTGAGCTGAAAGCCGCGCAGAGCAGCGGCCGTTACCGCTTTCAGGATCTCTACCGGGACGATCCGGCCTTGCTGGCCATTTTGGAAAATGCGCTCATCAATAACTTTGATCTTCAGCTGGCCATGGCTCGCGTTGAAAGCACCCGGGCGCAAAAGTTGAGTTCGCTGTTTGACCTGATTCCCAGCCTGAATTACACCGCGAGTAAAACAATCTCGATGAATTCGGTCAGTTCGCCGCTCACCAATCAGACGCTTAAACAGAGATCTGAACAATATCAGGGGCGAATGGGCGTTGACTCCTGGGAGGTCGATCTGTGGGGCAAAAAGCGCAATAAGATCGCCTCAATGAATAGCAGTGAAGAAAGTCATCGTAGCCTGGTCGCCAATGTGCAGCTGACGTTGATGTCTGATTTAGCCACAGCCTGGTATGAAGCGCATTCAATGATTCAGGTATGGCATATCTTGCAGATTAAAAAGATCGAGATGCAGCGTATTGAAGAAAAGCTGATGCGCATTAATCAGCAGGGCAGGTTAAAGCCAATTGTTTTAACCAAGTTTCAGCGGGGTAAAGGCACTGACGAAAGCACCACGCATAATCTTGAAGTGGAGATTCTGGCGAGAATACATCAGCTGGAATATTTATCCGGCACGGTTTCACCGGCACTGAACGCGGAGAACTGGCAAACGATTGTGAGTTACAATGACGCGCCTCAACTAATGCAGGCGATCCGCTCCGACATTATCCTCAACCGACCTGACGTCATCGCTGCCGAATGGCAAATTAAGGCGGCCAACGGCAATATTGGCTCCGCTCGTGCTGCATTTCTACCCGGCGTCAGTCTTTTCGCTAATGCGTGGCGTACCTCCAGTTCGCTGGACGGAATAGTGGACAGCTATCGTGATAACTGGACGCTGACACCCTCGGTGATGATACCGGTGTTCGACCTGCCCAAACATTATGCCAGCCTTAAATATGCTGAAACCCAACAAAAGATGGCGATCATCGATTACCGCAACACCATTGCTCAGGCATTGAAGGAGATTAAAGATGCCACCGATGCCTTACGCCTGTCGCAGGGGAATCTCGCCGTAGTGCGTGAAGAGCTGAAGGCTCAGTCCGTTAACTTCGACAACAATAAACGCCGATATGAAGCAGGGTATCAGGATTTATATACGCATTATGAAGCGTTGGATATTTTCTCTAATGTGCAAATCGAGCTTGAAAGCAAAAGACAGCTGGTCATCCTTAACAGCGTTGCCCTGCTTAAGTCTCTGGGAGGCTGAAGCCCAAAGCAGCATTTTCACCTGCAACATTTTGCGTTTTTTTTGCGCCATGTTCACCCTTGCGCAGGCAACAGAGTCATCAAAGCCGAATGCAGCCTAGCCCGGCAGGTGATTTCCCCTGCCGGGCAACGGGGCTTAAGGCTTAAGAATAACCTTGGTCCATCCTTCATCCCGGTCGTCGAAGTGCTTATAACCGTCAGCCGCTTCATCAAGCGAAAGGCGATGTGAAATGATCTCGCCCGGTTTGGCTTTTCCATGATGGATCAGGCGCGCCAGCTGACGGTTATAGGCTTTGACGTTCGCCTGGCCCGTACGGATTGCCTGTCCTTTGAACCAGAAACTGCCGAAATCAAAGGGCATTTTACCCTGTTTGGCCAGCTCGGATTCCGCCCCCGGATCCTGAGGAATAAACACGCCGACCACGCCGATCCCCCCGGTGGCTTTCGTCGAGGCAACCAGACTGTTCATGGTAGCCGAATTGTCTTCGTGGCCATGTTTATCACAGCACTGATAGCCGACACATTCACAGCCACAATCGGTACCGCGCCCATCGGTCAGGTCGAGAATTTTTTGCACGGCCTCATCGCCCGTCGCATTGATTCCCGTGGCGCCCAATTTTTCTGCCAGCGCCAGCCGGTCTTTATGTGTATCCACCACAAATACCTGGGACGCGCCTTTGATGATCGCCGAATGCGCCGCCATCAATCCGACCGGTCCCGCGCCATAAATGGCCACGCTTTCGCCGGGCTTCACGCCGGCAAGCTCGGTTGCGTGCCAGCCGGTGGGGAAGATGTCTGAGAGCATCACATAGTCATCTTCTTTTTCTGCCGCGTCTGGCGGTAGCACCAGGCAGTTAAAATCGGCAAAAGGCACCCGCAGCAACTCGGCCTGACCGCCTTCCCACGGGCCCATTTCGGCAAAACCATAGGCTGCACCCGCCGTGCCGGGGTTGGTGGTGAGGCAAAAGCCGGTCAGGCCTTTTTCACAGTTTTCGCAAAAACCGCAGCCGACGTTAAACGGCAGGCACACATAGTCGCCCACCTTGATACGCTCAACGCCTGAGCCAATTTCGACCACCTCTCCGAGGTTTTCATGACCCAGAATGCGCCCCTGTTCAAAGCTGGTTCGCCCTTCATACATATGCAGGTCTGAACCGCAAATATTGGTGGTGGTGATGCGAACGAGGACATCCGTGGGACGAACAATTTTTGCGTCCGGGACATCTTTCACCTGGACATCATAAGGACCGTTATAAATGACTGCTTTCATCATCCTCTCCTGTTTGCGTCCGGCATTGACTGCAACCCGACAGATTTGGATATCAGACAAGTTTAGCGTAGTGACAGGATCGCAACGGGAGGGAGGTGGATCGGGATGTTTCTTGATCGGTTGAGGGCGCTGTCTCAGTGCCAGCCGGAAGAGCAGGGGACGGTGATTAAGCTGATTGATGCGGCGATTGTGAAGCACCGGCTGGAGACGGCCGTAAGGTCGGTTGATTAGCAGAGGATCACAACGTGATTTTTAGCGCGGGACTGCGGTGTCACTAGCACCTGAACCCCGCTGACCACAAGCAACTACCGAGGAGTTGATCATCCGGCTGGCTGAGGGGTGATCGACGGATAAAAAGATCCCGGCTTGGTGAGAGGGCAGATACAGATGCCTGGCCGATTTTTTCATGATCATATGATCGGCCATCGCGCGCGACGCCCGTAGAGCTGCAACACCCGGCCACGGCTCTGTGGATCGTAACTCTCTTACCAGCCGACCACCGGCACCACAAGAAAGCGCGCGCGCCGCCAGCCACCCCTGCGCGCCTTCGTTATCTGGTAAATTACGGTGATAGAAGTCGGTGACCTGGTGTAGCAGGGCCTGGCCGTCTTCGTCCAGATCGGTGAGGATCTGACGGGCCACAGTGGCGAAGAAGCGGGGCGCACATAGGTAGTACCGTTCAGTTGCCGCAGCCACAGGATCCCTTGTAGGAAACTCAGCCGTTCGGTATGCCGCAGCCAGTCCAGCACCGAACCGCCCGCATCGCAGCCGAAGCAGTGGTACAGGTTTTTATCCGCGCTGATGACGCGTAGGAACCACAGCCGGAACTGCCCGCAGAGCCGGAGGTGGTGAACACGCTGAAGTGGGCCTGTAAGAAGCTCTCTGACCGTAAGCAGCGTGAGATAGCTGCGTTTATCGAACTGGTTGCCACCCCGCAGAAGCGGCCACGTAAGATCCTGCGGCGAAGCCGAAGAAGGGGAGTGCTGACTGACCGCTGAAGTAAAAATCCCGGCGCAAGGGCCGGGATTTATGCTTTATCGCTTAGGATAATTGTAGTGTTCAGGAACCTGATAATTTTCAGGTATATCAGGCCATACTGATTTTTTTAATAAAGTATCAGTATCATCTTTAATATCCTCAAAAAAACCAGATAAACGTAATGAATAAACTCTTATATAGACCAGTGCAGCCTGAACGGCAAGTTCATCACCAGCAGATTTTGCATTTTTTAATAGCGCCGCCGAATCATTAAGCTTATGTAAATACTGATAAAAAATATCATCAACATCTGATTTCTCATCTATGAGTAATTCATCTTCGACCTCAGAAGACAAACTCGCCATCATCTGTACATAACTATCTTTAATATCGTTGAAAAAAGTAGCCTTTTTCATTTTGGTAAAGTTCTCCCTTCTGCAGCGGCTTTTTTAGCTTTATCAATATTAATACTACCATCCAGATTCAGCACTTGAACAAACTTGTTTCTTTTATCAAAGACCTCAAGATGATTTTTATGCTCACCATCCAGATAAAACTGGTCTCCCTTACGAATATTTTCACTAACATCTGATGAAGCTTTATAAACTGTTTGGCCTTGATATATTTTACTGGTTTTCTGTGAGTTGCCTTTAGCTGCCTCACCAAAGCCAGACTGTTTAAAAAATTCCCCCATATTTCCCACAGCGCCTTTATTAGGTTCATAAGGCTGTTTATTCGCCTTACCAACCACTCCGAGTGCCGCCAGCGCCTTACCACCAACGGCCGCACCCAGCCCTATCGCTTCTACTGCTTCCTTACCGTTCAGCGCGACCTTTACATAGTCCGGCATCGCCTGGTAAATCGCTCTAGCGCTGTCTTCGTTTTCTGCCAGCACAAAGCGATCAAGCTGTGCCAGGTCGTCATTGCTCAGGTCTGAGAACAGAGGCAGACGTTTCAGGCTGTTGGCAATATCAGAACCCGCAGCGGCCTCTGATAATGCGCCATTGGCACAGAATGGATTACCGGAGCAGTTTTCAGCTACCGCCTCTTCGCGGTTTTTCTTGCTGACCTCTGCGTATTTTTCGTATATATCCTGCTTGTCAGCACCGGTTTTATCCGCTTCCTCAAGCTCTTTGTGTAGATTAAACACATCTTTGGAGCTTAAGAAGTTATTCTCAACCATCATCCCGGCTTGCGCCGGGGTTAGATCTTTAAGGATCTGAAGGAGGGGAGTGGTCTTTATTTGCTTTCATTTTAGCGAGTACCCACGAACCTATACCCAGAGGTAGACCTCCTGCGACACTGATTTTAATAGCATATGTAACATCAGCAATACTAAAATCCACCTGACCAAATTGGTAATAAGCAACGATACCAACACATAATCGTATAAGTAATACCGTCAAAAATAATGATGTCATAGTGCCAGCTGTAAGAACGAATAATAGATAAATGCTAATGGTTGTAGATTTCATTTCTTACTCCCATTTTTATCTAATTTATCTTGGAGTGTGCTACCGGTGACTTCAGAACTGATTGCACCAAAGCCTGTGCAGATAATTTCAGCAACAGATCCTGAGACAATCGGCTGTACTTTATCAACAATGACTTTACCCGTTCCCGCACCTACCGCCGTACCAAAACTGGCACCAACCACAGATGGAGGCACATCATTCCCCTGCAACTTAGCCCTCACATAGGCTCCGCCAATACTTGCTGCTTCAGTAAACCAGAACCCTTTACCCTGGGTTAGTCCGCTGATACCTGTAGCGATAAGTGCATCCGTGGCACTGAAAGGGCCACCACTATTCAATTGATTAAAAATATTTACCAAACCACCAATTGCGCTAGCAGCAATAACACTTCTCGCTGTTGCTGTAGCGGGCAGAAGAACGGGTGCCACAACTGTGGTCATGCCTGCCCCCCACGCCGTTAATAAGCCGGTTGCCGCATTCTGTCCGGCAGGTAATTCACCCTTTACCAGCTTGTCAGAAGCATACTTAATTTTCTCTGATGTTGCCGGATTTAGCACTTTGCCAGTTTCATCAGTGAAATTAGTATTATTCACCAGCGATCCTAAGGCTGAAAATTATTCTGGAAGCCGGTGCTGAAGCCTTCCAGAACACTCAGCCAGTTATTCTCAACAACTATTTATCTTTCTTATAGTACTGATAATAAATCCACCAACAACCTATCGCCCCAATTACTCCTCCACCGATACTTCCTTTAAAAATCTTCACATAATCGATAGAAGATAAATCCAAAGGTAGCCCATGAGAAAAAAAGAAAAACAGCCTTATTAAAATCTGAATAGTTATCGCTGAAATAAATACCCCTCCAGGCAGAGATATCATTAAATAAATAAAAATAAAAAACCATTTTAAGGACGAAACTTTCATTTCTTACCCTCCATTTCTTTCCCTGTCTGATCATTACCATATTCTGTTGTTACAGAACCGGCAATGTTCCCTGCAACACCAGGTAACGAGTTTATCGGTAAAGGTTTAGATATCCCAATTCCAACATCAGTCCAAATCCAGTCTTTCCATGGCTTCATTGGATTTAAAACCTTATCAAGTGGCAACTCAACCAGTTTACCGACACCGTAGCCAAGACCTGAAACTGCTCCACTAATAGCTCCACCTTTAAGTGGATCATCTCCTTTCAGATAACTGGATGTGGCTCCGCTGGTCGCATTTACGCCCATTGTGCCCCAGAGCCCGGTTCCGGCCGTAAATGCCCCTGTCCAGTAACCCAGAATCACATCATTTGGATTCACTTCACCATTTACCAGTAAACCCACTCCTGCGTTCGCTCCAGCACCAATCAGGCTGGTCGTTGCTGCGGCTCCCGGCAACAATGGCCAGGCGATAACGCTGCCCACCGCTGCCATCGCTGTTTCACAGGATATCGGTGTCCCGCCGCTACAGGCCTCTTTAATGGCCGCCTGGGTTCCCGATTCATAATTCGCGGTGGTTCCGGGTTTCTGCTTATTTGCCGCTGCCAGAATACTTCCTAACGCATTATTCTCCACCGTCGTCTTGCCCGACTGGGCCGCAGATACAGCATCCGCACTGCTGTCTCCGATCAACCCGCCTGAAAGGCCTGCGGCCAGCGTAGCCAGCGCGCTTACCTTCTGCCTTTCCGATTCCGTCAGCTCGCTGGCCGGCTTGCCATAATAGGCCTGCGAGATCATCCCCGTAGCTTCTCCGATCGCTGCACCTGCCGCTCCCACTGCTGCATTCTCGCCCTTTGCCAGCGCCAGCGCCGCATTGATTGCCGCGTGCGCCATTAGGTTAGCAGCCTGATTGTCTTCTCCAACTGTGTTTTTAACCACAGTTGCCAGATAAGGCGCTGAAGCCCCGGCCAGTGCTTTAGTTATGTCTCCGCCCGCCAGCCCCTTTACCGCCGCTGTTGCCGCCTGGATAGCCTGCTGAGCTTTACCGCCGGTGCCGAACCCGCTTTCGGTAAACGCCTTTTTATAGAAGTTCTGGTACGCCTGGCCGCTGATATCGTCTGCCGTTGGCTCTTTGCCCGGATTGGCTTTGCGCCAGTCTGACTCTGCCGTGTTCAGCTGCTCCGGCGAGACGTCCTTCATCTTGTCTTTCGCTGCTTTTGTGGCTTCAATCTGCCCCTGCGTCCTGGCAATATCACCTACCTGATTGCCAATCTGGCCAATCAGCTGCGCCTCTTTAAGCCGGTTCTGCTCTTTCTCTTTATCAAATATCGGATTGCCAATTTTACCTATCAGCTGAGGACTGATTGACGGGTAAGCTAACCCCGGTCTGTGCCGGGATTGGCTCTTTATTGCTTTGAGGATGGCTCTTCTTTTTGTTTCATCCTGGATAAAATCCAGATACCTACTCCAGTGGGGATTCCCACCAAGATACCTCTTTTAATTGAAAAAAGAACATCCTCATGCCAGCCAAAAATGAAATTTCCATTTTTAAAATAAACCAAAATTGCAGCACATAAGCAGCCTGACAAAAAAGCAAGAATCATGGTAACGATAAAAATTATTATTAAAATAAAAAGGGATTTTAAGCCGTAAGTATTAGTTGTCATTTATTGTTTCCCGCATTCTTTAGCTTATCTTCAACTTTACTTCCCGTAGCTTCGCTAATTACAGAACCGCCAATAGTTCCAGCAATACCAGCTGTTTTATCTGAGACAATTGGGAAATATTTATTACCAACTTCTACAGCTTTACCTCCACCAGCACCAATTACAGTACCAATAACTGCACCAGCAACAACCGGAAGTGTATCTTTCCCCTGCAATTTAGCGCCAGCATAAGCCCCGGTGATACTGGCCGCTTCAGTAAACCAGAATCCTTTACCCTGCGTTAATGCACTGACACCAGTAGCAATAAGTGCATCCGTTGCGCTGAAAGGGTCGCCACTGTTCAACTGGTTAAACACGTTTGCTGAACCGCCTATTGCTCCCGCAGCAATGACACTTCCCGCCGTTGCGGTAGCTGGTAGCAGAACAGGAGCCACAACGGTTGTCATCCCCGCGCCCCAGGCAGTTAACAGTCCGGTGGCCGGATTCTGGTTTGCTGGTAAATCACCTTTGGCGTTCTTACTCAGCGCCGCATCGATTTCTTCCGTTGTTGCGCCAGCCTCGATCATTGAGGATCCCAGCGATGCCGCTGCTTGACCGTAGCTGCCCAGTCCGCCAAGATTGTTTTTATTGGACGAGTTCTTCCCGGCTTGCGCTCCGGCCACCGCATCTGCCGTGCTGTCACCGACAATCCCGCCTGCCAGGCCCGCCGCCAGCGTGGCCAGTGCGCTGATGTTTTGCTTCTGGTCCTCGCTTAACTGTTCACGCGGTACACCCGGATACAGCTGCTGCGCGATAAACTCACCGGTGGTTGCCCCTGCGGCTCCGGCCAGTGCGCTGTTGCCGTTTATCTGCGCCACCACCGCACCCAGTACCGCATGAGCCATCAGATTGGCTTGTGTGTTCACCACATCCTTACCGTCAGGGCCTTTTGTGGTGGTCAGGTTATGAATTTGCTCAGCGAGGTAAGGCGCCGCCGCGCCGCTGACGGCCTGAGCGATATTCCCGCCCGCCAGGCCCTGTATCGCAGCGGTGGCCGCCTGGATACCCTGCTGGATGGCGCTGCCTGTTCCCCATTGCTGTTGGGCCGTTTTATAGCCGGAGGTTTCCGTCAGGGCTTTATTCCAGGCTGCACGTTCTTCCTTCGTGGCATTCTCACCCGGTTCTTTAACGCCTTTCGCAGCCAGCTCTGCCTTACCGGCTTTTGTGGCTTCTATCTGCCCCTGCGTCCTGGCAATATCACCTACCTGATTGCCAATCTGGCCAATCAGCTGCGCTTCCTTCAGCCGGTTCTGCTCTTTCTCTTTATCGAAGATTTGTCCCAGGCCCGGATTGGCGTTCTCCACGTCGCGGCTCAAGGCGGCCACGTCCTGTTTCTGCGCGTGCTGGTCGCGAATCACAATCGTGCCATCCGATACCGCTGCTTTGGTGGTGCTGTCCGCGCTGCCCGAACCGTTAACCCCGGTCAGCAGGCCGTTGGCCATGTTCCCGGCAAACTGGTTGCCGATGCTGCCGCCGGTGCTGATGCCCACGCTCTGGTGCTGAACCTTATATTCAGCCTCGTTTTTTATGTCGCTCCAGCCCAGCGTGCCGGTATCCAGCCTGTTTTTATCCGCATCCGCCGTCGAACCAATAACCGCACCGTTCAGCTGCGTATGTTCACCCACCGTGATATCGAAGCCGCCTTTACCCGCCAGCAATCCGGTCTGCTCCTGCACCGACTGATAGTCGCTGTGCATCTTATCCTTGCTCATGTTGATGCTGGCCGAGCCGGACATCGAGCCAAAGTTAAAGCTGGCACCCGCGCTGGTATTTTTCTGCTGCGCGTCGTAGGTCGCGCTGTCCTGTTCACTGGTCAGCGTCAGGTTGCGACCGACATCCGCTTTAATGGATTCGCCGCTGACCTGCGCGCCGGTGAGGGTGGTATCGCGTCCGCTGACCAGCGTCACGCGATTACCGGCCGTAACCTGCGTTTCATTGTGGACAAGGCTGTCGCTGTTCTCATGCCCGCTGCCTTTGTTGATGCTCGCAGAGACGTTGATGCCCCAGCCGCCAGAACCCGCACCGATGCCCACGCCCACCGAGCCGCCGCTGGACGAGTTGGTGCCGCGTGAGCGTTCGGTGTCCTGGCTGGAGGTCAGGTTGATGTCGCGGCTGGCGTTCAGCAGCACGTCATTGCCCGCCCAACGCGAGCTGTTGGCGATGATGGAAGTGACGGCAAAGCCGAAGAAGCGCAGCGCTGGCTGACGCCAGACGACAGATAAACAAATCCCAGCCGCTGAGGGCTGGGAACTTATCTTTTATTCAGGTGAAGCATTCCGCTGTTTTCTTCCCTTAAACCAGATTTTTACCCAGATCCCGACACCCAGAATAAGTCCGCCGACATATCCAGACTTAAAAAAAGATAAAAAAACATCACTCCAACTGAATGGAAAAAAACCTTTTTCAAAATAGGTAATAGAGGATCCAAGTAGCACTGATATAATATCGAAAAATAAAAATAGCATCAGACACATGAATATTAATTTGATTAATAAGAAAAAGTTACTTTTTATTGTCATTTTTTTCCTTCCCATCCAAATTATCTTTTACAAAGTTTCCTGTTTTTTCACTGAGATAGCTACCACCAATCGCACCTGTTAAATCAGAAACAGTTTCTTCCGCAACTTTTGAAGTGACACCTTTTATGATAGTGCCGCCTATACCTCCAGCGATAGTACCCGCTCCGGCACCTGCCATAGAGTTAGTCGGATCTTCCCCTTTAATCCCACTGCCTATAGCTGCACCGCCCATATTGATCCCAGCTGATACACCTATACCTTTTCCTGTTGTCGCGGCGGCTGTTACTCCTGCCATAATCATATCCACATAACTGAATGAGTCATTACCGCTAAGCTGAACCCCGGCATTCACACCTGTTCCTACCACCGCATTCAGCGCCATTCCTTCCCTGATGGTATTACCCAACACGCTGCTTCCAAATATCAGGGCAGAGTCACCAATACTGGCGTTCGATTTATGGTAGCCCCAGGTATTCATTATCGACTGAGCTTTGCTCATCGCTTCAGAGTCTGGATTCCGTTTTATATAATTCTGGTCCGATAGCAGGCCTTTTACCAGCTCCTGTGACACCGCCGTGCCATATGCCTGTTCCATTTCTGAGGCATATACCCGCAGATAACCGGCCAGCTCAGCCCGCTCTGTGCTGTTCATTTGTGCAGGGTCTTTAGTGAATTTGGAGACCAGCGCATCACTGCGTTTATCGGCATTTTCCAGCTGGATCAGTTCATTAGCGGCGGCTAAAGACCTGTCGCCCTGTTTGATTTTCTCCACAACTTTCTCTAGTTTTTCGGAAGAGGTTGCACCAAGTAGATTATTGGCCACGGTGGTCTGTCCGGCCTGTGCTGCAACAACAACATCTGCCGTGCCGTTGCCGGCTAACCCCCCGGCCAGACCTGCCGCCAGGGTGGCCAGTGCGCTCACCGTCTGCTTCTCGCTCTCACTCAGTTCGCTGACCGGTTTCCCGTAGGCGTTCAGGGCAATCATTCCGGCCATTTCTGCCGTGGCCGCACCCGCTGCACCGACCAGGGGGTTGTTACCCTGCGCCGCTGCCAGAGCTGCATTGACCGCCGCATGGGCCAGCACCTTACCGCTGTCATCCAGTCCGCTGCTGCCGATAACCCCGGCGATATACGGCGCGGAACCGCCCGCAATAGCCTTCGCAAGGTCTCCGCCCGCCAGCCCCTGTACCGCCGCTGTTGCCGCCTGGATAGCCTGCTGAACTTTACCGCCGGTGCCGAACCCGCTTTCGCTAAACGCCTTATTATAGAAGTTCTGATACGCCTGGCCGCTGATGTCGTCCGCCGTTGGCGTTTTGCCTGGATTAGCTTTGCTCCAGTCCTCCTTCGCCGCCTGAAGCTGTTCCGGCGTCACATCCTTCATTTTATCAGTCGCCGCTTTTGTGGCTTCAATCTGTCCCTGCGTGCGGGCAATATCACCCACCTGATTGCCAATCTGGCCAATCAGCTGCGCTTCCTTCAGACGGTTCTGCTCTTTCTCTTTATCGAAGATTTGTCCCAGGCCCGGATTGGCGTTCTCCACGTCGCGGCTCAGGTCGGCCACGTCCTGTTTCTGCGCGTGCTGGTCGCGAATAACAATCGTGCCATCCGATACCGCTGCTTTGGTGGTGCTGTCCGCGCTGCCCGAGTTGTTAATCCCGATCAGCAGGCCGTTGGCCATGTTCCCGGCAAACTGGTTGCCGATGCTGCCGCCGGTGCTGATGCCCACGCTCTGGTGCTGAACCTTATATTCAGCCTCGTTTTTTATGTCGCTCCAGCCCAGCGTGCCGGTATCCAGCCTGTTAAGGGATGCATCCGCCGTCGAACCAATAACCGCGCCGTTCAGCTGCGTATGTTCACCCACCGTGATATCGAAGCCGCCTTTGCCCGCCAGCAGCCCGGTCTGCTCCTGCACCGACTGATAGTCGCTGTTCATCTTATCCTTGCTCATGTTGATGCTGGCCGAGCCGGTCATCGAGCCAAAGTTAAAGCTGGCACCCGCGCTGGTATTTTTCTGCTGTGCGTCGTAGGTCGCGCTGTCCTGTTCACTGGTCAGCGTCAGGTTGCGACCGACATCCGCTTTAATGGATTCGCCGCTCACCTGTGCGCCGGTGAGGGTGGTATCGCGTCCGCTGACCAGCGTCACGCGATTACCGGCCGTAACCTGCGTTTCATTGTGGACAAGGCTGTCGCTGTTCTCGTGCCCGCTGCCTTTGTTGATGCTCGCAGAGACGTTGATGCCCCAGCCGCCAGAACCCGCACCGATGCCCACGCCCACCGAGCCGCCGCTGGACGAGTTGGTGCCGCGTGAGCGTTCAGTGTCCTGGCTGGAGGTCAGGTTGATGTCGCGGCTGGCGTTCAGCAGCACGTCATTGCCCGCTTGCAGCTGGCTGCCCTGCACGTTGATGTCGCCACTGCTGGCGATGACGTTAAGGTTATTACCGGCGGTGAGGGTGCTGCCCTGATGCGTTTTCTGCGTCAGGTTAGTTTCAGACTTCGACTGCTGGCTGCCGTAGGAAAGGCTGATGCCAATGGCGTTGTCCTGACTTGCAGCGCCTGGCTGCGTTGCCTGCGCGGCCTGTACCCCAAACAATGCTGCCTGCACGCCTTTCAGCGCCTGCAGCCGTCCGCTGCTTTCCTCACGCGAATCTCTTGCGGTGGTGACCGCGGTATTCAGCGCGCTGCCCGCCACGCCTGAGAGTGCCAGCGTCAGACCACTCTGTTTGGTTTCATAGGTATCGCGCTGGCTCAGCCCCTGTTCGGCGGCGCTGACCGTGACATTTTTTCCGGTAAGCGTCAGATCTTTACCGGCGACGGCATCAGAGCCGTGAACCAGCAGATCGTTGCCCGCCTGCATTGTCAGGTTGCGCTGCACGCTGCCCACGGTACTGCCACGCACGCTGTTGGTGTGCGTTGTAGTGGTGGATTTTTGCGAGCTGCTGCCGTAACTCACACCAATGCCGCCGGTGCCGGACAGGCCCGATTTGGTCTCCTGAATCATGCGCGATTCGTCGCGCTGTTCAGCGGCGGTGGTCACGGTCAGATTATTGCCCGCCGCCAGCCGCACATCCTGCGTGCCCACCACGTCGCTGCCTTTCACCAGCAGGTCGTGACCGGCCAGCATCTGTACGCTATCGCCAGACAGCGAGCTGCCGACCGCCGTGCGCGCATCGATGGTGGTGTGCGTCTCGCGGGTAGTTTTGGAGGCGATGCCGCTGGTGCCGCTGGCTTTGGTGTGCTCATCCATCTGCGTGCGGGATTCACCGCTGACGATGCTCAGATCGTTACCTGCGCTTAATGCCAGCTTACCGCCGGCATTGATGCTGGTCGCCGTGGCCAGCAGATTATTGCCTGCGGCCAGATCCACGTTGCCTTTACCGACAATTTCCGTGCCCAGCTGCGTGGATGACGACTGATGGAGCCAGTTGTCGCTGTCAAAATTGAGATTGTCGCGGCTGCCGGTGGTGACGGCGTTCAGGTTCAGATCGCGTCCGGCGATAATCGCCGTATTGCCATTCTCGCTGCTGTTCACCACCTGCGCGGCAGTCAGATTGATGTCGCGTCCGGCCTGCAATGCCAGCGTGCCGTCGCCTTGGTCCACGTAAATACCGGCGATACGATCGAGGCTGGTGCGGGCAAAGTTACCGTCGGCGCTTTCAGCGGTGCGTGTGCCCGTGACGACGTTTATATCACGCCCGGCCAACGCTGCCAGTGCAGAGCTGCCTTTCAGTACGCCGCCGAAATTATTGATATCAGTACGTGCCTGCAGAGCGGTGCTGTCGCCCTGAATCAGCCCGCCAAGGTTATTAATATTTTCGGCCACCACCTGCGTATTGGCGCGCGCATTGATGCGACCGCTATTGTTCAGATCGTCGCTCAGGTTCAGGCTGACGTTTTTCCCGGCCAGCAGCGCGCCGCTGCCGTCTAGGTCGCCCGACTGCACTTTGGCAAACAACTGCGGCACCAGTACCTTTTGCTGGCTGCCGTCGGGCAGGGTGACGCTCTGCGTCACCAGCCACACCATGTCGCCGGTGATCAGGCTCATCTGCTCAGCCGTTAACGCCATGCCCGGCACCAGATTCAGCTGTTTACCGTAGGCGATGCCCGCATCCATCAGCGCTTTGTACTGCGTCTGATCGCTGTCATAACCGTCCAGATAGCGCTGACCGGTCAATGAAATCACCTGCTGGCGGATAAGATTCTGCTCGTAATACGCATCGCCCAGCCGCTTGTGCACGTTGTCAGGATTGGTGACGAACGCCTGCAACATGTAATCCGAGCCGAGCCATTTTTGCGCATTGGTAAAACGGGGATCGGTTTCGACCAGGTAATCACTGCCAGCCGGATGGGTTTTATACAGGCTGTTATCCGGCAGGCGGGTGTTAGGACCTTGAGTGCGGATCACGCTGCCCGCCGCATCGCCTTTCGCGGCGGTATTCACCGGCACTTCAAAGGTTTTACCCGGCGGCAGCAATATCGCGTTGCCGGGATTAAATGCCGCGCCTGCGCTGAGGTCGCCCAGCGAAATATCACCCACGCTACCGCCCGTCCGGTTGTCAATCACCAGACCGCTGCCGCTAATTTGTTGATGCTCCTCTAAGGTGCTGGGTTTTAAGGTAATGCTCTGGATAACGGTGGGCGGGATGTAATCCGCCGTGCTCTTGCCCTGACTGTCGCCGCCTTTATTATGGATGCGCCAGTAATGGAACGCCTTGCCAACGTCACTGATGTGCCGCTCACCGGCCACCTCCACGTTGTCGAGCGTGGCCGCGTTAATCACCAGATTATTACCGGCGATGATCTGGCTCTTGTCGTTCAGTACGTTGCCCGCGTTAATCGTCAGATTTCCGCCCGCAATGATGCGCGCCGGATCGCTGGTTTTGATGCGCGTTTCTTCAACGGTGCGTTCATATTCGTAACGATACCAGTTGTCGTTTTTGTCATTTTGTCGCCCCGGATAATCGGGCGTGAGCACAAAATCGACCTCATCATGCGCGAAACTGACCTCATCGCGACCATAGCGATTGGCATTGCCCGAGACCTGATACTCCTCAATATCTTCACGCGACACTTCGACGATCTCGGTTTCAAAATTGTCGTTAATGTTGTTCAGGCTGCCGACGTTAAGCAGCATGTCGCCCGCAGATTCGAGGGTTGCGCTGTGGTTGTTAACGGTTCCGGCCTGTCCGGTAGCGTGGCCATTGGCATCAATCGCGGCACCCACGCTCATCACGCCTTCGCTGTAAATCAGCGCGTGATCGCGATTGTTCAGCGTGCCGACGCCAAGATCTAAACGCTGACGGGCCGCGATGGTTGCTGCAGTACCATTCTCAGCGAGATTATTGAGCGTGCCTGCCTGGATGCTGAGAAAATCGCCATAGATGCGTCCGGTGCCGATATTACTGACGGTTCGGCCGTTCAGCCGCGTGGAATAACCATCAATCAGGCCGTAGTTGGTCAGGGTGTTGCTGACATCAAGAAGTGTGCTGTCGCCGCTGAGTTCAGCATCCTGCAGGTTAGTCAGATTGATGGCGGTGACGTGCAGCGTTTCACCGGCCTGAATCAGCTTTTCATTGCGGATATCACCGTGACTTGTGAACGTCAGATTGCCGTTGGCCTGCACATTACCCTGATTGGTGAAGCTGTTCACCAGCGTCACCGCCATATTACCCGCGGCCTGCAATGCGCCGCGCAGGTTGGTCAGCGTGCTGGCAACCAGAGTAAAATCGCCTTTGCTGGCGAGCATGCCGTCGGTGTTATCGAGTGCGGCGGTGTTCAACGCCAGATTGCTGCCGGAAATCACCTGGCCTTCATGGTTATTGACTTCGCCACTGCGCAGCGTGAAATCGTCCTGGGCGCTAATCAGACCGCTGGCGTTGTTGAAACGACTGCCTTGCGTATTCCAGTCAAGAATCCCGCCAGCCTGAACGGTGCCATGCTGATTATTCACTGACTGAGTTTGTGCGGTGATGCCGCCGAGCCCGGTGATTTGCCCGAACGGGTTCAGCACCTGCCCGGACGCAAGGCTGATGGCACCGGAGGCCAGTAGCGCGCCGTGCTGATTATCCAGCTCGCCGGTCGCCAGATGCATATTGCCCTGGCTGATTATCCCGCCGGTTGCGCCGCTATTGGTGTTGCTCAGCCGCTGGCCGTGCGTGTCGATACGCAGCGCAGCGCCGCTCTGCATCCGACCGCCGTTGTCGTTTTGCAGTTGTTGCGTGCTGAGCGATAAATCGCCGATCGCGCCGATTTGTCCCAGACGGTTATCGAGATTCGCAGTGGCAAGCGTTGCCGTGCCGCTGCTCATTACCAGCCCGTTGCTGTTCAGCAGCTCGCCGCTCTGCAGCGCCAGCGACTGACCGGCCACCAGATTGCCCTGCTGATTATCAATGCCAGCCGCCGTAATGCTGAGCGCGTTCTGCGCTGCCAGCAGGCCGTGATGGTTAGTGATATCGCCGTTAAACAGGCTTAAATCCTGGGCATTGATCACGCCGTTGCGGTTATCCAGCAGGCCGGAACGAAGCGTCAGTGAACCCAGCGCGATGATGCCGCCGTCAGTGCCGCTGTCGCGGTTAATGAAGGCATCGCCCTGGGTATCAATGCGCGCATCGCCAAGGCTTTGCAGCAGTCCGGTGGTGTTATCAAATGTACCGCTGGTGATGCTGAGCTGTTCAGCGGCGGCAATCGTGCCACGCTGATTGTGCACCGCGCCGCTGCCGAGCTGCAACGTAGTGGTGGTGGCGGTAAGCAGGCCGTCACTGTTGTTCAGACCGTTGCTGGTGACTGAGAGTGTCTGACCGGCATTAATTTTTCCGCTGCTGTTATTCAGCACCTGGCTGGCCAGTTGCGTGTTGCCCGCCACGGCGCTGATGGCTCCCGCTGTGTTATCAAGCGTTCCGGCGTTGACGGTCAGGTTCTGACTGGCCGCCAGCGTGCCGTTGTGGTTATCCAGTTTTTGTGCAATGCGGGTATTCAGCGAACCGGTACCGGCGGCAATAACCTGGCCGTTATGATTGTTCAATGAACCCGCGTTCAGGTTCACATCACCGTTACCGGCGAGTTTGCCGTCGCTGTTGTCCAGCGCCGACGTCACGTTGATATTCATTGCGCCATTGCCGCTCTGCACCATCTCACCCTGACGGTGCGAAAGGGTGCTGGCATCTATACGGATTTGCGCAGCGGCGGTGGTTGCGCCGTCAAAATTGAGCGCATCACCACGCAGCGCTAATCCACCGTTGCTGATCAGGCTGCCCTGACTGCCGTTCAGCGTGGAGGCCTGGATGTTCAGTTGTCCATCACCGGCGTGCTGAATTTTGCCGAATCCGTTATCCAGCACGTCGGTGTTCAGCGTCATGTTGTAGCCGTTGCTGGCAAGGGTGCCGCTATGGTTGTCGATGCCTGCGGCGTGCGACAGCAGCAGGTCGGCGTCACCCAGTTGGCTAATAATTCCCTGGCGATTGGATAGCGCGGGAGCAGTGAGGTTAAGCCTGTCCGCCTGAATTTTGCCGCCGTCATTATTAATGCGCGTATTGCTGCTGGCGCGAAGGTTGTTTTTTGCTTCAAGCGTGGCGCTGCGCGTGGTGACATCGCCGCGACTGGCATTCAGGTTGATATCGCTGGCATAGGTCTGGCTGCCGCTGAGATCGACCGCGCTGCCTTGAGCGCTGAGATTACCCGCCGCGAGGTTACGCCCATTGCTGGTGAGCTGCCCGCGCGTGGTCAGACTCAAATCGCCTTGTGTACCGAGTGCGCCGTCGGCCTTCATCCCTGCGGCCAGCACGCCGCTGCTGGCATTAATGAGTGAACCGGCCTGAATGCGGTTATTGCCTGCGGACGCCAGTACGCCCTGATTACTGACCTCGGAAACGGCCTGAATCTGGCTGTCACGCTGCGCGTAAACCGTGCCGCTGTTGCGAATATCGGCGTTACTGGTCAGCGCAATATCCTGTGCGCCGTTAATGCTGCCGCTGTTTTCAATGCGACCGTCGCTGCTGAGGGTAAAGTTGCCCGCCGTGGCGCCCAGCGAACCGGCGTTGCGCACGCCAACACCCTGTTCAGTGCCAATCAGACGGATTTTACTGGCGTACATGCCGCCCAGCGCCGCCACGTCCAGCGCTATCCGCGGGCGACTTGACGCAGCGGTCTGGCCAGCCGTCAGCATTTCATGCGCCGCATCGACCTGATTGAGACCGGTCGTTACCTTTAGATCGTTGGCCCAGACGCCCGCGTTCACCTTCACGGTGCGGGCAATGATGTCGGTGTAATCCTGGCCGCGTGAATCCAGACCTTTGCCGTTAATGGCGACTTCGCCGCCGCTGACCTGATAGCCGGTCAGGTTGCCGTTGCTCAGCTGCGTCTGGCCGGTGGTCAAGGTGGCGCGGTTGGCGTTGATAAAGCCGCAGCCATCGCAGGTGATACCGGACGGGTTGGCAATCACCACCTGCGCTTTTCTGCCGGCGACTTCCACGTAGCCGTTGAGCTGGCTGGGGTTGCGTGAATTCACCTCGTTGAGGATCACGCTGGCTTCACCGCGCGCCAGCCACGGGTTACCGGTGACCATGCCGCCAAGCTGGGTAGGGGTGTTGCCGTGAGAGTTGTTGAGGATGACACCTTTCTGATCGACATCGAACTGGCTGTAGTTATTGCGTGATACGCCGCCCGCGCCTGGCGTCTGGATGTTGACCTGCGGCGTGCCGTTGGCCGTAGCGATAACGGTGGGTTGCTGGTTACCCGGAGCCTGGCCGTTGGCCACGATCTGCGCCTGAGCGGGCAGCACGGTGACGCAGCCCAGAGCGCTCAGCAGGGCGAAGCGCATCGCGGAGAGCGTACAAGTCTGGCTGGCTTTCTGTTGTATCCGACGCGCGCGCGCCTGTTTGCCTTGCCCGCTGCGGGCGATATCGGCCACAACCATCAGCATGCCGCGCGCTTTGTTGAAAATGATGCGATAGAGAAGTTTGTTCATCTGATGTCCTTATCCGATTTCTGGAAGCGCCACGCTGAGTGGATTTGCCTGCTGCCATTGCCTGGCGGCGGCATGTTTAATGCTCTTTCCATGAAAAAAACGCACCCGCCGACCGCGTTGCTCGCCCTGATGATCTAATGCCCGGCAGCACTGCTCTGGCAGAATCACCTCGCGGGTGAGCTTCTGCAGCGCGCGCACCTCACCAAATGGGGCAATGAAATCGGTGATCCACAGGCGATTGCCGCTGGTCCAGTCTTGTTCTTTCATCATCACTGAAGCGTTCGTGAGATAGCGCCGTTCAGCGTCTTCATCCATCCGCGCCCAGCCGAGGAAGAACACCGGTTTACCGTTTTTCACCGCGATGGCGTACTGCTGCTGTTTAATCAGTGGTAGCAGCAACGTTGGCAGGGTATGGAGCGGCGCATCGCGATGGCGTTCTGAGTGCATCCACAGCCAGACCGCCATGCCCAGCACTTCGGCTCGCGGGTGTCATCAGGCGTGACCCACGGCGCAATCAACCTGTAGCCATTGATTTCCATCAGTAACTCCAGTTGAGGTTGAAGCCCAGCGTCAGGCCGCTGGTTTGATAGCCTGCGGGTTTAGAGAGTGGAATTCCGGCAAACAGGTCATAGCTGGTGCGCAGCGCGTAGCCGCGCAGTCCTACCGCGCCACCGGCCAGATGCTTGCCGATCAGATAATCCTGCCCGCTGTTACGTCCGCTGACTTCGCCATAATCCAGCGCCAGATAGAGTTCCTGCGACGGCAGCGGTGTGGCCCAGCCAATGTCGTTACGGAGATACCAGCCTTCATCGGCGTTCAGCGTGCGCTGGCCGTCAAAACCGCGCACCGACCAGCGGTTGCCAATGGCAAACTGGTCCTGCGGCGTCAGCGGCGTGTTGCTCATCTGGCGCAGATACTGGGTGTTAAAACTGAAGCGCTGGTTGAGGAGTGAGAACGGCACGGCCAGCTGCGCATTCAGCTGGACAATTTTCGACAGGGCGGTGGCTTCCCCCCAATACTCTTCCGGCGCGGGCTGTGCGCCAAACCAGCGGGTGCCGCGCTGATAGCTGACGCCCGCATCCAGCGTCGCGCTACCGAGATAGTGGCGATGTTGCAGACCGAGTTTCCACGCCGAGGTCTGGCGGCGTTGCACTTCAATCTCGGTGTCGTTGATGAAGTTGCGGGTCTCTCGCGTGAGGACGTCGTAGCTTAGCGTCGTTTTCTGGCTGCCGTTGCGGTGCAACACGCGGCTGATATTGGCGTTCAGACTTTTACTCTTGCCGCTGTATTGATAGTCGGTGAACGCCCCGGCCACCGTCTGGTTGTAGCGGTAATCACTGGTGGTGATGCCCGCCAGCCAGTAGCCAAACGGCACCGAATAGCTGCCAGTGAAGTTCTTCGTGCCTTTATCATTGCCGAACTGCAAATCATGGCTCGCCGAAACGTAGAGCATATCGCTCAGCGAAAGGGGGTTATCGACATACAGCGTGAGTCCGCCCTGGTAACGCCCGGTAGACGTCGATCCGGAATCATCGAGCGATGCGCCCAGCCGCCACATTTTGCTCTGGTTCCACTGCACGGTCATCACGCTTTCGCCAGGCGCACTGCCGGGGATCAGCGCCATATCGGCCTGAACGGTAGGCAGGCGTTGCAGGTTTTCCAGTCCCTGCTCGGTATCACGCAGGTCGTAGAGTTGGCCTTCACGCGAGGGCAGTGCGGTGGCTAGCGTGACATAGCGATCGCTGGGATCGGTGCGTGTAATGTGGCTGATTTTTCCGGCCAGCAGCTGGAGCGTCAGCGTGCCACGCGACAAATCCTGCGGCGTTGCCAGCACGCGGCTGGTGACGTAACCGCTGTCGATCATGCGATTCTGCAGTACGCTCATCAGCAGGTTAATCCCCTTTACGCCCAGACAATGCCCCTGGCCCTGATTGGCCAGACGTTGCAATGGAAGCCAGCCCGGAAAGTCATTCAGGCCGTTCAGCGTGATCTGCTGAATCTCAAAACAGGGATTTTCTTGCGGGAAGCTGACGCGCGATGAACTGCTTGCGGGCGCAGGCAGACGGATGTCAGGCGTCGGCGGCTGAAGCTGGGCTTCAATCGCTTTCTGGCGCTGTTGTTGAATAATGTCCTGTTCGCCAGCGGTTGCTATCTGCGGGAATAGGGTGCCGATTGCCAGCGCAAATACGCCAGCGGCAAGCGGTATGCCTGCTTTCTCTTCCATGAGTGTGTTCCGTAATTATGGTCGTTCCTGACTAATGTTTATACTTTACCTGTATATTTTGTGATTTCAATATTCACTGTGAAATTTTTATATATTTAAAATATAAGAAATTTCCTACAAGATTCTGAGGTTTTTTCTTAAGGAATTAGATCAATCAGAATAGAAATAATATGAATTGGGAATTGTTTGTTACTGATGTGTGACTTTATCTACACCTGATTTCTGTTTCATAGCCTGTACACCATGAGGGGCTCTCAATATAAATAGCGGAGGTAATAAGGCCTGCCCTTTAATAATTAATTCAGCTTGGAATTAATAAGATCTGCTTTTGTTCCTGAGCTGCCACAGTCCAATGAAGTGAGAAGTACTCACTTGCATACTCAATGTTGACTACGCTTCTGCGAAACCATTTCAGACTCTATGAAATGAAAAATCCACGCAATTGCGTGGATTTTATAATTTTTGCGATTCTTATGAGATTCAATCAAATCTCATGAGACCACAATAACGATTTAGACGTTGAACAGGAAGTTCATCACGTCGCCATCTTTAACGATGTACTCTTTACCTTCTGAGCGCATCTTGCCGGCTTCTTTCGCGCCTTGCTCACCCTTGCAGGCGATAAAGTCATCGAAGGCGATAGTCTGGGCGCGGATAAAGCCTTTCTCGAAGTCGGTGTGGATCTTACCGGCGGCCT
Source organism: Erwinia billingiae Eb661 (assembly GCF_000196615.1). Lineage (NCBI taxonomy): Bacteria > Pseudomonadati > Pseudomonadota > Gammaproteobacteria > Enterobacterales > Erwiniaceae > Erwinia > Erwinia billingiae. The sequence goes on from NC_014306.1 coordinate 2,020,640, forward strand.
GTGGTGCGGTGGCACCGACCGGGATGGTCCAGGCACGCACTTCCTTCACGCCCGCGGTGAAGTAGGTCTGCAGGTTCAGCAGCGAGTAACCGGCGCGGATCACGCGGTTCAGACCTGGCTCTTCAATACCCAGCTCGGCCATAAACTCTTCGCGATCGGCATCTTCCAGCTCGGCAATATCAGACTCAACGGCGGCACACACGGGCACCACCACGGAACCTTCTGCTTCGGCAATCGCACGCACGATGTCGAGGTACGGGTTATTTTCAAAACCGTCTTCGTTCACGTTGGCGATATACATGGTTGGCTTCAGGGTCAGGAAGCTCAGGTAGCGGATGGCGGCTTTATCTTCGTCGCTCAGATCCAGCGCGCGCAGCATGCCGGCTTTTTCCAGATGCGGCAGACATTTTTCCAGTGCGGCCTGTTCAGCTTTGGCGTCTTTATCGCCGCCCTTGGCTTTCTTCTGCACGCGCTGCAGAGCACGTTCGCAGGTATCAAGGTCGGAAAGCGCCAGCTCGGTATTGATGGTTTCAATATCGTCAGCCGGATCCACTTTGTTGTTCACGTGGATAATGTTGTCGTTTTCAAAGCAGCGCACCACGTGGCCGATCGCTTCGGTTTCGCGGATGTTGGTCAGGAACTGGTTACCCAGGCCTTCGCCTTTCGACGCGCCTTTTACCAGGCCAGCGATATCCACGAATTCCATGGTGGTTGGCAGGATGCGCTGTGGCTTAACGATGGCCGCCAGCTGATCCAGACGGGAGTCAGGCATTGGCACCACGCCGGTATTCGGCTCAATGGTACAGAACGGGAAGTTAGCTGCTTCGATGCCCGCTTTGGTTAACGCATTGAACAGGGTGGATTTCCCGACGTTTGGCAGGCCCACAATACCGCATTTGAATCCCATGTTTGAATCACCTTAATTGCTTGATAACCAATGAGCCAGACAACTCACCGGTGTTATTAGTTGGTTACTGCTAAAAGTTAGCGCGCATTATACACGGAATTATGCGGCAAATGACGTTGATTTATGTCCAGCGGTTCAGGTTTAGGGTTGAGATCTGCCTCACAATTCCCGATACTGACCTAACTTTACAGCTGACGGAGAACGCCGCAGATGCATCGCTTGCTGCTTACGCCACCTTAAGACTTCCCTTGCCAGCAACGCCTGTTGCGCCACTCGTCTTTCTGACGAGCCTCTTTGCGCCCGTTGTTCCGCGGTGCAGGATTTCACCTGAATAATGATAACTGGAAATTTTAATGTTTAATCTGAGCAAGCTCAGGGCGAGTGACGTCAAAAACGACGTGCTGGCCGGTGCCGTGGTGTCTGTTGCGCTGATCCCGGAAGCGACGGCATTTTCTCTGCTGGCCGGGCTGTCGCCGACCATCGGTCTGCATACCGCCTTCATTCTCGGGCTGGTCACCGCCTTCTTCGGCGGCAAGCCGGGGATGATCTCCGGCGCGGCCGGGTCGATCATCGTGGTGCTGATCAGCCTGATTACCCAACACGGCTACGAGTACGTGCTGCTGGCGACTATTCTGGCCGGGCTGATCCAGCTGGCGATTGGCGTGCTGCGACTCGGTAAGTTTATCCGTCTGGTGCCGCAACCGGCGATATATGGCTTCGTTAACGGCCTGGCGATTGTGATTATGCTGGCCCAGTTCCCAATGATTAAAGGGCAGGGGCCGGTGATGTATGCGCTGGTGGCGCTGGCGATGCTGATCGTCTGGCTGTTCCCAAAACTGACCAAAGCCATTCCCGGTTCGCTGGCGGCGCTGATTGCCATCAGTGCGATTGCCATTGGTTTTGGCCTGGATACCAAGCGCGTTGGCGACCTGGCGAATATCTCCGGATCACTGCCATCCTTCCATCTGCCGACCGCGCCATTAACCTGGGACACCCTGAAGATCGTGCTGCCGTATGCGGTGGTGATTGCGCTGGTGGGGCTGATTGAGTCGCTGCTGACGCTGGCGGTGCTGGATGAGATGGGCAGTAAAAAGGGCGCGGGCAACCAGGAGTGCGTGGCGCAGGGCATCGGCAACACCATCTGCGGCTTTTTCGGCAGCTTCGCGGGCTGTGCGATGATCGGTCAGTCAATTATCAACTTCACCTCCGGCGGGCGCGGACGCATCTCCAACCTGGTCGGTGCGGTCCTGCTGATCCTGTTTGTTATTAGCCTGTCCGACTATATCGCGCTGCTGCCAGTGGCGGCACTGGCCGGAATTATGTTCGTGGTGTGTATTAACACCTTCGAATGGAGTTCCATCAAGCGGCTGAAGCGCATGCCAAAAGCCGATGCGGTGATCATGATCGCGGTAACGCTGGTGACCATTTTCACCGACCTGGCAATGGCGGTGATCTGCGGGGTGATTATCTCGGCGCTGGTCTTCGCCTGGCAGCATGCGCGCATCACCATTATCGCGCAGTCGGAAAAAGAGGGTGAGAAAACCTACCGTCTGGAAGGGCCGCTGTTCTTTGGCTCCACCGCCAGTTTCCAGGAATTGTTTAATCCGCAACAGGATGCCGACAGTGTGGTGATCGATTTCGCCCGCACCCGGGTGATGGACTCCAGCGGGGTGGAAGCGATCGACAAGCTGACTGCTCGCTATCTTGAGGCCGGCAAGAGCCTGCGTCTGCGCCACCTGAGCGAAGATTGCATCAGCCTGTTGCGCCAGGCCGGGCCATTCTGCAGCCATGAACTGGACGATCCGGATTATAAAGTCGCCAGTAATGATGCCTGAGTTATAAAGGGATTGCCGGGCCACCGGCAATCTTAAAGATTCCAATACGGTCAAAAAAATCCTGACCATCAGGAAAGGTGCGTTAATGCAGCGGCAATTATCGTAAACCCAGGATATTCCAAGACCTGTCTTGTAAAGGAATAAGCAGGTGGCGTTTAAACTATCGGAAATTTCTGGCCTTTATGAGAATAATGTATGCCGCCGCGACTCCCACCCTCAGGGCGCAAGCCTGCCACGCCTTCTGCTGCTATGGTGCAAAAGTGCCAGCTGCTGGCGGCCAATTTTCGTCAGGCGATGGCCGGTCAGGATTATCCGCTGGCCCGTCAGTGCTGCGAGAAAGTGCTGATGATGATGCCGGGCAATATGACGGTGCTCAGCGACCTTGCCCTGACGCTGATGCGCGAAGGGAACTACCGCAAAGCCTATAAAACCTATCAGCGAATTGAAGCCTCTCCGCAGCGTGCGCAGGCATCTGAAACCTGGCTTGATGGCCTGGCAGAAGTGTGCGGCTGGCTGGGTAAAAAAGAGGAGTTGCAGCACTATGGCCATCGATCGCTGCAGGCCGCCGACGAGACGTTTCGTCACGGTCAGCGCTGGCCGCTGCAGCCGGTCAAACCGTTTAACCCACAGGCCCGCGAGAAGAATATTATCGCCTTCAGCCTGTATGGTGCCCAGCCGCGCTATTGCGAAACGCTGGTAAAGAACATCGCGGCAGCGGCCGACCTCTATCCGCACTGGACCTGCCGTGTGTATCTGGACGACAGCGTGCCTGAGCATGTCTGGCAGCGTCTGCGTGACGCCGGTGCTCAGCTGCGCGACATGTCCGGCGATAAGGATATCTTCCCGACGCTGTGGCGCTTTCTGGTAATGGATGACCCGGACGTGGAGCGGTATATCGTGCGCGATGCCGACTCACTGGTCTCCGAACGCGAAGCGGCAGCGGTCGAGGCGTGGCTGGCGTCGCCTTACCATTTCCACCATATGCGCGACTATTTCACCCATACCGAACTGCTGCTGGCCGGGATGTGGGGCGGCGTCAGCGGCGTGTTCCCGCCCGTTGAGCCGCTGATCCATCAGTTTATGGCGAGCTATCAGGGCACCGAGCGTTTTACCGATCAACAGTTCCTCAAAGCGGTGCTGTGGCCGACGGCGCGGGAAAGCATCCTTAACCACGACGATCTGTTTGGCTTCCACCACGCGCAGCCGTGGCCGGCGCATGCGCCGATCCGTTGGAATACCGATGCGTTTCACGTGGGCAGTAATGCGGGCTATTCGCGGGCGGGTGGGGCAAGCACGCTGGCGGATGGGGCGCAGCAAACGGTGGTCCTGATTGTCGGGGCCGGGCGCTATGAATATCAGGCGACGGTGAATCAAGGTGAGTGGTCAATCGCCTTGCCGTTTTTTCTGGTGCAGGATTACCAACAGGGCAGGCTGCGTATTGAAACCCTGAGCCGTTAAGTGAGGCTGAAGAGTAACGTTCACAGGTTTATTCTTTCATTGCGACACTGAATATCAGCCCAGTTCGCTGACTTAATACAAATTATCAGGTCAAATTCAGTGCCAGTGTTTATCGTAATAATGTATTTGCAATAGCTGTCTCACAACGAACAACTTAATTTTCGGCGAAAATTTATTAAAAACCCCCTAATATTTAAGGTTTTTATTAATGTCAGAAAGTTTTTCCCTGCCGTTAACATAAGTAATATCCTACAGTTAAATCTGTATTAAACAGCTATGGTAGCGACCCTCTTCACCCCCCCTTTAGGGTGATTTCGGCAATCCAGGAAATTAAACGCACATGAAGAAAGTGATCATTGTTGACGATCATCCCGTTATCCGCTTTGCGGTAAAAATGCTGCTGGAAAAAAGTGGACTGGAAGTCGTCGCCGAAACGGATAATGGCGTCGATGCGCTGACCAAAGCCCGGGAGCTGGAACCCGATCTGGTGTTACTGGATATTGGGCTGCCGAAAATTGATGGTTTCCAGGTCATAGAGCGCCTGCGGGCGCTGGATATGCCGTTGAAAATCCTCGTGCTTACCTCGCAGGCGAGCGCGCATTTTGCCCTGCGCTGCCAGCAGACCGGTGCCGATGGCTTTGTCACCAAAACCGACGATCTGAGCGAGCTGGTTGACGCCATTAAGCTGGTGATGCGCGGCATCAGCTATTTCCCGCAGTACAACCGTTTTATCGCCCCCACCACGCAGTCCGAGCAGCTGGAACAGCTGTCCGATCGCGAGCTGAGCGTGCTGATGATGCTGGCGAAGGGGATGGGCAATAAGCAGATTGCCGATCAGCTGGTGCTGAGCGAAAAAACCATCAGCACCTATAAACACCGTTTAAAGATCAAGCTCAATGCCGCTACGCTGATTGAGCTGATCGATTTTGCCCGCAACAATAATCTGATTAATGACTAACGCTATGGCGCGCTTGTTGAAAGGGTGGGTGATGGCACTCACCCTGTTGTTGCTGATCCCCGCCCATGCTGCTGAATACCATTTACTGATGCGCGCCTTTACGCCGTCATTACAGCGGCTGGACGTCACGCCGGAACAGCGCGCCTACCTGCAGCAAAAGAAACAGCTGGTGGTCGGCATCCTTAATGAGGATGCGCCACCCTTTGGTATGATCAACAATCGCCACGAGTTTGAAGGGCTGAGCGCAGATTATATCGGGCGCATTGGCTGGCAGCTTAATCTGCCGGTGGTTATTCGATCCTATCCGACCATTACCGCGCAGTGGCAGGCGCTGGCGCAGGGTGAAATTGACCTGATCCCGTCGGTTCCTCAGTTCAGGAAAGACAGTGATTTTCAACTCTCCCGACCTTACGCCAGTGAAAAGCCGGTGCTGGGGGTCAATACCGATGATAAGCAGCCTTTGCCGGAAGACCTCAACGAGATCACCGTGGCGATGGCGAAAGATTACCTGCCGCTGGCGATGGTGAAGGATGCCTATCCCGCCGCGCATTTTCGCCTGTATGACAATTATCAGGATGCCCTCAGTGCGGTGGCCTTTGGCCAGGCGCAGGCCTATCTGGGCAACAGCTACTCCCTGAGCCGCAACTTCCTCAATAACGTCAAGCTTGAGCGCTTCAGCAATCTGCCGGAACGCGATGTCGGCTTCGCCTTCAGCCTGAATAACCCGATGCTGATTACCCTGGCGAACCGGGCGATTGCCGCCCTGCCGCAGGAGGATGTTGAGCAGCTGCATCGCCTGTGGCAACCGGATCTGATCGGCATTACCCAGACCGCTGCGCCGCTGGTTTTTAGTGAAGAAGAAAAGCACTGGATGAAAAGTCATCCGGTGGTGAACGTTCTGCTGTACAGCGAGGACAATGCCGCGCCGATCTCCTTTGTCGACAGCAGCGGGGCGCTGCATGGCATGGTCGGCGATCTGTTCTCGGCGATTGCGCTGAAAACCGGGCTGGATTTCCATTTCGAGACGGTCGACAGCACGCGTGAGCTGGTGGAAGGGGTGATGAGCGCGAAGGCCGATATGCTGGCCTCGCTGACGCCAAGCGAGAAGCGCAACCAGCAGCTGTTGTTTACCCGCCCCTATATGCGCAGTGCGTTTGCGCTGGCGGTGCGTAAAAAAGATAACAGCATCCATTCTTTGCCCGATCTGCGCGGCAAGCGTCTGGCGCTGGTCAGGGATACCGGCATTGAAGGGATGGTGCGTTCGCGCTATCCCGAAATTCAACTGGTGATGGTCGAGAACGAGGCGCAGCTGTTATCCAGCGTCGCCAACGGCAAGGCGGATGCCTCGGCCAGTATCCTGATGATGGCCGATTACCATATCAAAACGCAGTATGCCAACCGGTTAAAAATCGTCGCCACGGTGGGGGACAATCCCGCGTGGATCTCGTTTGGCGTGGGCCGTACCGATCCCCAACTGCGTTCTCTGCTGGATAAAGTGTTGCTGAGCATACCGCCGTCCGAAATGGAGAGCCTGGCCAACCGCTGGCGGCCAAGTGATTTTGTGGTAGTGGATAACTTCTGGTCGCGCTATCGCGAAGTGCTGATTGCCAGCGGCATCTTTACCCTGCTGATCATTGCGCTGATCACCGGCTGGGCGCTCTATCTGCGTCAGCAAATTAAGCGCAAGGCCGAACTGCGCCGCCAGCTCAACAACCAGCTCTCCCAACTGCGTGAAGTGGTTAACAGCATGCCGTTCCCGGTCTCGCTGCGTGATAACAGCGCGCGTTTAATCTACTGCAACCAGCGCTATCTGGAAGAGACCGGCATCGATTATGACGCCTCGCTCGGCACCACCATGGAGCAGTCACCGGGTTTACGCACGCCGGAACAGGCCAGCTTCTATCACCAGCAGATGCTGGAGGTGATCGCAACCGACCGGTCGATTGTTGAGGATCGCCGCTACGACCTGTATGACAATCCGGACTCTTCGATTGGCCTGACGGTCTATCAGTGGATCCAGCCGTGGCACGACAGCGACGGCAAGGTGATGGGGGTGATTGGCGGCTGGATGGACATTACCGAGCGTGAAGCGCTGTTTGCGGAACTGCGTGATGCCAAAGAGCGTGCCGAAGATTCGAACCGCGCCAAATCGGTGTTCCTCTCCACCATGAGCCATGAGATCCGCACGCCGATGAATGCGATTATCGGCATGCTGGATATGGCGCTGAAGAAAGGGCGTCAAAAGGAGATCGATTTACAGGCGCTGGAAGTGGCCTATGAGTCGGCGGACAGTCTGGTCGGACTGATTGGCGATATCCTCGATATCAGCCGCATTGAAGGTGGCCATCTGGAATTCAACCCGGAGACGGTTAACCTCGGCAAACTGATCGACAATATGCTGAAGGTTTATCAGGGGCTGGCGATCGACAAAAATATCACCCTGAGCAAGCATTATCCCGACGAGCCGATTGTCGATGTGCTGGCCGACCCGCTGCGTATCAAGCAGGTGTTGGCCAATCTGTTAAGCAACGCGATTAAATTTACCGACCAGGGCGGCGTGACCCTGACGCTGTCGCAGACGCGCGTGCCGGGCAGCAGCAGCGTGCAGTACTGCATTGAGGTGCAGGACAGCGGCATTGGCATCGCCGCCGCCAGCCAGGCGGCACTGTTCCAGCCCTTCAGTCAGGCGGAAAACCGCCGCGCCGGCACCGGACTGGGGCTGTATATCAGCCGCACCATCTGTGAAAACATGCAGGGGTCGCTGACGCTGAGCAGCGAGAAGGGCGTTGGGACGCGGGTACGCGCCATGCTGGCCTTGCAGCAGGTGGTGCAGGAACAGCAGACGCCACAAGCGGAAGACGGCCCTGAAGATGGGCTGCCAACGCTGAATGTGCTGGTGGTGGACGATAATGCCGCCAACCGCATCCTGCTGGCGAAACAGCTGGCGTGGCTTGGGCAGCATGCCCATCTGGCCAGCGACGGCTACGAGGCGCTCAAGCTGTGGCAAAACAATCACTTCGACGTGATCATCACCGACTGCAATATGCCCGGCATCAATGGCTACCAGCTCACGCAGATCATCCGCGAGTCAGAAGAGGAGCAGCAGCGGGAACCCGGCTGGATTATCGGCTTTACCGCCAATGCCATGCAGGAGATTACCGAACGCTGCCTGGAAGCCGGCATGAACAGCTGTCTGTTTAAACCCTGCTCGATCAACAGCCTTTCTGCGGCGCTGAGCAGCATCAGCATCAGCGTCAGTCCGCCCGCACCAGACAGCCAGGAAATGCGTAACGATGAGGTCGACCGTCAGATAGAAGCCACCATGCGTTCGCTGATGATTACCACCCTGCGCGAGGATCTCAATCGTCTGGCAACGCTGAAGGTTGCCGAACATCCTGTGGAGGTGGCCGATCTGGCCCACCGCATTGCAGGCAGCGTCAGGATTGCCGGCCGCAACGATCTGGCGGAGGCCTGTATCCGGTTGGAATTAAATTGTCGTGAGCAGGATGAAAAGGCAGACGTACTGACCGAACAGTGCAGTACGTTGATCGCCGTGCTGACCCGCTATCTGACGCAGCTTGAGGCTGGGTCAGCGCTTAATGGCAGATAGTCGGGAAGGGGGCTCAGAAGCCGTTACGGCGGGCGAAGTCGATCACATCACGCACTTTCTGGGTCTGTAATTTATTCATAATGCTGCGCTTGTAAGTGCTGATGGTTTTACTGCTTAACAGCAGCTCGCCGGCGATAATTTTATTCGATTTCCCGGCACCCAGTTCGCGCAGTATTTGCAGCTCGCGATTGGTAAAAGAGAGCATCAGCTGAAAATCCCGGTCTTTATTAATCACTCTTTGCTGCATCGCATGGGTAAAGACATGCCTGCCGCTGGCTAATCTGTCCAGCATATAATCCAGCATCTCCAGATCGTCCGTTTTACTCAGATAACCCTGTATCTCCAGCCGGTGACCGCGAATTAAATGATACACGCTGTCGGATCCTGCCAGCACAAAGATTCTGATTTTCTTATTAAGGCGTTTTAAACGACACAGTTTTTCAAAATACTCTTCAGGTAAATGCAGTGGGTCAAGAATAACAATGCCGGGATGTCCCGTTTCGACCTGATAAATAAATTCACTGGCGTCTGAGGTACTGCACGTTACTGCGTAATCCCTGTGCGCCATCAAATGCTTTAATCCCTCCAAAATAATCGGATGATTATCATAGATGACAACGTTGGTGGACATGTTATTCCTTTAAATTAAGTCAGAGGCGAAGAAAGAATGATCCCATAATCCGCTTGAGCAGAATCCAGGCCGGGTCTCTTTCATCACGCGGGAAGACAATGTTTTGCTTCGGTATAGTGCGCAATCAGATGCTGTAACGCATTCGACGAAAGGGGTTTGGTCAGGCACTGATTCATGCCGGCGTTAAGACAATCCTGGGTGACCTCGGCACCACTCATGGCCGTCAGACCCAGAATCGGCAGCGGCGACGCTCCACGCTGCTGTTCCAGCGCACGGATGCGGCGGGTCATCTCAAAACCGTCCATTTCTGGCATGGTGCAGTCGGTGATAATCAGGGCAAAGTCTGCCTTGTTTTGCCAGCAGTACAGCCCCTCCAGCCCATGTGCGGCGGTGGTCACCTGATGTCCCATCGCCTTGAGCTGCTGGCGCAGGATCTGCAGCGCCGGCGGGTAGTCATCCACCACCAGAATATTCAGCCCGGCCATCGGCGGGACCTCCTCATCCTGTGGCGGCGCCGGCCGGACCAGCAGGTGCAGGCTGACGGTGGTGCCGCTGTCGGCTTCGCTTTCAATAATCAGCTCGCCGCCGGCCTGTTCCAGCATGGTCTGACAGGCCAGCAGGCTTAAGCCGGTGCCCTGCAGGCTGAGAACGCCTTCGTTATTGCCTGCGTCAATCAGCGGGTCAAAATTATCCGGCAGCCCGTCTCCCTCGTCACACACCTCAATCACCAGCGGCAGGTTACCGCTGGCATCCTTATCGCCCTGATAAAGGGCGACTTCAATCTCTCCCTGTGCGGTGTGGCGCACCGCGTTGCGCAGCAGGCTGGAGAGCACGCGGATAATCAGCAGCGAATCCGTTTCGCAATGCGCTTCTTTCAGGTCGTTCACCACCGAGATGCGCAGCGATTTTTCTTCCGCCTGCTGGCGGTACAGGGCCACGGTGCTGTGCACCAGCGACGGCAGATTCACCATGCGCGCTATACCCGGAGTGTCCTGGGTTTCCGCCTGGAAAATATCGAACACATCGCCGGTCAGCGACATCAGCTCGCAGGCGGATTCATAGGCGGTTTGCAGATTACTGTTGTGCATGCCGCTGAGGGTTTGCTGACGCAGTTCCAGCTCCAGTAGGCCAATTACTGCATTGATCGGCGTGCGCACTTCGTGGCTCATGCTTTTCATAAAGGCATTGTGCGCCTGCAGCATGCGCTGATTTTCATCCCGCGCCTGCTGCAGCTGTTCAATCAGCATCTGGTTGCGGCGCAGATGGGCCAGCATATTGCGCAACGCCTGCCGCAGGCGGCCAATCCATAACCCGCTCAGCACCAGCACCAGCAGCAGGCCGATAAGCGGAAGCGCCACCGACCAGAACGGGGTCGACCAGAAATGCTGCTCTTCGATGGGGGTGGGCAGGGTACGCCAGCTATAGGCCAGCTTAAGCAGGGTTTCCGGCGAGGTGGCGCGCAGCGCTTTGTTGATAATGCTAATGGCGCAAGGATTATCCCCGCGCGCGGCAAAGCCGACGTTTAGCGGCCTGGCGGGCAGCGCCAGCGCCTGGTAAAGCTGATGCTCATCGTTGTGCTTGAGGTAATACTGCGCGCTGAACTGCGAGGAGATTGCGGCATGCACCTCGCCCACTTCCAGCAGCTTTACCGCCATATCCGAGGTGTCGGTCTGCACCAGTTGCAGGGTAGGGAACCAGGTTTCCAGCCAGGGGATCAGCGGGTTGTGACGCTCAATCGCGATTTTCTCACCATTCAGATCGTGCAGCGAGACCGGACGCGGGCTGGCACGGTTCATCAACAGCACCGCCGGGCTGATCAGCCAGGGCGCGCTGGAGGTTAGGGTGGACTGCGCCGATTCACTCTCCCCCGGCACGGTCAGCTCGCTGGCAACCAGTGCGTTGGGATAGCGCACCAGCAGCTCGGCCATCTGCCGATCGCTGTCGGCGATCTGCCAGGAGAAAGTCAGGCCATAGCGCTGGCTAATCCATTTGAGGACGTCGACGGCGAGGCCGGCAGGCTGGCCTTTCGCATCGACAAACGTCAGCGGGCTGCGGCGGCTGTCCAGCAGCACGGTGAAGGGATCGTGGCGTTTTAGCCAGCGACTCTCGAGAGTGTTGAGGTGTAGCTCGGTACGATCGATCACGTGATCGTTACCCAGCCCCCAGTTATGTGCAATGCGCAGGCGGCTGACCAGCGGCAGGTTTTGCAGCACCGCATCGATGGCCCGCAATAAATGCGGCGATTCAGTGCTGACGCCAAAACTGAGGTTCAGGTCACCCTGCGTGGGATGCGGATGCAGCCAGATATGCTCAACCTGGCGGTCGCGCGTTAAATAGTGGGCGGTGGCGCGATTCATCCAGCGGGCTTCCTCGTTGCCCAGCGCCACGGCGTTTACCGCATGGTAATAATCCTGATGTCCGCCCTCGCCAGTCTCCAGCGGGTTACGTCCGCTCAGCCGTGCCGAGTCGTCCAGCAGGTCGCGCAGCAGCGTGTCCGGCGCGTCGACGGCGTTCTGTTGGTCGGAATTGGGTTGCTGACGGCTGACCAGCACCGGGCGGTCCAGCAGCCAGGGCAGGGAGGCGCGCACCGGCTGATTCGCCGACATGCCCCGATTCCAGATCGCCAGCAGGGTGATTTCGCCGCGGCTTAACGCCGCCAGCGCGCTTTTGCTGTCCTGATAATGCACCAGCGTGAAATGAACGTTGAGTGACGACTCCAGCAGTGACAGATAATCGGCATCGATGCCTGCCAGCTGGCCGCGCTCGATCCCGACGCTGACCGGTGGCTGTGAAATGCCCCACACGCCGACGCGGATTTCCGCATGGGTTTGCAGCCAGGCGCGAACGTCCGGGGTGAAGTTAACCACCGGCGGCATGACCTCAACGCGGGGCGTCAGGGTCAGCGAGGCAGGGCTTGCCTGGGCGAATGGCTGCCCATACCCCAGCGTTATCACGCACAGCAAAAAACTCAGCAGGAATCGATTCATCATTATCAGCAGGTTATCGGGTTATCACCCGGCACCGTTGGCACCGGGAGGCATTCAGAACAGGTGATGGAGGTCAGTCTGTTCGAGTTCGACGGGCGTATATTCCGGCATCACCTGCATTACGCCTTCATCCATGGTCGGTTGATGGGTATTCCAGCTGCCCGGTGCTTCACCGCCCAGCAGATCGGTCAGCTCCAGCGCTTTTGGGCTGTCATTACTGAGGCTGGCGTCGTGACTGAACAGCAGCTCTTCGGCCGGAATAAGCAGTTCGCTGGCGGTCGGTGCCGATGCCGCAGAAAGCATGCCTGGCCCTGGTGCGGATGCTGCCGCTGCTGCTGGCGCTGCTGCCGGCGCGTCAGCCACCACCGGCTGGCCTGCCAGCGGCAGACTGTCGGCGGCAATCAGCGCAGACAGATGCGAATCATGCTGCGAGATGCCCTGATAGATTTCCGGGCTGCTGCTGGCATGGGCCGCTTCGGCATGGGCCTGAATGCTGTCAATCTGGTGCGCCTGTACCGCCGCGTGGGCGTCAGGATGCGCGACATGGGCTGGCGTGCTGGCCACGTCGGCGTGGGTCGCGGGCGCAGTATGGGCCGCGGCCTTCTGATGGGCGTTATGCTCCTGCTCAGTAACCAGCGGGGTGCTATTTGCGCCTTTGGCATTCGCTGCGTTGTTTTGCGTCACGGCGCTCAGCTGCGCCAGGTTTTGCTGATGCTCCGGCATTTCCTGGTGCATTTCTTCCTCGTGAACGTCAGTCGGGGAGACCGTCTGTGGGCGGTCCGCGATCGCCGGCTCTGACGGCAGTAAGGGATGTTCGTTGACCAAAAACACCAGCTCGTGGCTGACGTCGGTGCCGGTGACAATCGGGCGTGCAGGCGCCAGGCTGTTGGCGGCACGGGCGTGACGGTTTTGATCATCCTCGCCGACATCGTCCCAGTCACCATAGGCGCTGAGGTCGGTGGCGGAGGTCAATAACGTGGCCTCCGTCTGTGGTGGGGATGAATGGGTGGAGTCATAAATCTGCTGCATCAGAGGCTGTCCTGTATAGAAAAGCAAGAAAATGGAACGAGCTAAGAAATTTCTTTGATTGTGCCTGAGTTAAAAAAGCGAAAGTCCAGGCCGGGTCTTGGTTTGTGCTGGCTGGCCACAATTGGCAGGCAAAAAAAAAGCCCGCCAGGCGGCGGGCAAAGGGCCATCCATGGCCCATACACAAAGGGATTATTGTACGTGGGTCTGGATGCCCTGCTGGATCAGCACTTCAACATCATGATCCACATTCTGGTAAACGTTAAAGGTGGTGCCATCATGGCTGACCTGACCCTGCGCGTTCCACTGCTCCGGCGACTTGTCACCGTTGACGGATTCCAGGTTCACGGTATCGCCCGCATCGCCCTTGATCATCAACTGCTTGTTACCGTCCTGCTGGAACAGATCGTCGCTACCCAGCGCCAGTACGTCGTTGATGTTGACGTTCAGTACGTTGTTGCCGTGACCTTCCAGCGACAGGCTGTGGATCTCTTCGCCCTGATGCTGCTGCGCCACGTTCGACAGGTCGATGACTGCACCGGTGTCGATCATTTTCAGCTCGTTACCGCTCAGCTGGAAATGATTTGCGCCGTCGTCGTGCTGCACGGTGGTCGCCGATGCGCCTTCCGTCTGCGCGGTCGTGGGTTGCGCATCGTGCTGCGCAGTGGCGTTGCTGTCATCGTGATGCGTGCTCAGGCTGCTGATGCTGTCATCTTGCTGCACGCTGGTGTCATCATGGCTTTCCACACCGAAGCTGCTGACAGACACTGCACCGGTCGGCGCCGAATCGCGGATGGTGAAGTTATCCAGCGTGATCCAGTTGCCCGGAGCAAGTTCGGTATTGTCGGTATACATCGCAAGGCGCACCACGCCAGATGTTGTTGCCGTCCACGTATAACTATTTGTACCGGCGTATACCTGGCCGGGAGCACCCAATGATGCGCCATTAATGCTCACACCCACTGACATATATTCCCTGGTGGTACCCGATGTCGCCCAGGTGACGCCGGCATAGGACAGGTTATAGGTATGTCCTGCCTGCACGGTAAATTCACGGTAAAGGATCTCCCCGGTAGCCATGGCTCCACTCGGTCTCACAGTGATACTGCTACCGTTGAAACTGGTATCTGCAGCATGGGCCGCTGAAACTGTCCAGCCCTGTCCGGTGGTATCGTTAAAATCGTTAACGGTGGAGGCCACTTTAAAACCAAGATTAGCGGTGTGCGCACTGGTATTACCTAATGCATCCTGCGCGGTAGCGTTGTAGTTATAGGTACCGTCAGCCAATTTTCCGGTCGGTTTCCAGCTCCAGTTACCGCTTGCGTTCGCCTTCTGGCTACCCAGCAGGGTAGTGCCGTCATAAATAAACACCACGGCATTGGCTTCGGTAACGCCGCTCAGCGTCGGATTGTTATCATCCAGATGCAGCGTGGTGGTTGGCGCCGTGGTATCCAGCGCAACCGGGATCGGCGCAGAATGGGCGCTCTCGTTGCCAGCCAGATCCGTTGCGGTCGCCGTGATCGGGTGTGTGCTGTCACCGCTAATGACACCCGGTACGGTCCAGTTCCCGCTGGCGTCAACCACCGCCGAGCCAATCACGGTGTCGCCGTCATACAGCTTCACCACATCCTTCGGTGTGCCACCGCTGCCTGACATATCCAGGTGGCCATTGTTGGTGGTGCCACCGGCAGTCAGATCCAGACCGTTGCCGTCCGCAAGGGTAGGGGCAGGAGCCGCCGGCGCGACGGTGTCCAGATCAACGTTAATCGGTGCAGATTTAGCGCTTTCATTGCCCGCCGGGTCAGTAATGGTGGCGCTGATTGGGTGTGTGGTATCGCCGGTAATGCCGCCAGGCACGGTCCAGTTGCCGCTGTCATCAACCACCGCCGAACCGATCAGCTTGTCGCCGTCATACAGTTTCACCACGTCACCCGGGGTTGCGTCCTTACCGGACATGTCCAGACTGCCGTTATTGGTCAGGCCGCCTGCCGTCAGATCCAGTCCATTACCATCGGCCAGCGTTGGCGTTGGAACAGCCGGCGGGGTGGTATCCAGGTCAACCTTGATTGGCGAGGATTTAGCACTTTCGTTGCCCGCCGGGTCGGTGGCCGTCGCGCTCAGGTCGTGTGGGCCGTCGCCAGAGATTGCACCCGGTACGGTCCAGTTGCCGCTGTCGTCTACGATTGCAGAGCCGATCAGGGTGTCACCGTCATACAGTTTCACCACGTCGCCAGGATTTGCGCCGCTGCCGGACATGTCCATATCGCCGTTGTTGGTCAGGCCGCCAGCCGTCAGATCCAGGCCGTTACCGTCTTCCAGTGTCGGGGTTGGTGCGTCAGGTGCAGTGGTATCCAGGTCAACGGCAATCGGTGCAGATCTTGCGCTCTCATTGCCCGCCGGATCGGTGATGCTGGCGCTCAGGTCATGTTTGCCATCGCCGCTAATCGCACCTGGAATCGTCCAGTTGCCGCTGTCATCAACCACGGCAGAACCGATCAGCTTATCGCCGTCGTACAGTTTAACCACGTCGCCTGGGGTCGCGCCGTTGCCGGACATATCCATATCACCGTTATTGGTCAGACCGCCGTGGGTCAGATCCAGGCCGTTGCCATCAGCCAGCGTCGGCGTTGGGGCATCTGGTGCGGTGGTATCCAGGTCAACCGGGATCGCCGGGGAGCGTGGGCTTTCGTTGCCCGCCGGATCGGTAATCCCGATGGTCAGGTCATGCTCGCCGTCGCCGACGATGGTGCCTGGAACGGTCCAGTTACCGTCAGCATCAACCACGGTTGAGCCAATCAGCTTGTCGCCGTCGTACATTTTGACCACGTCACCTGGGGTCGCGTCTTTGCCGGACATTTCAACGTCACCGTTGTTGGTCAAGCCGCCGTGGATCAGGTCCTGGTCTTTACCGTCGGTGACGCTGATGATGTCGGCAGCAGCAGGGGGGGTCAGGTCAACATCGAAGCTGACGGGGGCAGACTGTGGGCTCTCAACGCCGGCAGAGTTGGTCTCGCTGAAGCTGATATCGTGCGCACCTTCCGGCAGTGGGGTGGTCGGCTGGAATGCCCAGCTGCCGTCGGTCGCCACCACGGTGCTGCCAATCAGGGTACCGTTGTCATAGACGTTGATGATGCTGTTGGGCGTACCCTTGCCATCAAATACCGGACGGGAATCATCGGTCACGCCGTGCTGGGTAATTTTACCCTGCACGCTGCCGACGTTATCCGTCGCTGACGTCACGCCAGGGACTTTAGGGTCTGCAACGTGATGGTCATGACCGCCACGGTTGTGCGCGGCAACGGCGATGCCGGTCAGCGCGGCCAGTGCAGCCAGTGCGCCAAGGGCGATCATGCCGTTGCTCAGGCCGCCTGCCGCCGCCAGACCTTCCAGACCTGCGGTGCTGTCGCTGCCGAGGATCAGGGTTGATGCGCCGCTGTCGTCCAGCAGCAGGAAGGCGTCACGATCCGAACCATCCTGATTGACGTAGGTGTGATAGGTGCCGTCAGCGGCCATGCCGGACAGTTCGCCCTGATGATCGTAGAAACCGTCAATGATGATTTCCGGGGTATCGTCGCCGTCCTGGGTGAAGACCTGCAGGTCTTTGCCAACGCGCTTAACCACGATGTGATCCGGTGCGGTATGATTTTCACCACTGGACAGCAGGTATTTACCGCCGTCGATGGCTTTGACATGGACCGGTTGGCCTTTCGCTGCCTGTGGCAGAGAAGCCGTTTTAACAACAGTTTTGCCGTCAACAACCAGCAGGTTCAGTGGTGTAGTCATGATGCATTTTTCCTGGAGATAGAGATAAATGGGTTGAATTAAGAGGGGTCTCCCTCAGAAGTTTCCTGATAATGCGGCAAATCGTTTAAAGAAGAACCAGGCCGCGTCTTGGATGAGTTCGGTTTATTCTTGCCTGAGGCTCAGACATCTCCTGATATATTTTTCCGCACTGACAATTTTAATAATTAACAAGTGCTCTTCACCCTGACGATATATTCAACCCCTATTTGTTAACCAAGACCCTGGCTGTATTTCCCTTTCCGCCGGTCGGGTAAAAAGGCGTTAACTGGTCATAGATCGTTACGTTGTGTCCAGCGTCTTTCTCATCATCAGGTGAGAAATAGGGATAAATAATACGGAAAGGTTCTTATGAGTCTTGAAAACACCAATATTGCGGTGGTAAGTAAAAATACCATTGTCAAAGCTGAAGTATTGCGCGCCGCGAAAACAGGCAGTGCGGTAAAAATAAAAGCCGTCGAAGGCGCTAAATATATCCTTGCTGAAGGTGAGAACGGCGTCGCGCCAGAAAATATCACCGTGCAGCGCGTGGGCAAAGATCTGCACGTGATGCTGGAAGGGACTGACGCAAACTCACCTCAGTTGGTTATTGAAGACTATTTCGACAAACCGGGCGAGCTGGTCGGTAAAGGTGAAGACGGCCAGTGGCATCAGTTTATTTCCACCGACGGCGACAGCCAGCACGATGCGGCTTTGCTGGTCGACGGCGAAAGTTCCCCGCTGGCGCTGGGTGCCAACACCGTTTCCGGCCTTGACGGTCTGGTGGTGGCGGAGGGCGCGATTGCCCCGGCGCTGCTGGCGCTGGGCGCGCTGGCAGCTCTTGCTGCGGCATTTGGCCTCGGCTATTTAATTGCCCATCACAACAACGATCATAATGGCACCAGCGATACGGGTGCAGGTGGCCCGATTGACGACAGCGGCGTCGTGATGCCGACCGTCAGTACGATTACCGACAATACCGGCCTGGTGACAGGCCCGCTGACCAACGGTCAGAGCACAGACGAAACCCTGCCGGTATTTACCGGTACCGGTACGCCGGGCAACACCATTGAACTGCGTGATAACGGCGTGGTGATTGGTAGCGGCGTGGTTGGGCCGGATGGTAACTGGTCCGTACAGCCAGAGGCGCCGCTGGCCGAAGGTCCGCACGAGTTCGATTTGGTGGCAAAAGATGCGGCAGGCAACGAAAGCCAGCCAACAACCCCGGTCACCATTATTGTCGATCTCTCCCCGCCAGAACCGGCGACCGAGCTGCTGCTGAACGATAACGTCGGCACGGAAACCGGTGCGATCACCGCCAACAGCATCACCGATGACACCACGCCAACCTACAGCGGTAAGGCTGAACCCGGCACGCTGGTGTTTATCACCGATAACGGCCAGACCATCGGCAGCGCGCCGGTGGATGCGGCGGGGAACTGGAGCTTTACCCCACGCGAACCGATGAGCGCGGGCGAACACAGCTTCTCCACCATTGTGCAGGACGCAGCGGGCAACCAGAGTCAGCCAACGCCGCCGTTAACCTTTGTTATCGATCCGAACGGCCTGAGCGCCACCATCGATTATGTGATTGATGACACCAACGCCACGCCAGAGAACCTGACCAGCGGCAGCCTGACTAAAGATAATACGCCGACCCTGTTCGGCCACGGCACCGTGCGTTCTGTGGTGTATATCTATGAAGAAGGAAATACCACGCCAATTGGTAGCGCCCGCGTGCTGGGTAACGGCACCTGGACCTTCCCGACCGGCGTCTTGCCAGATGGTCCGCATACCTTTATCGCGATCCCGCGCGATGCCAGCGGTACGCCAGGCAATCAGAGCGCCGAGTTTGACCTGAATATCGATACCACGGCACCGACCCGTCCGGGCCTGAACAATGACGGTATTGAAAGCGTCTGGGATGACGTCGGCCTGATCCAGGGCCCGATCGCTAACGGCGGTTCTACCGATGACACCACGCCAACGCTGAAGGGCAGCCATCTGACGCCGGGCGATACCGTCTATGTCTATGATGGTGCCAACCTGATTGGTACCGAAATCGTCAATGAAAACGGCGGCTGGTCACATACGCCATCGCCGGCACTGAACCCTGGCGATCATAACTTCTCTATTGTGGTCGGCGACCCGGCAGGCAACCTGTCTGAGCACTCAGACCCGTGGCTGGTGCATATCGATACCACGCCGCCATCGGTGCCGGTGATTACCGAAGTGATTGACGATGTTGGCGCCGCCACCGGCGCCATCACCCCGGGCGGCACCACCGACGATGCATGGCCAACCGTGCACGGTACCGCCGATGCCAATACCCTGGTGATGATTTACGATCGCCTGAATAACGGTTCACGCGTATTGTTAGGCAGCACCACGGCCGATGCCCTGGGTAACTGGGAATTCACCCCGGAAATGCAACTGAGCAACGGCCATCACAGCCTGTCTGTGGTTGGGCTGGATGACGTGCGCAACACCAGCGTAGAATCGCCACTGTTTGATTTCGATCTGGTGACCGGCGGTATTCCTTCTGCCCCAGCCATCACCAGCGCGTTTGATGATATTGGTGCGGTGACCGGTACGCTGCAAAGCGGCGATTCCACCGACGATACTCTGCCAACCCTGAACGGTACGGCGCCCGCTAACAGCCTGGTGACCTTGTTCGTTGATCAAAAAGCGGTTGCTTCCTTTACCGCAGGCGCTGATGGTCACTGGAGCTGGACGCTAGGCACCGCGCTGTCTAAAGGCCCGCATAACTTTACCGCCACGGCGACCGATGCCAACGGTAAAGTGAGCCAGCCAACGGCTGAGTTCGCGCTGAACATTGACACCACTGCGCCAGAGGCGGCTGATAATCTGCACCTGTCTGACAATATTGGCCCGGTACAGGGTGAGATTGTCGACGGCAGCACCACCGATGACAGCACGCCAACCTTCAGCGGCAGCGCTGAACCTGGCGCGACGGTGATCATCCGTGATAACGGCAAGGTCATTGGTTCAGAAACCGTGCAGCCAGACGGCAGCTGGTCATTTACCCCGAAAGATCCGCTGGCCGATGGCCACCACGAATTCTCTACCATCGTGCAGGATCCGGTCGGTAATCAGAGCGGCGAAAGCGCACCGATTGGTTTCGATGTTGATACCAGCAATGTGTTTATCTCCATCGACTACGCGATTGATGATGCCGGTTCCATTACGCAGAATCTGAGCAGCGGCGATGCGACCGACGATGCCACGCCAACGCTGGTCGGTAAAGCGAAGGCGAATGCCATCGTGACGGTTTACGACGGCACCACGCTGCTGGGCAGCGCGCAGGCCAATGCCGAAGGTAAATGGAGCTTCCCAAGCCCAACGCTGACGGAAGGTCTGCACCACATCACCGCCACCGCGACGGATGCCATGGGCACCTCAGCGACCTCTTCTCAGTTTGACCTGAATATCGATTTGACCGCGCCCGAAGTGGGCAGCGGTATTGGCGATATCTGGGATAACGTCGGTCCGGTACAGGGTCTGGTACCGTCCAACGGTGCCACCGATGACACCACGCCAACCCTGCGCGGCAGCGGTCAGGAGCCGGGTGACACCATCACCGTGCGCGATGGCGGCGACGTGCTGGGCACCACCGTGGTGAAGGACGATGGTACCTGGGACTTTACGCCGGAATCCCCTCTGGCGGATGGCACCCATGATTTCACCATTATCGTCACCGATCCGGTCGGCAATGTTTCTGCACCTTCCGATCCGTACATTATTGATATTGATACCGATGTGCCGGTTAAGCCGGTTATCGTCACGGTTATTGATGACCAGGGGTCGTTAACCGGTCCGATCGCCGCAGGCGGCATCACCGACGACTCACGCCCAACCATTACCGGTACGGCGTCGGCCGGCACCGTGGTCAGCGTGTATGACAATAATCAGCTGATTGGCACCGTCACCGCAGGTACCGACGGTAGCTGGTCACTGACGCCAGAATTCCCACTGCCTTACGGCCCGCACGAACTGCATGCGGTCGCAAGCGATGCCGTGGGCAACGTCAGCCTGCCTTCCGATCCGTTCGACTTCGACCTGATCACCGGCGGAATCCCATCCGCGCCATCCATCATCGGTGCAGTGGATGATGTCGGTAGCGTTACCGGCATGCTGAGCAGCAACGGCGTCACCGACGATGTGCGCCCTGAGCTGGTGGGTAACGCCCCGGCAAACAGCCAGGTGACGATCACCGTCGATGGTGAAGTGAAAGGTGTGGTCACCGCCGATGCCCAGGGCCAGTGGCACTGGACGCCAGACGCCGATCTGAGCGAAGGCCCACATAAATTCTCCGTGGTAGCCACTGACGCAGCGGGTAACGTCAGCGCGCCGTCGGGTGACTTCAACCTGGAGATCGACCTGACCGCACCGGATGCAGCCCAGGCCGAACTGACCGACGACGTCGGCGCAGTGACCGGGGTGATTGCCGATGGCAGCATCACCGATGACAGCACGCCAACCTTTACCGGCACCGCAGAACCGGGCAGCACGGTGATTATTCGCGACGGCGACCAGGTGATTGGCAGCGAAAAAGCCGATGCGAATGGCGACTGGTCGTTTACGCCGAAGGACCCACTGGCAGAGGGCCCGCATGAATTCAGCACCGTGGTGCAGGATCCAGCCGGTAACCTCAGCGCCCCAAGCGACCCGATTCACTTTGTGGTGGATACGTCTGCCGTGGTGGTCAGCATTGACTACGCCGTGGATGATGCGGGCAGCGTGACCGGCAACCTGGCAACCGGTGCCGTTACCGATGACACCACGCCAACCCTGTTCGGTAAGGCCACGCCGAATGGGCTGGTGATGATTTCTGACAACGGTGTAGTGATTGGCTCTGCGACAGCTGACGCCTTCGGTGACTGGCATTACCTGCCCGACCCGGTGCTGGCTGAAGGCCCGCACAGCTTCTCGGCTTCCGTGACCAACGGCGCAGGCAACACCGCGACCACCGCACCGTTTAAGCTCGATGTTGACCTGACTGCGCCGGTGATCCCGGGCAACGACGGCATTGGCGACGTGCGCGATGACGTGGGCAGCATCACCGGCAGCGTGCCGGATGGCGGCGTCACCGACGACAGCACCCCGACCCTGGTGGGTAGCGGCCTGCAACCGGGTGATACTGTCACTATTCGTGATGGTGGCCAGCCAATTGGTACGGCCATCGTGGGCGAAGACGGCTCGTGGCACCACACCCCGAACCCACCGCTGGATGAAGGCACGCACGATTTCGACATTATCGTTACCGACCCGGCAGGCAACGAGTCAGCACCGTCTGACCCGTGGACCATCATTGTTGATGTGACTCCACCTGCCGTACCTGTGATTAGCACCATCATTGACGATCAGGGCGACCTGACCGGTGACGTGGCGCGCGGCGGTGTCACCGATGACACCCAGCCGGAAATTCACGGTACGGCGGATGCCAACACCCTGGTCAATGTCTACGACAACGGCGTGCTGATTGGCAGCGCCCAGGCGGACGCCAACGGCGACTGGTTAATGACGCCATTGGTGCCGCTGACCGGTACTGACCACGCGCTGACCGCCAAAGCGGTTGATGCCGCAGGTAACATCAGCCAGCCTTCCGACAAGTATGACTTCTCGCTGGCTGAAGGTGGGGACGTTATTGCCCAACCTCCGGTTATTACCGGCGGATTCGATGACGTGGCACCACAGACCGGCGACCTGACAAGCGGCGACGCCACCAATGACCAGCGTCCGACCCTGAAAGGCACCGGCCATCCGGGTGACGTGATTGAACTGTTTGACGGCACCACCTCGCTGGGCACCACCCAGGTGCAGGAGGACGGCAGCTGGAGCATGGATCCAAATCAGGATCTGAGCGAAGGCCCACACAGCCTGACCGCAGTGGCCACCAATGCCGTGGGCAACCACAGTGCCCCAAGCAACGGTTTCGATCTGGATATCGACCTGACGGCACCGGCACAACCGGCTATCAGCACCCTCATTGACGATCAGGGCGACCTGGTGGGCGATGTGGCGCGCGGCGGTTTGACCGATGATACCCAGCCGGAAATTCACGGTACGGCGGATGCCAACACCCTGGTTAACGTCTACGACAACGGCGTGCTGATCGGTAGCGCACGGGCCGATGTGAATGGCGACTGGTCAATGACGCCACAGCAGCCGCTTACCGGGCCTGACCATGCGCTGACGGCGGAAGCGGTCGATGCGGCAGGTAACGTCAGCTCGCCTTCGGACGAGTATGACTTCTCGCTGGCGGAAGGCGGTGATGTGATTGCGCAACCTCCGGCGATCACCGGCGGCTTTGACGACGTCGAACCAAAAACTGGCGATCTGGCCAGCGGCGACGCCACCAATGACCAGCGTCCGACGCTGAAAGGGACCGGCCACGCGGGTGACGTGATTGAACTGTTCGACGGCACAACATCACTGGGCACCACCCAGGTTCAGCCGGACGGAACCTGGAGCATGGATCCAAACCAGGATCTGAGCGAAGGTCCGCACAGCCTGACGGCCGTGGCGACGAACGCAGCGGGTAACCACAGTGCGCCAAGCAACGGTTTCGATTTGAACGTTGACCTGACCGCGCCGGTGATCCCGGGCAATGACGGCATTGGCGACGTGCGCGATGACGTCGGCAGCATCACCGGCAGCGTGCCGGACGGCGGCGTGACGGACGATGATAAACCGACGTTGATTGGTAGCGGCCTGGAGCCGGGCGATACCGTTACCGTGCGCGACGGCGGTCTGCCAATTGGTACCGCGATTGTTGGCGATGACGGTTCCTGGACCTTCACGCCTGAAGATCCCCTGGATGAGGGTACGCACGACTTCGACATCGTGGTTACCGATCCGGCGGGCAATGAGTCGACGCCATCCGATCCGTGGACCGTGGAAATCGATCTGACCCCGCCGGGCCAGCCGACCATCACCACCATCGTTGACGATCAGGGCGACCTGACCGGTGACGTGGCGCGCGGCGGCATCACCGATGACACCCAGCCGGAAATTCACGGTACGGCGGATGCCAACACCCTGGTCAATGTCTACGATAACGACGTGCTGATTGGTAGCGCGCAGGCAGACGCCAACGGTGACTGGTCGATGACGCCACAGGCGCCGCTGAGCGGGGCTGACCATGTACTGACTGCCAAAGCGGTGGATAAAGCCGGTAACGTCAGCATTCCGTCTGATGACTACAACTTTAACCTGATTGACGGCGGCGCAGCGCAGGCCCCAATCATCACCGGCGGCTTCGATGATGTTGCACCGAAAACCGGCGATCTGGTCAGCGGCGATGATACTAACGATCAGCGTCCGCTGTTGAAAGGAACCGGTCATGCGGGCGATGTAGTCGAACTGTTCGAAGGCAGCGAATCGCTGGGCACCACCGTTGTGGCCGATGACGGCAGCTGGAGCATGGAGCCAAACCGCGATCTGACCGAGGGTTCACACAGTCTGACGGCGGTAGCGACTAACGCAGCGGGCAACCACAGTGGCCCGAGCAACGCGTTTGACCTGAATGTTGATCTGACTGCACCAACCATTCCGGGCAACCAGGGTATCGGCGACGTCATTGACAACGAAGGCATTATCACCGGCAGCATACCGAACGGCGGCAGCACCGATGACACCACGCCAACGCTGGTCGGCTCTGGTCTGCAGCCTGGCGATACGGTCACCGTGCGCGACGGCGGTGAACCGATTGGTACAGCCATTGTTAAAGAGGACGGTTCCTGGAGCCTGATTCCGGACCCGGCGCTGGATGAAGGTACCCATGACTTCACCATCGTGGTGACCGACCCGGCGGGTAATACTTCCGAACCTTCCGATCCGTGGATTGTGGAAGTGGATCTGACCGCACCGCTTCAGCCAGCCATCACCGCAGTGATTGACGATCAGGGCGACCTGACCGGTGATATTGCCCGTGGCGGCATCACCGACGACAATCTGCCGGAAATTCACGGTACCGCCGAGGCGAATACTCTGATCAATGTCTACGACAACGGCGTACTGATCGGCAGCGCGCAGGTCGGTTCTGACGGCAGCTGGCGCCTGATCCCGGATGTAGCCCTGAGCGGTCCTGACCATCTGTTGACGGCGAAAGCAGTTGATGCAGCAGGTAACGTCAGCGTCCCTTCCGACGAATTTGGCTTCAGCCTGATTGACGGCGGCGCAGCGCAGACGCCGGTGATTACCGCTGGCTTTGACGATACCGAACCAAAAACCGGTGACCTGGCAAGCGGCGACGCGACTAACGACCAGCGTCCAACGTTGCGGGGTACCGGCCATGCGGGTGACACCATTGAACTGTTTGATGGCACCACTTCCGTGGGAACCACCCAGGTCCAGGACGACGGCACATGGAGCATGGATCCGAACGTCGATCTGAGCGAGGGCGCACACCGCCTGACGGCCGTGGCGACCAATGCAGCCGGTAATCACAGTGATGCCAGCAACGCATTCGATCTCGACGTTGACCTGACGGCACCGACCCATCCGGGCGCAGACGATGACGGTATCCGTACCATCATTGACGACGTCGGTCCTAAAGTGGGTGACGTGGCCGATGGCGGCGTGACTGACGATCAGCGGCCAACGCTGCTGGGGGATTTCCAGGACGAAGGCAGCACCATTTACGTCTACGACAACGGTAGCCTGCTGGGAACCGCCATCGTTGGAATGAACGGCGACTGGTCCTATACGCCGAATGTTGACCTGGCGGAAGGTCCGCACACCTTCACCATTAAAGTGGAAGACCGTGCGGGCTGGATGTCGGATATGTCAGATCCGTATGCCATCACCATCGATATTACGCCGCCGGAAAAACCGACCATCACCGAGGTGATTGACGATCAGGGCGCCCATACCGGTGCGCTGAATCCTGGCGAAATTACCGATGATGCGCAGCCGCAGATCAACGGTACGGCGGAAGCGAACAGCAAAGTATTCATCTACGATGGCGCCACGCTGATTGGTTCTGCACAGGTTGATGCCACGGGTCACTGGACGCACACGCCATTCCCACCGCTGCAGGCAGGCGCACACAACATCAGCGTGGTGGCGCAGGATGCCGCCGGACTGGTCAGCGTGCCGTCAGATCCGTTTGACTTCAGCGTACTGACCGGCGGTGTGCCAAGTGCGGTAGCCATTACGACCGTCTGGGACGATGCCGGCACCACTACCGGTAACGTGCAGAGCAACGGCTTTACCGATGACACCACACCAACCGTTAAAGGGACCGCGCCAGCCAATACGCTGGTTACCGTGACCTTCAGTGGACCGGGTGGCGCCACGGTGGTTGCCTCAGCAACGTCCGATGCATCAGGTAGCTGGAGCGTAACGCCACCAGCATTAGGCCAGGGCCGCTACAGCATCATCGCCGAAGCGCTGGACCCGGCACTGAACCCGATTCAGTCCGGTGCGTGGATCGTGAATATCGATACCACTGCACCACTGGCACCGGTGATTACCGCGGTGACAGATGATGTGACCGGGGGGATTGTCGGCAATCTGCCAAACGGCAGCGTCACCAATGACAACCGCCCAACCCTGAGTGGCACGGCAGAAGCGGGCAGCGTAGTGCGCATTTATGACGGCGCCACCCTGGTGGGCAGCATCACCGCCACCGGCGGCAACTGGAGCGTGACGACCTCGGTGCTGGGATCCGGTCCGCACAGCCTGACGGCCACGGCAACCGATGCAGCGGGCAACATCTCGCCTGCAACGGCGGCACGGACCTTCACGGTCGATACCACGCCACCGGTTGTTACCGTCACTGCGGTTAACGATGACGTCAGCGGCGGAATTGTTGGCAACTTGCCAAACGGCAGCGTGACTAACGATTCTAAACCGACGCTCAGCGGAACGGCAGAAGTGGGTAGCGTGGTGCGCATCTATGACGGTGCAACCCTGCTGGGCAGCTTCACCACCACGGCAGCCACCTGGACCTATGAAACCCCGGTTCTGGCCACCGGACCGCACAGCCTGACGGCGACGGCGACCGATCCAGCAGGTAACGTGTCGGCGGCAACGGCGGCGCGCACCCTCACGGTAGATACCACCGCACCGAACGTGCCGGTGATCGGCGCGGTAACCGATGATGTGGCGGGCGGTATTGTGGGCAACGTGCCAAACGGCAGCGTGACCAACGACAACCGTCCAACCCTGAGCGGGACCGCAGAAGCGGGCAGCGTGGTGCGCATCTATGACGGCGCAACCCTGCTGGGCAGCATCACCGCCACCGGCGGCAACTGGAGCTACCTGACGCCTGTACTGGCAACCGGGCCGCACAGCCTGACCGCCACGGCCACCGATGCGGCGGGTAACGTCTCTGCGGCCACCGCCGCACGGACCCTTACCGTGGACACCACGGCGCCGAATGCGCCGGTGGTGGATACCATCATTGACAATGTTGGCCCGGCAACGGGTGATATTGCCAACGGGGCGACCACCGATGACAACACGCCGACGCTGAACGGTCATACCGAAGCCAATGCGCTGGTGAAAATCACGCTGGACGGTACGGTTTACTCCACCACGGCTAACGCCAGCGGCGTGTGGACCTTCGCATCGCCAACCCTGGCGCTGGGGCCACATACCTACAGCATCACGGCGACCGATGCGGCGGGCAACACCAGTCTGGCCACCACGCGTTCGCTGAACGTGGTCAGCCCAATCCCGGACGGCGCGAAAGGCACGGAGAACTTCGAGTACGCCACCGCGCAGCAGACGCCGATCGTCTCCGGAGCCAAACTGGCTTCCGGTCTGACCATCAGCTGTAGCTGGTCGGGTTACGCCATCATGACGGTGGTCGGCCAGGGGCATCACGCGGCGATTTACGCCAGTGCCACCCATGCCACCCGCCTGACCTGGGGTAATGGCGTACACACCACCGACGTGCACTTCGACCTGGTGGCACCAACGGCAGCGGCGGCGATGCAGCCGACGGTGATCAAGGTGTACAGCTCGACGGGTGCGCTGTTGACAACGCAGACCGTCAGCTCGGCCAGCCGCTTCAACTATGAAGCACCGGCCGGCCAGTCGATTGGGGCGGTAGACCTGTATGTTGCCGGTTCCACCGATGCGGCACCTGCGCAGGTTGGCTTCGACAACGTCTCCTGGGGCGAGAAAGCATCCGGGGTGATCACCACCGCCAGCGTTATGGGCGATGAGGTCAGCGATCAACTATTGGGCGTGGATTCTGTCGACAATGCGCACGATCAGCAGGTCGCGCAGCATGGCGATGAAACCGCGCAGCCACAGCACGACGGTTCAGCCGCTAGCGGCAACGCGCAATCTGCTCAGCCTGTCAGCAATGTTGCGCCGGCGGTGGTTGAGCAGCCGCAGGCACCGGTACAGGAGGCGCAGCATGCAGGCGTTACCCTGACGCTGGATCATGCGGAACAGCCGATTGACTTCAGCGCCGTGGTGGCAGCAGGGGAAACGGTCAGCAAGGTCAATATGACCAATGCGCAGTCCGATACCCTGAACATCACGCTGGAAGATGTGATGACCCATGGAGAAGCCAATGCTTTCATCGCCGATGGCGCGAAGCAGATGCTGATTCAGGGTGAAAAAGGCGACGTAGTGAACCTGTCGGATCTGTTGCCGAAAGGGGCAGATACCAGCGACTGGAGCAAGGCGAACAGCCCTGTCAGCGTCGATGGCGTTCAGTACGAGGTTTATCAGCACGGCAGCAATGATGCCGAACTGCTGGTGCAGATGGGCGTTCAGACCAACCTGAACACCCATTAATCCTGAGCCATTCACCCCTTAAATCCGGGTGCCCTGCGGGGCACCCATGGAGGAATACATGAATCCTTTTAAAATATCACTGCTGGCAGTGGTCATCGCTGGTGCCGGATTACTCTCGGGCGTGGCTGTTTCTGCTCCGGCCGGGACGTTTTATGGTCAGGCCTACCAGCCGGGTATGGGCGTCGGAAAACAGCAGGCGCAGATTATCTATTTTCGCGCCGCTGACGTGGCGGGTGAATCTGCCGCGCACGTCTATGTTGATGGCGAGTTCCAGAACGCGCTGCTGACAAACAGCTTCACCCGCTTCTGCGTCTCGCCGGGTGAGCACAGGCTGGGGGCGTATCAGAACGATGCACCAAACTATAAGGGCAAAACACTCGCGCCGAAAATGGCCCTGAGCGGTGGCAAAACCTACTTTATGCAAGTGGGGAGTGCCGCCGATGGTCGTCCGGTTGAAGTGAGTGAAGCGCAGGCCGAGAGCGTGCTGAAAGGCCTGCATCAGCAGGTGCACGTGCTGTCGCGCGCTTCAGCGGTGCAGAGCTGCCAGCTGCAGCCGGAGTACAAAGAGTACGTGCTGTCTGGTGACGTACTGTTCAAATTCGGCAAGTCGATGCGCCATGATATGACCCCGCAGGGTCGTCAGGCGGTGGGCAAACTGATTGGCCAGCTGCACGAAGATCACGTCAACCTCGACAGTATTGAGGTGATTGGTCATACCGACCCGATTGGCAAGGAGAGCAGCAACTATGCCTTAGGCGCCCGCCGCGCCAGCACGGTGCGCGAGATGCTGATCGACGGCGGTCTGCCGGCGGCCAATATTCAGGCGACCAGCGCCGGAAGTTCGCAACCGCTGGTGGCAAGCTGCAGCGGATCGCGCCAGGCGCAGGCGGCCTGTTACGCGCCCGATCGTCGGGTGGTGGTGCGGGTGAAAACGCAGCACTAAGGGGGTGAGCGTTTTTCTAACAAGTTGTTAATAATCAGGAGGCTATGGCCTCCTTTTTTTATGGTTTTTCTTTGTGGTTATAAGACCTGGCTTGTGTTGTCCCCGCCGGCATTTGGGGTAATTTACCGCCCTGAGTGGCGTCACCTACGCGCTGTATCAGCACGATCGCTATGAAGCGGAGTTCCTGATCCAGATGGGCATGGTGGCGCACCTGAGTTGATTAACCCGCTGTTTTATCAGTTAAAAAATCAATCTCATCATAAATAGCATGCCGTGCTGCGGGTGGTGTAAGGCTATTCCTACGCGCCATTAAGTAAAGCACGATTCAGAAAAGTCCCGATATTCCTTATCCTCGCCTCACTTCTTAGGGGGATGCGTCAGTCAGGGCAGTTAACCGACGCCGCTTCCCGCCAATGAACGCTCAATCCGACGTCTCAACACACTTTCGCTGAGGTATTGCATGTTGTTAAACAGGCTTCTGGCTGGAACGGCGCTGATATCCGCCATCATAATGTCTCCGGTGATGGCGACCCCGTCTGATAAGACCGCGCTGTTCGGCGAGTCTTATGAGAAGGCGATCCCGGTGGTGGCAGGCGTCAGCCAGGTGGTGTATTACCGCGCGGACAACACTCAGCCCGCGCCTGGCGGTGCCAACATCTATCTGGACGGTCACTATCACACCAGCCTGATGCCTGGCGGCTTTACCTCGTTTTGCGTCCGTCCGGGCCAGCATACCCTCGGTGGCTATGTGCAGGACTCACCACAATATGCCGGCAAAAACGGCGAGCGTTTCACGGCAGCGCTGAAGGGCGGGCATACCTATTTCCTGCGCATCGACGAGCAGCAAAAGCGCAGCGATCCGCCGGTCGCCGTTACCGCAGATGAGGCCGGGCGCGAAGCCACGACGCTGCGCCGCCAGGCCCACGTTCTGCCGCGCACGGCTGGGGTGGTGGTGCCCTGTGTCTATGACCGTCATCAGGTCCAGCCGGTTTCCCATTACCTGTTTAAGAGCAGCGATCTGTTCGCAGACGACCAGCTCGCCCCGCACATCAGCGAGCAGGGGCGTGATGCCCTCAACAACTTTGTTGTCAGCCTGCACGTGCAGTACCTGCAACCTCAAAATGTCACGATCCGCATCTGGCGGCCGGCCGGCGATGACATCGTCCAGTCCGGGGAGCGTGCAGCGGCAATCCGCCGTGAGCTGATGATGTCAGCGATCCCGAAGGATGTGATTGCTATCGATATGGCCCAGTGCAGCGACGCCTGCACGCCGGGCGAACAGGATATCGACATCCTGCTGAATTAACCGCCCGTCAGGGTTTCAAGGTGCCGGGCGCTGCCTGGTGAACATCCACTGGTGAAACGGTTTGCCGTTTCTGCCCCGGCCCCGTGCGGCCTGAAAAAAATGAGATGCAGATGAACGCGAATAACACTCAACCTCTGCCCGAAGATGAACTGCAACAGCTAGCCCAGGTGCATACCCGCATCGACGATACCCTGCTGCAAAGCGTGGCCTGGGTATGTGAGCACTACGGCATGGGCCGCAGCCAGCAGTCGCTGGTGGCCGGGCTGCCAAAAGAAGCCTTACTTTCTCCTTCGCTGGCGCTGACCGCCTTTGAGAATGCTGGTTTTACCAGCGGCCTGGTCGAACGTCACCTGTGGGAGTTGCCATTACAGGTCACCCCGATCGTGCTGGTGCGTAAAGGCTCCGGCGGCTGCGTGCTGCTGGATCGTGAGCGCCGTAAAAACGCCGAAGACAAGATGACCTGGTTCTACCAGATCATCCTGCCGGAAGTGAGCAACGAGCCGGTGGAAATCGAACACGCCGAAGTGGAAGAGTGGTACAGCGGCTACGCCATTATGAGCAAGCCAAAGGCCAAAATTGACCGCCGCGTGGTGGAAGGCCTGCCGGAGAACCAGAAGCACTGGCTGTTCAGCACCCTCTGGCGCTATCGCCGTTACTACCGCAGCGGCGCGCTGGCCTCGGTGCTGATTAACGTGCTGGCGCTGGCCAGTATCTTCTTCACCATGAACGTTTACGACCGCGTTATTCCGAACCAGGCGTTTACCACCCTGTGGTCGCTGGCGATTGGTGTGACCGTGGCGATGCTGTTCGAAGCGGTCACCCGCTATGTGCGTGCGCATTTACTCGATACCGCCGGCAAAAAAGCCGACCTGATTGTCGGCAGCCTGTTATTCCGCCAGGCGCTGTCGGTGCGCATGGAGCACAAGCCGCAGTCCTCCGGCACCTTTGCCAACCAGCTGCGTGAGTTTGAGTCGGTGCGTGAGTTCGTCTCCTCCGCCACGCTGGCGGCGCTGGCCGACCTGCCGTTTATCCTGCTGTTTATGGGGGTGATCTTCACCATCGGCGGTCCGCTGGGCTGGGTACCGATGCTGATGCTGCCGCTGATCCTGATTGTCTGCGTGATTATCCAGTGGCCGCTGGCAAAAATCATGAAGGCCAACCTGCAGGAAGCCTCGCTGAAGCAGGGCGTATTGATTGAGTCGATTGAAGGAATGGAAACGCTGAAAGCAGTCAACGGCCAGGCCTATATGCAGCGCCGCTGGCAGAACTTCAGTGCCCTGCAGGCCGGCAGCGCCTCGAAATCGAAGCGTTTCTCAACGCTGGCAACCGGCGTGGTGACTTTCCTGCAGCAGTTCCAGACGGTCATGCTGATTGTGATTGGCGTCTACCTGATTGATGCCGGAACCCTGACCATGGGTGCGCTGATCGGTACCGTGATGCTGGCCGGTCGTGCCACCGCGCCACTGGGGCAGGTGATTGGTCTGGCGACCCGTTATCAGCAGGCGAAAGCCGCGCTGGGCTCGCTGAACAAACTGATGTCGATGCCGGTTGACCGTGATGAAGAGCAGGAATACGTCACCGACCCGGACCTCAGCGGCGGCATCACCCTGAAGGGCGTGCAGTTCAGCTACCCGGCACCGCCAATGCGCCCGAACCCGAAAGTGCTGCACAGCATCAGCCTGGACATTAAAGCCGGTGAGCGCGTGGCGATCCTCGGCGCGATTGGCAGCGGCAAATCGACCCTGCTGCGGATTATGGCCCGTCTGTATATGCCGACCGAAGGGCAGATGTTTGCCGCCGGTCTGGACGTGAATCAGATTGACCCGGCCGACTGGCGTCACACCGTGGGCTTCGTCAGCCAGGATGCGCGTCTGTTCTACGGCTCGCTGCGTGAAAACGTGATGCTTGGCGTACCGGATGCCTCCTCCAATGAATTTATGCGCGTGCTGAAGCTGACCGGGCTTGATCAGATTGCCGCCCGCCATCCGCAGGGTATCCACCTGCCGGTGGGTGAGCACGGCGGTAACCTGTCCGGCGGCCAGCGTCAGCTGGTGGCACTGGCGAGGACCTTACTGACACGTCCGCAAATGCTGCTGCTGGATGAACCGACCAGCGCGATGGATGCGCAGACCGAACAGCAGTTCCTGCGTCATCTGCATGCGGCCACTACCGGACAGACCCTGATTGTGGTTACCCACCGTCCGTCGCTGCTGAGCCTGGTGGATCGCATCATCGTGATCGATAACGGCAAAGTAGCAATGGACGGCCCGAAAGAGAGCGTGCTGGCACGACTGCGCGGCGAACAGCCCGCCACCCCGGCCACCACAGCTAACGTGAATACTGCAGCACCGGCGGCAAACAGCCCTGTTCCGGCTCCGTCTGCAACAGAGGAGAGCGCCTGATGGCCAAGTTATCCCTGCGTCGTAAACAGACGCTGAACGCCGGTGATGCGGCCTTTATGAACGACATTCAGTCCTCGCTGCTGAGCCAGAAAACTCCCGGCTCGCACCTGGTGCTGGTGATCTTTATCGCCGTCATCGTTGGCTTTATCAGCTGGGCGCATTTCGCCCGTGTGGAAGAGATCACCAAAGGCGAAGCAAAAATCGTCTCCCGTAGCCATGAGCAGGTGATTCAAAGCCTGGAAGGCGGCATCCTGGCCACCATGGATGTGCACGAAGGGCAGGAAGTGAAACGTGGCGAAGTGCTGCTGAAAATTGACCCGACCCGGGCGCAGGCCAGCTATCGCGAAACGCTGAACAAGGTGCTGGGCCTGAAGGGCACCATCGCCCGTCTGCGTGCCGAGGCCTATGGCCAGCCGCTGGTGTTTGACGAGCAGGTGCAGAAAGATCCGGCGGTGATTGAGCAGGAAACCAAAGCCTATAACGCCCGTAAGGCCGCGCTTCATGACGCCATCAGCGCCCTGCAGCGCAGCTTTGACCTGTCGATGCGTGAAATCAAGATGTCCCAGCCGCTGGCGGATCGTGGCCTGCTGTCTGAAGTGGAAATGCTGCGTATGCAGCGCCAGGCCAATGACCTGCAGTCGCAGATTGTTGAGCGCCGTAACCGCTATCAGGCCGAGGCCAATGCCGACCTGAACAAGCTGGAGCTGGAGCTTTCACAGACCAGCGAAAACCTGATTGGCCGTGCCGACGTGATGGAACGTACCACCATCAATGCACCGGTGAACGGCACGGTGAAGAATATTCGCGTCAACACCATTGGCGGCGTGATTCAGCCGGGTGAACACATTATGGAAATCGTGCCGTCGGAAGACCAGCTGTTGGTTGAAGCGAAGATCCGTCCGTCGGACGTGGCCTTCCTGCACCCTGGCTTACCGGCGACCATCAAAATCACCGCCTATGACTACGCCATTTACGGCGGTCTTAAAGGCAAGGTGGAGCTGATCAGCCCGGACACCATTAAGGACGATGCGAAAACCGCCGCCGGTCGCCCGGACGACACCTACTACCGGGTGATGGTACTGACCGACAGCAGCACGCTGAACGTCGGCAATAAACAGCTGCCGATCATCCCTGGCATGGTAGCCAGCGTGGAGATCCGCACCGGTGAAAAAACCATCCTCGAATACTTGCTGAAGCCGGTGTTTAAAGCACGCGAAGCCTTCCGCGAAAGATAATTACGGACCCGACAAATGAAAACTTTATTAACCTCGCCACGTCACCTCGTGGTGCTGGTAGCGGCCGCCCTGTATATGCTGAATACCCACTCAGCCCACGCCGCTCAGAACGATAAACTGCTGTTTACGCCGGCGGCACAAAGCGCACCTAAGCCGCTGTTTGGTGGCAATAGCGCCAGCAAAGCGACGCCGGTTCAGCCAGTGACCACTGCCGACAGTGAGCCCTTTTTTAAAGCGCATGAATCTGCCGAGCCGACCAATATTAACCTGACGCCGGCACCTAAAATGGCGGTGGAGAAAGCACCAGCCAGCGTGGTGCGTGCCAGCCCTGGCGAGCGTGAACTGCGTGAAATCTTCTACCATGCGGTCGCCGTCGCCGTTCAGCGCAGCCCGCAGCTGCGGAGCGCTGAGTTTGCTACTGAAGCCGCACGTGAAGATGTGAAATCAGCGAAAGGCGCGCGCTATCCGCAGGTGGATCTGAATACCGATTCACGCCGCTGGCAGTTTGGCAAAGGCAACCGCAACGGCAGCACTACGCCGGCGATTGGCGTGAACGTGGCCACCACGATTTATGATTTCGGCCAGACGTCACACACCATCGACAGCAAGCAGCACTCGGTCACTGCAGCGGATTTCCAGCTCGATGCACAGCGCGAAGACCTGTCCTGGCAGGTGAGCAGCGGGCTGGTGGAACTGGCCAAGCAGCGTCTGATCATCAAGATGAGCGAGCAGTACGTGACGCGCATGAATGAGCTGGTCACCATGCTGAGCGGCATTGTCGGTCAGGATCCGGGCCGCCGCAGCGAACTGACTCAGGCCACCGGCCGCCTGTTACAGGCGCAGTCCGCGCTGGATAACGCCGTGGCAAAAGCGCGTGACTCGGAGATTGTGCTGTATCGCCTGCTGGGCGAAACCCAGGTGGCGCTGCCGGATAATACGGCATGGAACCTGAAGCCTGGCTCGCTGGATGCCTTACTGGCCCAGGTAGAGCGCCACCCCACGCTTGGCCAGGCGCGCGAGCAGGCCGAAGCGTCGCTGGAAGAAGCGAAAGCGCTGAAGGCCTCGAATTTGCCTAAGCTGAACTGGGTAATCAGTAAAAGCACCGCCCGAGATGATTATGGTCAGGAAGAAGCCTGGCAGACCGGCGTCAACGTTTCCTGGGGCGTCTTCCGTGGCGGCTCAAGCGCAGCGGCGGAGCAGGCGGCGGTGCAGCGCGCCTATGCCCAGCGCGAGCTGGCGGAAAACCAGCTCGACGACCTGCAGCAGCGCGTCCGTGCGGCGGATCAGGATGCACGATCGATGCTGCAACGTGCCGATCTTTATCGTAATCTGACCAAAGAGTCTGACCGCATTCGTCTCGACTTCTTTGACCAGTGGTACCACCTGGGGAAAAGGACCTTACTGGATGTGCTTACTTCAGAATCGGATTATTACAACAACCGCGTGGCGGAAGTGACCAACCGTTTTGATGGTTACAGCGCTATTTTCCGCGGGTATGCCAGTGCCGGCGAGCTGTTAGCCTGGTTGCAGGATCAGAAAAAATAATGCTAATTTCCGGGCGGCAGCGTCAGCGCTGTCGTCACGTTGCAGAGGTGAAGTGCATGAATTCTTTTAACGATAAAAAAATTACCGTGGTGCTGCTCGACGACCATCCGATGATCCGTTACTCCTTTGAAGTTGCGGCGTCCAAAGAGCCGGATATCAACATGGCGGCGACCTTTGGCCACAGCCGCGATCTGCTGAGCTGGCTGCGCGATAATGATGCCGACGTGTTGATGCTCGACTACATCCTCAACAGCGATGAGATGGACGGGCTGTCGCTGATCAAACAGATTCAGGCGCATCACCCGGAATTGAAAATTCTGCTCTCCTCTTCGATGGAAAGCCTGGCAGTGATCCGCGCGGCGTTTATGGTCGGCATCAAGGGCTATATCACCAAACGCGAAGAGACCGGGCTGTACTTCGATGCGGTACGCACCGTGGCCGCAGGCCAGCGCTACGTGCCGGAAAACGTGGCGATTGAACTCTCCCAGGTGCCGACCCGCAAACGCGATCACAATATCCTCGACATGGCGTTTATCGCCGATACCGACGAACTGGATATCGAAAAGCTGAGCAAGCTGCTGACGCCGCGCGAAGCGGAAATCATCCGCTGCTTCCTCGACGGCATGGCGATTGTCGATATTGCCGCCAAGCTGAAGCGCAGCCGCAAAACCATCAGCGGTCATAAGCAGACCGGCATGAAAAAGCTGGGTATCAGCTCCGATCTGGAACTGTTTAAATACCGCAGCGATCTGTTCAAATAAGCCTTAACGCGGCGCGGCCAGCAGCGGCTGTAGCGCCTGCTGGATCCGCGCCACCACCTGCGCTTCCTCCTCGCCCGCACCGCGCTGAAACAGGCGCATCTGCGGATACCACAGCGAATCCTCTCTGCCCGCCGTCCACCGCCAGTCGGTGGAAATACCCGGCACAATCAGCCAGCAGTTTATACCCAA
Source organism: Erwinia billingiae Eb661 (assembly GCF_000196615.1). Classification (NCBI taxonomy): domain Bacteria; kingdom Pseudomonadati; phylum Pseudomonadota; class Gammaproteobacteria; order Enterobacterales; family Erwiniaceae; genus Erwinia; species Erwinia billingiae. The sequence goes on from NC_014306.1 coordinate 2,057,997, forward strand.
CGCGCCCGCCAGGTGCGCCACGGAGGTATCCACGCTGATCACCAGATCCAGCTGCGCCATCACCGCCGCCGTCTGCGCATAATCGGTAAACTGGTGCCCAACGGCCAGCAGCGACTGAGGCTCAGCGGCAGTTAACGCTTCCTCCTCTCCCGCACCTTTTTGCAGGCTAATCCACTGAATTCCCTCCACCTGCAACAGCGGGGCCAGCGCAGCCAGATGGCTGAGCGAACGGTGCCGATCGTTGTTATGGCCGACCGAGCCTTTCCACACCAGGCCCACGCGCAGCGTTTTGCGGCTGTTCTGCGGCAGCGGCCAGGCGGCAATATCGCCGGTGGTGGCATGCAGATAGGGCGGTAGCGGGCCAAAAGGCGAGGGGGTGTCGAGAAAATATGCTGGCAGATCCAGCAGCATACAGACGACGTCAGTGACCGGGTGCGCAGAGACCTCTTTGCTGGAGACGATATGATCGACGCCCGGCAGGGTTGTCATCAGCCCGACCAGCGCCGGGCTGCACGCCAGCATCACCTGCGCGGCATGTTTCTCACTTTTTAAGCGCGCGACATAGCGGCAGAACTGAATCTCATCGCCAAAACCCTGCTCGCGCAGCACCAGGATGCTCTTTCCCGCCAGATCTTCCCCCTGCCACCAGGGCTGGGGAAGGGCGGGGCGCAGAAAGAAACGCTCGGGATTGGCCGGCGCATAGCGTTGTTGATAGTGCCGCCAGCCTGCCGCGAAATTGCCCCGACGCAGCTGGATCATTCCTAATGTATTTAGCATCCGGCTGTCCTCAGTGCGGCTTTCCAACGCCTGGCTAACCGCCTGTTCGGCCTCCTCCAGCCGCTGCATATGCGCCAGCGCGGTGGCATAACCAAAGCGCGCGTCGGGATAATTCGGCTGAGCGGCCAGCGCCAGCTGATACTGTTCAATGGCTTGATGATGACGGTCGGTTTTGTGCAGCAAAATGGCGTAATTATTGCGGCAGGCGGCATAGTCGGGCAGCAGTGCCAGTGCCTGCTGGTAGCACTGCTCTGCCTCGGCAAAGCGCTGCGACTCGTAGCAGGTCAGGCCGAGGCCGTTGAGCGCGCCGGCATCATTGGGGGCGATTTTCAACAGGCGTCTAAAGTCGCGCTCGGCCTGAGCAAACTGGCCGCTGCGCCGCATCAATCTGGCCGCTTCATGCAGAAACCAGCGGTCATTGGGAGACAGCAACAGATGGGCGCGGATTTTTTTCAGCGCCTCATCGCTGCGCCCCTGTTTCAGCAGCTGGGTCACCGCCTGCTGCTGACGGGCGGAATTGAGGGCGGGGCGCTTGTTGTTTATCACGTGGGGGGATTTCCATATCTGCCGGGAGAAGGCGCTATTTAACCAGAGTGGCGAGGTGACGGGCGATCAGCCCGGTCTGGGATTCGCGGCAAAAAAAAAGGTGTTGCACAAACTTTTGCGCAACACCGGATAACAACACGTTATCGACACGGTAAGGATTCAGTTATAGGTCATGGTAAAGGTGGCCAGCGCGTTCGCCCGGCCGGGGGTGATGTTGGATTGCGTCTGATAGTAGCGGGCACTAAACGGCACGCTGTACCCCCCGGCAGCGGCGGCGGTGCCTGCGGCCGTAATTGACCCAAACTTCACCGGCGCGGTGTTGTACAGCACTTGCACGCCGACACCGCTGGCGGCAACACCCGGCGACGTCGCATTCAGCGCGATAACGCCCGGTGCGGCAGAGCTGTCAGCGGTGGCATCCAGCTTAAAACTGACGCGCGCGCCCGCGGCACAGGTCAGGGGAATGTTGAAGTTCCTGTCGGGTGAGGTACTGCCCTTGCCGCTAAACGAACGCTTTTCAATATCGCCGAGCGGCACCTGAATGGTGTCGCTGTTAACGGTACAGGCTGGGTTGCTGATGCTTGAGCTGGCCAGTCTGGCGGTGTAAATGTAGTTCCAGCTGCGAATGCTGGCCCGGACCAGCGTGCCGGTACTCATGGGGCCGCTCCCCGCGGTGGCCGAGATTTTGACCAGTTCGAAAGTGACCGGTCCCCAGGAACCGCCGCAATAGGTCCAGGTGCTGCCTGACCAGGAGCAATGGTTTCCTGTCAGGATGCGATCAAATGCCCCTTTGCCAAATGCCCCTGCGGTAGAGCCCGCACCCGGCGTGACGATGCGGATAGCATAACCGGCTACGCCGGACTGATAGAGTATTTCGCCGCCGTAAGTCACCGCAGCCAGGCCCGGAGACCGCCAGTCCTGCTGATTGAAGGTGGTACATCCGGTAATAAAATAACCGCGAGATGCGATCAGATTGGACGTCTTTGTGGCAACAACCTTGCCGACCGCCGTCGCCGGCGGCACCACCACGTTGCCAAAGCTGATGGATTCCTGGGTATCGGCAGAATAGCCGGCCGCAAAGGTACAGTCGGCCCAGGCGGGCAGGCTGCCGCACAGTGAGACGACGGCGATGGCAGGTAAAAACGCTTTTTTCACGATATTCATAACGTCGATTCTCTTAGCGGCAGGCAGCGGTTAAGGTCAGGACTGAGGCGGCGCCTTCAGTGGCTGGCAGAGTAAAGTTAAGCTGGCATTGCTGGTTGGATGCGTTGCCCCATTGCACCTGCAGCTCGCCTTTATCAGGCACGCCGCTCAGGTAGAGCTGACCATCGGTGCCGATAATGCCGCTGTTTTCCAGCGCGCCTTTGGGCTGGCGAAGGGTGGCGATAGCGCCAAACGGCACCGGTTTGCCCAGGTAGCTGAGGGTGAGTAATACGCGCTTACCGACGCGGGTGTTGAAATCGGCCAGTACCACGGCACCGCGGGTTGGGGTGACCGTCTGGATGCTGCCGTCAATATCGACATCTTCCGCCAGCGTTTCGGTGTCAAGCACAATGCGGTTCTGGCGATAGGTGCTGACATACGGCACCACGGCATAACCGCGCCAGTCGGTTCTGACGCCGCTATTATTCTGCACTTTTACGTTGCTGGCCCCCGGCGCCCGCACCAGCGCCAGGGTTTCGCCCTGTTGCTGAGAGAACGTCACGCCATAAGGGTGAACCACTATCCCCCCCTGCAGACCGTAGTTAATCTGCTGCGCATCCCCTGAGGTGTTGAAGCCACCCTGCATTTCGCCGTAGGTGCCTTTGTAACTGGCATTGGCATTGCTGCTCGCACCCTGGCCGCGATTACCGAAGCTCTGCTGCAGGTTATAGCTGAGGTTGTTGTCGGCCAGCGCGGTGCCGCTGACGCCGACCTGGTGGTTTGTACTGCCACGCCGACTGCTATTGATATTGTAACTGGCCCAGCTGTTGCTCAGCCATTTGCCGAGCGGGATCTGCACGTTGAAGGCAAACTGCTGGTCATTGGCATTATTGCCTGGTGCCTGGCTGTAGGTGTAGCTCAGCCCATAGGTGATGCTGTTGTAGCTCAGGTTGTAGCCGGCACTGACATTGCGCTCATAACCGCTCTGCTGCCAGTAGTCCTGCTGCCAGGCCGACAGGTAAAGGTTGCCGAAGCTTTTCAGCGACTGATTGATATTCACCTGCGCCTTGCTGCGCTTGTTGCTGTTTTGCTGCCAGGCGTTAGGGTCAAAGGTGCCCAACTCGTTGGCATCGCGAAAGTCATAAAAGCCGAGGGTGGAGTAGCGATAGCCCGCCAGAGTGAAGGTGGTGTTGGTCGCTTCAATATCTTTCGCGTACTGGAAACGATATGACTGCCCGCGATGACGGCTGCCATCGCGCAGTTCGGTGCTGGCCTGAGTGACATCCAGCGAGATTGAGCCGAGTGTGCCAAAGCCATGTCCAACCCCCATTACCTGCGCGTTATAGCGTTCAGAGACCAACAGACCGCCGTATACCGTGGTGTTCGCCGGCAGGCCATAGATCAACGTGCCCTGAGCAAAGGTCGGCGTGCTGGCTTGCGTATTACTGGAACGATATTCACCGGCGGTAGCGGCATACTTCATTCGACCTTCGCGCAGCATCACCGGCACTGCTGAAAATGGCTGCACCAGATGGCGTTCCGTACCGTCGGCTTCGGTAATGGTGATAGCCAGATCGCCGCTGGAGGAAGTAGGGTAAAGGTCGGTGATGGCGAAGGCGCCGGGCGGCACGTAAGTCTGATAAATGATATAGCCATTCTGACGCACGGTAACCTGAGCGTTGCTTTGCGCAATCCCGCGTACCACCGGCGCAAAGCCTTTCAGGCTGTCGGGGATCATATTGTCATCTGACGCCAGTTGCGCACCGCGAAACTGCACGCTGTCAAACACTTCACCAGGGGACGCGCTGTCACCCAGCGTCAGCTGCGCTTGCAGCGGCTGCACATCGCGCTGCAAGAAGGTGTTAACGTTTTGAGCGTTGCCGTTATTCAGGGTGGAATAATTACGCAAACGCCATGCGCCCAGATTCACGCCGCTGCGCAGGTTAAGGTAATAGTTGTCTTGCCGATCTGAACGGCGATCGACGCGGGTGCTGGCGCCACTAAAGGTATAGTTCAACAGCGCGGCGGGCATCCCCTGGTCCCACTGCGACGGGTCGACATAGCCCCGCGCTTCGCTGGTCAGCGCCGCCTGAGGAATGCTCAGGTTAAGGCGCTGCTGGTTGAAATCAAACTGGCTGGCGGCATGCGGAATATACCCCTCCAGCCCGGTGAGCGGCTTATCGACGTCCAACAGTTGCAGCGCAGGGAAAGCGTCAAGTTTGACTCCCATCGCCCGCAGCTCGGTTGGGGTGAATTCCGGCTGCAGCTTGCCGTTAACATCGACAAAGTTGACGTCACGGGTGTCAATCCGGCTGTCGTTAAGATAAATATCGACGTGATAGGATCCGGGCATCTGACCGCCGCTGACCGAAAATTTTTCCAGATCGATAGCCGACGGCTCACTGGTCATCTCCAGTGCCGCCGGATTGAAATAGTCTTCCGCCTGCGCCATCGGTGAGGTGATGCCTAATCCGCAAACCAGCAGGGAAGAGAGGAAACGCTGTTGCGGCGGCATCGCCCGGGAGGCGATCGCCGTGCTGGAATGTTTTTCAACGCTGAATTTTTCCATAACCAAGGCTCCTCTTCCGGAATGACGGCAACAGGGGGCCGCTCCACGGCCTGGATGGGCAGCGGCGGGTGACCGGGATTGCAGGTAAACGACAGTGCGGGTGTTACAGCGCCTTGCTCAATGCGGGCGTAATCCCCCCAAAATCAGTGATGGTCTGCCAGCTGACCTGACTGCCAGCGCCGGCGGGGAGTGGCAGTTTGATGCTGCTGAACGGTGCCACGCTGCCAGCCTCTTTGATCTCGGCACTGCCGACCTTGATGCTGTAGAACGCGAGGTGATAAGCCGTTGGGTTGCTGACCGTAAGCTGGCTGCCCTGACGGGTAAAGGTTAAGGCTTTGTAGGCTTCGGCTGCGTGGCTGGCTAAGGCCGCCGGGCGATAAATCAGCTTTATGCGCGTTTTCATCGAGATCTGCAGCTGATTGGCGCTGGATTTCTCAGTGGAGGGAATGGATTTGATATTCAACCAGTACAGCGATTCGCGATCTTCAGGTAACTGACCGCCGGTACGCACGATGCGCAACGCGTTTTCCTTGCCCGCATCAAGGCGAAACAGCGGAGGGGTGATGATAAACGGCGGTTTGCTGTTCTCCGCCGTGGCATTTTCGACCCAGGACTGGATCAAAAATGGCGTGGTTTTTTCCGGGTTACTGACGTTGACCGAGGCTTCTTTTTTCGCGCTGTCATAAATGACCCGCGTGCCGCCAACAATGATACCGGCGGTAGCCGCCTGGCTGGCTGCCAGTAATCCAACAATCAAACAAAGCGTTTTAATCTTGCGTAACACGGCGTTCCCCCTGAGGAATGGCTGGTGAAGCTGAGTATCTGGCGGCACCGGTATGGCGCCGCGGTCATTTATCCTTCCCTGTCGGTGCTGTGAACTGGCACCCATTCCTTCAGACCCATGCAGCCTCTCGGCTTAGTTGTAGGTGATAGTAAACTCGCTGACGGCACCCGCAGTACCCGGCCGGATGGTTGCTTTGGTGGCAACATACTTGGCGACGAAGTTAAAGGTGGCAGTGGTCGCCACGTCCTCGTTTTTAGACTTGCTAGCGATGGGGATCAATGTCGTGGTGTCCTGCTCGTAAATCCCTACTGCAACCCCATCGGCTTCTGCGCCAGCATTCTCGGTGAGTTGCAGCAGCTCGCTATTGATAGGATCTTTGGGGCCGTCAAACTTAACCGCGGCGGTAGTGATAGCCACCGGGCAAGCTTCCAGCAGGATGCTGAAATTTGTTGGGCTGGCGGTGCTGCCTACACCCGAGAAGGCAGTAGCCTGCACATCACCCAGGGGAACGGTGACGGTTTTGGACCCGGTGGAAACCGCACAGGTATTATCAATAATGTTACCGGTGAAGTTCACGCTGCCATCAGCCGCCTGAGCGACACAGACAAACGCGGAGCCTGCCAGCAGGGCGATTAGCTTTAGGTTATTGGTGGTCATCATCATCTTAATCTCGTCATTTTATTAAAAGAGCGAAGAAAATCAGCGGAAGATGAACTCACCCACTATTTCTCACGCCGCAGCATTCTTCATCTGCGGGCATTTTGACCAGGTCAGGCTGGTTAAAATATAAGCCTGGTCTTGGTAATCTCAGAAATGTCTCTGATGGGGGAACCGGAGGGGGCGCGGGATAGTGGGGCAATACGTTGCCGGACGTTTTCGGGCGATTAAATTGTTGCTGAGGGTGACTAAACAGTAAAGCTGCCGCTGGACCTGCCGATAACGTTAAAAATCGTCGTATTGATTCGCTGTTTTACAGAATAAGCATCTATGTTTTATCTGTACGACGATTTTTAGCATTGGCAGGACGCCTGAACATTGGCATGAAGGCATGATACATAATTACAACTGTGTTCCTATCCACACGCTGAACGGTGAACTGATCGCACTGGATCTGACGCCGGGCGAAATGGACATTGATTCGGGTACTCCGCTGGTCGATCAGCTCGATCCGGAAACCCTTTTGCTTAATCAATTGCTCACCATTGAGCATTACGCTGACTATTTCCAACAACACGGCTTGCTGTGCTGCCTGACAATCAACTTCCAACTGGCTAAAGTGGTTAGCCAGTCGGCGTTTATCCAGCAGATCCTCAGCCATTTGCCCTTTATCCGTCTGAAACTGTCAGAGGATTTCCCGAACCTGCACGATGGCCCGAACAATCCGCTGCTGCGCACGCTGATCGAACAGCTCAATATCCTGTGGCTGGATGATTTAGGGGCAGGGGACGCGAACCTGAATGCGCTGCAGTCGAAAATGTTCGAAGCGGTGAAGTTGGATCGGCAGTTCTTTCTCGATAACGTCACCAAACCCTGGTTCAGCATCCTGATCGCCAATATCCGCCAGTACACCAACCGGGTGATTGTCGAAGGGGTTCAGAGTGAAATTCAACTGGGGAAACTGGCCGAAAGCAAAATCTGGGGCGTTCAGGGCTACTTCTTACCGATGGTGGCGCTGAAAGAATTGGGCAAAGCCGACCAGTAATCTTTCGTTTAACCTGTATGTTCACCGAGCGGGTAACGATCTCAGCCTTTGACCTGTGTGTTCACCGAACGGGTAACTATCTCAATTGCTACAGGGTGGTGCCACAGGGCGCGTTAGCCGGGTGTATGCCGCAGGGATGCGGCATCCAAGCCCCCAGGGATGGGTTCACGGCGTCCCGGATAACGCGCCCTGTGGTAACGCCGAGCCACTGCACCGGTTTTGACCTTAAAATCACCGAGCCACCGACCCGGTTTTGACCTTCAACCGAAGAAATTACTCAGCCTTAAAACTGTGCAACCGGTTCATCGCCTTCAAGCGATCTTCCTTCAACCACACCTCAGTACAGCGCGCGGCTTCATCAATGGCATTATCAATCAACGACTGCTCGGCTGATTGCGGCTTGCCCAACACAAATCCCACCACCTTGTTGCGATCGCCCGGATGACCAATGCCAATCCGCAAACGGTGGAAATTAAGATTGTTGCCCAGCTTGCTGATGATATCTTTCAAGCCATTGTGACCGCCGTGACCGCCACCCTGCTTGAACTTCGCCACGCCCGGCGGCAAATCCAACTCATCATGCGCTATCAGAATCTCTTCCGGCGTGATCCGGTAAAAGGTCGCCATCGCGGCCACCGCTTTACCGCTTAAATTCATAAAGGTCGTCGGAACCAGTAAACGGACATCTTCGCCGCCAATATTCAAACGCGCGGTGTAACCGTAAAACTTACTCTCTTCTTTTAACGCTTGATTGTGACGCTGTGCCAATAAATCGACGTACCAGGCACCGGCATTATGGCGGGTGGCGGCGTACTCTGCGCCGGGATTGGCAAGGCCCACAATCAGTTTAATGCTGCTCACTTGTCTGTTTTCCTGAAGAGTGCGGTGAAGAAGGGGGCTAGTGTACTTTGCCCGGCTGAAAACGCAAAATCCCCCACCAAAACGTGACACACTCCGCAATAGTTCACTGGCGTGATAATGCATTTTCTATAAGAAATCAGTCGCTTGTGCGTAAAGAATTGTCAAACTTTTAGCAACAAATGTGATCTGTCCCGCACCAACTTAAACATCTATTGCATAAACTTATGACATGCGGGCACAGGACAACGCCCTTATCTGGAAACTGGAGGGGAATGATGAAACGTAAACATGCCAATTTGACCGGTAATTCATTAATGGTGTTTGGGCTGGTGGTGATGGTCGCTGGAGTCGGTTACTCCGTGCTTAATCAGCTGCCGCAACTGCAATTGCCCCAGTTTATGGTTCACGGCGCAATCTTCAGCATCTTTATCGGCGCATTGCTCTGGCTGGTCGGCGCGCGCATCAGCGGACGTGAAAAAGTCGCGGACCGCTACTACTGGGTGCGTCACTACGATAAACGCTGCCGTCGCAGCACCGATGGGCATAGCCACCATTAATCCCGTTAAAAACGCCTCTGTTCAGAGGCGTTTTCATCCCTTATCCCGCCACGCCTGACAGCGCATTCGCCTCGGTTGCCACAAAACGCGTCACCCGATTTCGCCCCAATGCCTTTGCCTGATACAAAGCTTCATCAGCGGCGACCATTAACGTTGGTATCTGATGGTAGGCACCCTGCGCGGTGGCGACACCGATACTCACCGTGTAATTCACCCCTTCCGGATGGGAATGCTCGACCGTCTGACGGATCTTCTCGGCAATCCGCAAGGCATCGCGCTCGCTGGCCACCAGAATCGCCGCAAACTCTTCGCCGCCTAATCGCGCAAAATGACTCTGCGCCGGCAGTGATTGCTGCACCTGTCGGCAAAAATCAATCAGCACCAGATCGCCCTGATTGTGACCAAAGCGGTCATTGATGCTCTTAAAATGGTCCAAATCGAACAGCATAATTGTCAGCGGCTGCGCCGTTTTATCGCACCGGCGAGCCAACGCTTCGCCCTGCTCAAACAACGCGCGACGGTTCCAGACGCCGGTCAGCGGATCGAGCAACGAGGCGTTCTTATACTTGATCTGCGTGCGCTCATTGACCATCGCCAACATGGTAAAGGTCAGCCCGATCACCATCATGATCGACTCCAGAATGACGTAAACCGAAAAGGTCGAACCGCCAATCGCGCCATGAAACGGGCTGGGAATGCCGCCATCCACCACCGCGCGCGTCAGATGGAAAACCAGATGGATCCACAACAGCAGTTGGGCCGGCCAGTAGGTCACCGGCAAGGTGGCCCGCGAACGGTGCAATTCAATAATCATCCAGCCAGTATAAATCACACACAGCAGACAGACCGCCAGAATGCGCATCGGCATCGAGTGGTAAAACGTCGACCACTGACACAACGCCAGCCACACCAATGGCCCGGCCAGCCACAACCAGCCGCTGCGAGCACCGCGAAACGCCCGAAAAGACATCACCAGCAGACTGTAGGCCAGCATCACCAGCAAATTGCCCACGCCAACCGGCAGAAACAGACTGCCGTTGCTGCGCAAACTGCTCAGGAACACCGCAATGATGGTGATCACCAGCGCCAGGCACTGAAAGCCCAATACGCGATTATATTGTGAGCCTTTCCATGCAAACACCATGATGATGCTGAGAAAAAACAGCACATAGAGCTCGCAAACAAACAGGGTATAGACGTCCAGCGTCATCTTAGGATTATTCCTGGTGGAATCATTCAGGCAAAATATCATTAATAAATAGCGGCCAAAAGAGCTGGCTGGCGGGAATGATAAAAAAGAGTTGCGAGAGAGGACAATCAGGACTAAAGGGCGGTACAGAAGGGCTGAGAACAGAGGCAATCGCCGGGGAAGGCTGGAGGCGGACCTTTAGATTGTTACGGAAGTGATAAAACAGGTTAACGAATTTGGAATAATTGACCGGAAAAAAAAAGAGGGACGGGCGAACCCGTCCCTTCGCTATCAATGCTCGAACATCGCAGAGATAGACTCTTCATTGCTGATGCGACGGATCGCTTCAGCGAGCATGCCAGACAGCGTCAACGTGCGCACGTTTGGCAGGGCTTTGATCTCTTCCGGCAGCGGAATGGTGTCGCAAACCACCACTTCATCAATCACGGAATTACGCAGATTTTCCACGGCATTGCCGGAGAAAATAGGGTGCGTGGCGTAAGCGAATACACGCTTGGCACCACGCTCCTTCAGCGCTTCAGCAGCCTTGCACAGCGTTCCACCGGTGTCGATCATGTCATCCACTAACACGCAGTCACGGCCAGCGACGTCACCGATGATGTGCATCACCTGTGAAACGTTAGCGCGTGGACGGCGTTTATCGATGATCGCCATATCAGTGTCGTTCAGCAGTTTAGCAATAGCACGGGCGCGAACCACACCGCCGATGTCCGGGGAAACCACAATCGGGTTCTCCAGGCCAATCTGCAGCATATCCTCAAGCAGGATCGGGCTACCAAATACGTTATCAACCGGGACGTCAAAGAAGCCCTGAATCTGTTCAGCATGCAGATCCACAGTCAGTACGCGATCGACACCTACGCTGGAAAGAAAGTCAGCAACCACTTTGGCCGTGATGGGTACACGAGCGGAACGTACGCGACGATCCTGACGGGCATAACCAAAATACGGGATTACGGCAGTAATACGGCCAGCGGATGCACGGCGCAGGGCATCTACCATCACAACCAGTTCCATCAGGTTGTCATTGGTAGGGGCACAGGTGGACTGGATGATGAAAATATCACCACCGCGTACATTTTCATTAATTTGTACGCTCACTTCACCATCACTGAAACGACCGACGGCGGCGTCGCCCAGGCTAGTGTAAAGGCGGTTGGCAATACGTTGTGCTAGTTCGGGTGTTGCGTTACCAGCAAAAAGCTTCATATCAGGCACGAGAAGAACCTCAGGCTTTGCGTCCAGAGAATGAACATCATCGTTAGCGGCACTGGGCGGAATACCGTAACGACGGTTTCATACGGGTATAGTCATCTACGTGCAGCATCAGGAACGTGGCGATGCTGTCACGGTCACTCTAATAACGTCGAAAGGTGGCGGTGCAGCGGCGAAACGTTAACGCCTCGCGCAACAAAGCTCTGCCACGCTTTCGGCGTTAGCTCAAACACCTGGCGGGCAGCGGACTCGGTGTCGAATTCAGCAAACACACAAGCTCCTGTCCCGGTCAGGCGCGACGGCGCGTATTCTAGCAGCCAGGAAACGAGCTGTTCAACCTCGCGAAAACGTTTTCTTACGACTGGTTCACAATCATTACGGAATTCAGCACTTAATAACTCACTGATTTCGCGGGCTGGCGTGGTGCGGATCAGCTCAGGATCGGTGAAAACAGCCGGTGTGGAAATGTTCACGCCAGGGTGGACAACAAGATACCATTTTTCTGCAGGCGACACCGGAGTCAATTTTTCGCCGACGCCTTCAGCAAAAGCAGCGAAGCCTTCCACGAACACCGGAACGTCCGCGCCCAGCGATAATCCCAAGTCGGCCAGCTCGCTCAGCGTGAAGCCGGTTTGCCACTGGTGATTCAGCGCGACCAGCACCGTGGCCGCATCAGACGAGCCGCCGCCCAGCCCGCCGCCCATCGGCAGGCGTTTCTCAATGGCGATGCTGGCACCGGCCTGCGCCGGTAGCGTTCCGCGCAATGTTGCCTGCTGCTGCAACAGCTTCGCCGCCCGCACCACCAGATTATCTTCCTCTTTTACCCCGACCACCGGCGTCAGCAGGCCGATCTGCCCGCTGGCGTTGGTTTCAATGGTCAGGGTGTCGCCATAATCGAGAAACTGAAACAGCGTCTGCAAATTATGGTAGCCGTCAGGACGACGGCCCGTGATGTAGAGAAATAAATTCAGCTTGGCGGGCGCCGGCCAGCTTTCACGGCTGCTCGCCGTCAGGGGAACGTTGCCTGCACTCATTTAACGATCCAGCTGTCCATTTTCAGTTTGATGCGCTGGTTGCCTTCTTTCAGCTCAAGATTGGACGGCAGCGTCGGGTTCTGCTTGCTGTCATAACCCTGATAGGTCACCTGCCAGTTCTGGCCGTCGCGGCTGTAATTCACCGACTTGAGGCGATACTGGTCGTCTAGCGTGTAATCGGACGAATCACCCGGCAGGCCCATCATCCACTGACGCAGGCTGTTTAACGGAATATCCATGCCGGTCAGCTGAGAAATCATCTTCTCGGCGTCATTGCTGGTATAGCGTTTGCCTTTGTTGTCGACTAGCTGCACCACGCTGCCCTGGGCATCCAGCTGCAACTCGGTGCTGCCCAACGGGTTGGTCAGGATCAAACGATAGCGATCGGGGGAGGTCTGCTGCCAGTTAAAACGGGCATAGACTTTCTGGCTATCAGAAAGATAGGCAAAAGCGCCGCGGGTCTGATATTGCGTGATTTTTTCAACGTCTTGCTGGTGCTGCTGCCATTGTGGCGAGGAAATACTCTTGCCAGGACCTTGCGGTTTATTGATGGTACAGGCGGTCAATAACAGGGCGGCAAGCGGGAGAAGCCGCATCAGGCGGCGATTCTGCGTAAACATTAAGGGGTCAACTCCTCAGACTCCGGAAGGGCTTTCATGCCCAAAGTAACCGTCCAAGCTAACCAGACCGGCGGACGGCGTCAATGCTCAATTTGTCTTATTTGATGCATAATAACTATATCTTGTTACAGCCTTCGATGAACGATGGCTTTTCTTGATCTCGCGCATCTTGTAGAATGCGCCTCACAAAACCCTATCAACTGTGGGATAACCCCAACCTAATCACCATGACCTTGCTGGCTCTCGGAATTAATCACAAAACGGCCCCAATTGCTCTGCGTGAACGCGTGACGTTCTCCCCGGAGACGTTGGATCAAGCCCTTAGCAGTCTGTTGGCCCAGCCAATGGTGCAGGGCGGCGTGGTGCTGTCTACGTGTAACCGGACCGAGCTCTACTTAAGCGTTGAGCAACAGGAAAACCTGCAGGAACAGTTGGTTAAGTGGCTATGTGACTACCATCATTTGAGTGCCGAAGAGGTGGCGAAAAGCCTCTACTGGCACCATGATAACGACGCCGTCAGCCATCTGATGCGCGTGGCAAGTGGCTTAGATTCACTGGTGTTAGGGGAGCCGCAGATTCTGGGGCAGGTGAAGAAAGCCTTTGCCGATTCCCATCGCGGACAGCCGATTGTCAGCGAGCTGGAAAGGATGTTCCAGAAAACCTTCTCGGTGGCTAAGCGCGTGCGCACCGAAACCGAGATTGGCGCTAGCGCCGTATCGGTCGCCTTTGCGGCCTGTACGCTGGCAAGACAAATCTTTGAATCCCTGGCCGACGTCACCGTGTTGTTGGTCGGTGCCGGGGAAACCATCGAACTGGCCGCGCGCCATCTGCGCGAGCACAACGTTAAAAATCTGATCATCGCCAACCGCACCCGTGAACGTGCCCAGTCTCTGGCCGATCAGGTGGGGGCGGAAGTGATCGGCCTGGCGGAAATCGACGCGCGCCTGGCCGAAGCCGACATCATTATCAGTTCCACCGCCAGCCCGTTGCCGATTATCGGTAAAGGCATGATGGAGCGGGCGTTGAAAAAACGCCGCAACCAACCCATGTTACTGGTGGACATAGCCGTACCGCGCGATGTGGAGCCGGAAGTCGGCAAGCTGCCGAACGCCTATCTCTATAGCGTTGACGACCTGCAGGCGATCATTGAAAGCAACATGGCGCAGCGTAAAGCCGCCGCCGTGCAGGCCGAAACCATTGTGGTGCAGGAAAGCAGTGAGTTTATGTCCTGGCTGCGGGCGCAGAACGCGGTGGAAACCATTCGCGACTACCGTTCGCAGGCCGACCAGGTGCGTGAAGAGCTGCAGGCCCGTGCGCTGACCGCGCTGCAACAGGGTGCCGATCCGCAGGAAGTGATGCGCGATCTGGCCCACAAGCTGACCAACCGTTTGATCCACGCTCCTACCAAATCTCTTCAGCAGGCTGCCCGTGATGGGGATGATGAACGCCTGCAGATTTTACGCGACAGCCTCGGGCTGGAATAGCGTTTTAGCCTCTATTGAATACAAGGTAAAACAACACCAATGAAGCCTTCTATTGTTGCCAAACTGGAAGCCTTGCAGGAACGCCATGAAGAAGTTGAGGCGATGCTGGGCGATGCGGGCGTGATTGCCGACCAGGACCGTTTTCGTGCTCTGTCACGCGAATATGCGCAGCTGACCGACGTGAGCCAGTGTTTCCGTCGCTGGCAGCAGAACCAGGACGATATCGCCGCAGCAGAAGAGATGCTGGACGATCCTGAAATGCGCGACATGGCGCAGGAAGAATTAAAAGACGCGCGTGCTACCAGCGAACAGCTGGAGCAGGAGCTGCAGGTTCTGCTGTTGCCGAAAGATCCGGATGACGAGCGTAACTGTTATCTGGAAGTGCGCGCCGGCACCGGCGGCGATGAAGCCGCGATTTTCGCCGGCGATCTGTTCCGTATGTACAGCCGTTATGCTGAAACCCGCCGCTGGAAAATTGAAATCATGAGCACCAACGACGGTGAGCATGGTGGCTATAAAGAAGTGATTGCCAAAGTGATCGGCGACGGTGCCTACGGGCGTCTGAAGTTTGAATCAGGCGGTCACCGTGTGCAGCGCGTACCGGAAACCGAGTCGCAGGGCCGTATTCATACTTCTGCCTGCACCGTGGCGATTATGCCCGAGCTGCCGGAAGCGGAAATGCCGGAAATCAACGCCGGCGATCTGAAAATCGATACCTTCCGCTCCTCCGGTGCCGGTGGTCAGCACGTTAACACCACCGACTCGGCCATCCGTATTACCCACCTGCCAACCGGCATCGTGGTGGAGTGTCAGGACGAACGTTCACAGCATAAAAACAAAGCGAAAGCGTTGTCGGTGCTGGGCGCGCGTATCCGAGCGGCAGAAACCGCCAGGCTGCATCAGGAAGAAGCCTCTACCCGTCGCAATCTGCTGGGCACCGGCGATCGTTCCGACCGTAACCGCACCTATAACTACCCGCAGGGGCGTATTACCGACCACCGCATCAACCTGACGCTTTACCGTCTGGATGAAGCGATGCAGGGCAAGCTGGATATGCTGATCGAGCCTATCGTGCAGGAATATCAGGCGGATCAGCTGGCCGCACTGTCCGGTCAGGACTAATGACCGTACGCCAGTGGTTGCGGGCGGCGATTGCCCGCCTGGCGGGCAGCGAAAGCCCCAAGCGGGATGCCGAAATCCTGCTGGGCTTCGTCACTGGCAAATCCCGCAGCTGGATTATTGCCTTTGATGACAGCGAACTGAGCGCGGAACAGCTCAGCCAGCTGGACGATTTACTGGCGCGCCGTGCCAACGGCGAGCCGGTTGCCTATCTGACCGGCCAGCGCGAATTCTGGTCGCTGTCCCTGAGCGTTTCCCCCGACACCCTGATCCCCCGCCCCGACACCGAATTGCTCGTCGAGCAGGCGCTGGCGCATCTTCCCGAAACTGCGAGTACCGTTCTTGACCTCGGCACCGGCACCGGCGCGATTGCGTTAGCCATCGCCTCCGAGCGGCCGGATTGCCAGGTAACGGGTGTCGATCGCATTGCCGCCGCGGTTTCGTTGGCCGAAAGCAATGCGCAGCGGCTGGGCATCACCAACGCACGGTTCCGGCTCAGCAACTGGTTTAGCGCGGTATCCGGCGAACAGTTCACGCTGATCGTCAGCAATCCACCGTATATTGATGCTGAAGATCAACATCTGCAGCAGGGCGACGTGCGCTTTGAGCCCGACAGCGCCCTGATTGCCGCCGATAATGGGCTGGCGGACATTAAGCAGATTGCAGCAGAAGCGGGGCACTATTTGCTGCCCGGCGGCTGGTTATTGCTGGAGCATGGCTGGCAGCAGGCGGAGGCGGTGCGGGCGATCCTGCAGCAGAATCATTTTGTCAGCGTCGCCACCGCAAAAGATTATGGTGGCAACGATCGTGTGACTTATGCCCAGAAACGCTAAATGAACGCAAGAGAATGACCGAATGGCGCGGTCCCCGGCTGACGGGGAGGCTATTTGGCGGTATCATCGTGGCAAAATGCCATTGTTGGGGAGTGTATGACGTCGATAGCAACTGAAGATCTCACAGTGTTACCACTGTGTGAGGCGGTAATAGCAGCCACCAAAGCTATCCGCCCCGATTTCCCTGCTGAAGACGTGAATAAGCAGTTAGCGGCACTGGTAGCAGAGGCCCGCGCAGCAATTCCACAGCAGTTAGAGCAGGACATGCAGCTTGAGAAGTTAATCGAGCTGTTCTGGAAACAGTGGGGATTTGGCGGCGCCAGCGGCGTATATCGCCTGTCCGACACTCTGTGGCTGGATAATGTTCTCAGAACCCGTCAGGGAACGGCTGTCTCGTTAGGCATCATTTTCCTGCACATTGCCGGTCAGCTGTCGTTACCGCTGATGCCGGTCATTTTCCCCACCCAGCTGATTTTACGTGCCGACTGGATCGACGAAGAGATGTGGTTAATTAACCCGTTCAACGGCGATACCCTCGATGAACATACGCTGGAAGCCTGGCTGAAGGGCAATATTGGCCCGGTCGCGGAGCTGTATGACGACGACCTTCAGGAAGCCGAACCGCAGCTGGTGCTGAATAAAATGCTCGATACGCTGAAATCCGCGCTGATGGAAGAGAAGCAGATGGAGCTGGCACTGCAGGTCAGCCAGGTGCTGGTGCAGATGGACCCGGAAGATCCCTACGAAATTCGCGACCGTGGGCTGATTTTCGCCCAGTTAGAGTGTGAACATGTGGCTTTGACGGATCTGACCTACTTTGTTGAACAGTGTCCAGAAGACCCGGTCAGCGAAATGATTAAGCTGCAGATCCATTCGATTGAACAAAAACAGATTACGCTGCATTAACAGAGAATAAGGCGAAGACATGAAACAGAAAGTGGTTAACATTGGCGATATCAAGGTAGCAAACGACCTGCCGTTCGTGCTGTTTGGTGGCATGAACGTGCTGGAATCTCGCGATCTGGCGATGCGCATCTGTGAGCATTACGTCACCGTGACCCAGAAACTGGGTATCCCCTACGTGTTCAAGGCCTCGTTTGACAAGGCCAACCGCTCTTCCATCCACTCTTACCGTGGCCCAGGCCTGGAAGAGGGAATGCGCATTTTCCAGGACATCAAAGCGGCCTTCGGCGTGAAGGTGATCACCGATGTGCATGAAGCCAGCCAGGCGCAGACCGTGGCTGACGTGGTGGACGTGATCCAGCTGCCGGCTTTCCTCGCCCGTCAGACCGATCTGGTTGAAGCGATGGCGAAAACCGGCGCGGTGATCAACGTTAAGAAACCCCAGTTCGTCAGCCCAGGCCAGATGGGTAACATCGTCGATAAGTTTGCCGAAGGCGGCAACGACAAGGTGATCCTGTGCGATCGCGGTGCCAACTTTGGTTACGACAACCTGGTCGTGGATATGCTGGGCTTCAACGTGATGAAGCAGGTGTCTAACGGTAGCCCGGTGATCTTTGACGTGACCCACGCGCTGCAGTGCCGTGACCCGTTTGGCTCCGCATCCAGCGGCCGTCGTGGTCAGGTCACCGAACTGGCTCGCGCCGGTATGGCCGTTGGCCTGGCCGGTCTGTTTATCGAAGCGCACCCGGATCCGGCTAACGCAAAATGCGACGGTCCATCGGCGCTGCCGCTGGATAAGCTGGAGCCGTTCCTGGCGCAGATCAAAGCGATTGATGATCTGGTTAAAAGCTTTGCGGAGCTGGATACCAGCAACTGAGAAATCGGTTAAGGACATTCAGGACAAGGAGTGAATGATGAAAAGAACCCTCGCCGTGTTAACGGCCGCCATGGTGCTGGGCGGATGCAGTAGCGCTGCACAGCACGACGCGCAGGCGTCACTAGCGAACCGTAACTTTGTGCTGACCACCGTGGATGGCCAGTCCATCAGCGCGCCTCAGGGCATGAAGCCGGGGATCAACTTCAGTGATGAAATGCGCGTCACCGGCGTAATGTGTAATCGCTTCTTTGGTCAGGGCACGCTGAAAGACAACGTGCTGAGCGTGCCGCAAATGGCGTCTACCCGCATGATGTGTAGCGATCCGAAGCTGAACCAGTGGGAAATGGCCATTGGTAAAATGCTGACCGCAGGCGCCACGGTTAAGCTTGAGCAGAACACGCTGACGCTGACCGGCGCGGGCCACTCGCTGGTCTATCGCGCGCAGTAACTCTTCTTCAGTCAGTCAGTCAAATAAAAACGGGGCGAATAATTTCGCCCCGTTTTTTTATGCTTTGCGTTTAGCGTTACAGCATGATGGTCATCAGATAGCCGACAAACAACGCCAGATGCGCCGCGCCGTTCAGCACGTTGGTTCTGCCGGTGGAGAAGGAGATTTGGCATAACAGCAGCGCCGCAATCATCATCACCATCTGTGGCGGCTCCAGGCCGAAGATCAGCTGCTGGCCGGTGAGGGTAGCAATAATCGTCACCGCAGGCACCGTCAGCGAGATGGTCGCCAGTACCGAACCGAAGAACAGGTTCATGGCACGCTGCACCTGATTCGCCAGCACCGCTTTAATCGCGCCCAGACCTTCCGGGGAGAGGATCAGCAAGGCCACCAGGAAGCCGGTGAACTGCTCTGGCGCATTCAGCGTGGTCAGCAAGGACTCCAGCGGCGTGGCGTTCATCTTGGTGACCGCAATCACCGCAATCAGATGCACAATCAGCCAGCCCGAGTGCCAGATGTTGGAGTGCGCGGAGGGCTTGCCGTGGTGCGGGTCATCGCCCTCATCTTCATGTTCGTAAACAAACAGGCTCTGGTGCGTTTTGGTCTGGATCAGCAGGAACACGCCATACATCGCGGCAGAAATTGCCGAAATCAGCAGCGCCTGGCCGACGGAAAAGTTGCCGCCGGGCAGGGCATTGGGAAACACCAGCACCAGAATACCCAGCGGGAAAATGGCGATCAGGTACTGCTTAACCCCGGCGAGGTTAACGTACTGGGTGGCAAACTTGCGTCCGCCCAACAGCAACGCCGCGCCGACCAGACCGCAGGTCACAATCATGATGATTGAATAGAGGGTGTCGCGCATCAATGCCGGTGCGGCATCGCCGGTCGCCATCAGCGCCGAGATCAGGCTGACTTCCAGGATCACCACCGACAGGCTGAGGATCAGCGAGCCGTAGGGTTCTCCCAGACGGTGTGCCAGCACATCCGCATGGCGAACCACGCTAAAGGCGCTGCTAAGGATAGCGAACAGGGCAATAAGGTTGATGGTGATAACGATGGGAAACGAGCTTGAGGCACCCCAAAACCACAAAATACCCAGCGCGGCGAGGGGAAGAATTAAGGATGTTTCTTTATGGCGTGTTTTGACGCCTTCATGGGCACTCATAGGCTGATTTATCCTTGTTTATCTGTCCTGTTAGCCTGAATTCAGGGAACACCTGCAGGCATAAATAATAGCATCGAACGGCAGTGGTTATATTACAAGCAACGGAATTGTAACGGGTTATCAACTTTAAACCTGTACTATTTACCATAATTTACAGGTTTTTAATGTTTTTAGCTCAAATGACCAATAACTATGACTTTAGTAACCTATCATACTGTATTGGCATGGCTTATTTTGCCTTTATTCATCATTAACCCCACCTTTATTTGGCTTTATGCGGATTTTTGCTGAGTAAACAGGGCGTAAAGCAGATTTTTTGCTTAAGAGCGGTGAAAGGCGTGACTTTAGCGGTGGCCAGCAATGCGCTGTTCCAGGCAGCAGCAAAAGAGGTGGATAAAGCCCTCTGTTCGCCACATTGCTGCTGAAGTTTATTCTTATAATGCCGATGATGAAGTTAAGTGAAATTTTTTCTTTTGTGACGCGGTTCAAACTTGATTGCGGGTGATGAATGACATAGGGTCATTGATAGCGTTGAAACCATGAGTTTCATAATAATTCAATTTCAGGGACGGTAAAACGCAGTGGCAGGGAGTGAGCAGTGGCGGGCGGAGGGGTTATGTTAACAAGAGATTTCCTGTTAAAAGCGGATTGTAAGACAGCTTTTGGTGCTATTGAGGAATCGTTGTTATGGACCTGTGAGCAACGGGCAGCCTCATTAGCCGCTACGCTGGCCTGTCGTCCCAATCATAGCCCGGTGTGGATTTTTGGATACGGCTCGCTGATGTGGAACCCGATCTTCGAATCGGATGAAATTGCCGAAGGCACGCTGGAAGGCTGGCATCGGGCATTCTGCCTGCGCTTAACCGCCGGGCGCGGCACGGCGACCCAGCCGGGACGCATGCTGGCGTTGAAAGAGGGCGGTGAAACCACCGGGCTGGCCTATCGTTTGCCCGAAGAGAAGCTGCATGAAGAGCTGGAGCTGCTGTGGAAGCGCGAAATGGTCACCGGCTGCTATCTGCCGACCTGGTGCGATTTGAAGCTGGCAGACGGCCGCACGGTGACCGCAATGGCGTTCGTGATGGACCCACGCCATGCGCTGTATGAAGCCGATTCCTGCCCGAAAACCATTGCGCCGCTGATTGCACAAGCCAGCGGTCCATTGGGCACCAACGCGCAGTATCTTTACTCCCTTGAACAGGAGTTAAAGAAGCGGGGCTTGTATGACGACTGCCTGACCGACCTGGTTCAGCGCGTACGCGAGTTGCAGGAGTGCCACAACAATATGGTGGGGTGATCCCCACCGCTTACACGCCCGGATTGATCAGCCAGGTACCCGCTTTATTGATATCCAGCTGCTGGCTGTGTACCGCCGTGCCGGAATGGACTTCGATTTTATAGCTTCCCGCCGCCAGATTAAGCGAAGCATAGCCATTATTATTGGGCTTAACGTCCATCGGCGTGCCGTTCAGCAACACGGTTTCACCGGCGGTCAGCTTCAGATAGACCGTTGCCAGCATCGGGCCGGTGTTCTGCGCTGCTACCGGTGGCGCAGCACTGGCGACCGGTGCTGTGGCATCTGCCGTCGCCGCCGCGGCCGGATGCTCGACGGTTTTATCGCCTCCCCGGTTCAGCATCACCACCAGACCCACCACCGCAACCAGTGCCACCGCGCTTAACACCGCCAGCGGTTTGGACAGCTTACGGCTGCTGCGCGGGCTGACAATCTCTGCGGAGCCCGCCGTCGGGTTAACGGCAATCATCACCGGCTCAGGAAGCGGCTCCGGCTCGACTGACGGCTCGGGAGCCGGTTCGGAGATTTGCGTCACCGCCGTCACCAGCTGCTCAACCGTGCTGACCGGCAGCTCGATCAGCGCCGCCAGCGCGTCGATAGACTGAGGACGATCCTGCGGTTTCATCGCCAGCGACTGGTCGATGGCGTTTAACAGGGATAGCGAGAAGCCTTCCGGTCGCAGCTGGGTCAACGGCTGATAGCGATCTTCGATACAGCGCACCACGCTGACCGGCGGAGGATTGCCGGTCACCAGCGTATGCAGCACCGCACCCAGCGCGTAAATATCGGTCCACGGACCCTGTTCGCTGTCGCTCTCTTCGCTGTACTGCTCGATCGGCGCATAGCCAGGCTTGAGCATAATTTCGGTTTCATCGGAGAGATTGCCGATTTCTTTGCGCGCCGAGCCGAAGTCGAGCAGCACCGGCAGCTGGTTATCCTGAATCTGGATATTGTCGAGGGAGATATCCCGGTGCAGATAGCCACCGCGATGAATGGTATCAATGGCGCCGAATAACGGCGGCAGCAGCTGGCGGATCCAGCCATCGGTCACGCTTTCCGGGCTGCCTTGCTGCCACTCTTTCAGCGTCATTCCGCTGTAGTAGAGCGTGCCCATATAGGCGGTGCCGTTCTCTTCCCAGAAGCGCAGCACGTGCAGCAAGCCAGGATGATTAAAGCGGGCGAGCAGGCGGGCTTCCTGAATAAAGCTGTTCAGGCCGGCGTTAAATAACTTCTGATAGCGTTCACCGCGCAGCACGATGGTCAGATCGTCCCCGCGCGAGGCCAGCGAAATCGGCAGATATTCTTTGATCGCAATGGTGCGTTCAAGCAGATGATCCCAGGCACGATAAACGATCCCGAAGCCGCCACCGCCAATCACTTCCTTGATCTCAAACTCATTAAAACGGTGCCCGGCCGGAAGCGCATTGGGGACTGTTTTGGTTTTCTCGTTCGCCGACATAGTATCCATCCGGAGTTAGTTAACGGTGCGCCAGGCGCCAATAGCCGGATCGGCCAGGTCTGCATGCAGGTCATCAACCAGCAGCACGGTAATCTTCGCTTGCGGATCCATCACTTTCGCCCAGGCCTTGCGCAGTGCATCAACCCGGGTTTTCAGCTGTTCGGGATCGGTCGCCTGGGTTTTGTCCATTTTAACCAGCATCACGCCATCAAACGACCATACGTGCTGCGTGGCGTTAAACGGCAGCAGCAACCAACTGTCAGGCGCGTCGGCTTTGGCGGCCACCAGGCGCTGATTGTTGGCTGCGACAATATCCAGCGCCCCGGAGGCAGGGTGAATATTTTTCAGCGGGTAGCCTTCGTAGAACTGCACCGGCACCGGCTCGGATTTCCCGTTGCTGGAAAGGGTCAGTTCGCTTGGGCCTTCCAGCCAGCCTTCGGTTGAACAGGTCAGCCGCTTGCTGTCGGGGATAAACAGCGACTGGCCTTTGTCGTCCCACCAGGTACGGAAATGACAGCCGGCAGGCAGATCGAAATGCTGCAACGGTGCGCTGTTGGCCGGCTGTGACAGATCCAGCGGTGAGGCATTGCTGGCGGTCGCGGCGGCGGTGGCATCGGCGATGACGATCGGGCGCCAGCTCTGCTCTTTCGAGGCGGTACCGGTGGCCAGAACCGATCCGGCATCGTTGGTCATCTGCCACGGCAGCTCGACCAGCTTGCCACACTGATTTTGCAACAGGTTGCCCACGCGCGGCAGGAAGGTGGTCAGCACGCTGGACTCTTTGCTTTTGCCGGAGACGATACGCAAATGAATGTTATCCTGGCACCAGTCCTGCGGCGCGTTACTTTCCACGTTATCAATAAACACTTCCAGCGCCAGGCTGGGAGAGTAAACCACGCGGTAATCATCAGCCTGTGCGGCAGTTGCTATCAACAGTGTGGCAGTAGCTGGCAACCAGAATTTCATAGCGATCCTTGGTGTTAATCACGCGGCGGTAAAAAACGAGCCGAATCCGCCATCGATTGTAATAGGGTGGTTTCCTGTGGCGAGCCTACCCAAACGGCCACAGCACTCAAATTGTCTTTTTTTTCACTGCGATTAATGGCTTTTTGCATCAGTGCCAGCCACTCTTCCGGCGAGTTGACCATCCGCAGCGCCTGCTCCATTTCCTGCGGCGACAGGCTGCACCAGAAGCCGTCGGTACAGACCAGAAAGGCATCGCCATCTTCCAGCTGGATCACATCGCTGTAGCTGACCGGAAGCGTGCCATCCGCGCCGAGCGCATTATAAAGTAAATTACTGTTAATACCGGAATTATCAACACCGGCCTCTTTCATTTGCTGGGCCAGACTGTGGTCACGGGTCACCGTATTGATGAAGCCACGACGGAAGTGATAAACACGGCTGTCACCAGCGTGGGCCCACCATGCGCGTTGTTGCACGCGGTCAATAAACAGCGCGGCAAGGGTGGTGCTCATGCGCTTAAAATTCAGATTATTCCTCTGCGCCTGGCGGATCGCCTGGTCGGCTTTGGTGACCCATTTTTCGGTATCAGCCGGATTTATCGGCCGGTCATCGGCGAATTCGGTCAGTAACGCATCACGGGCCAGTCGGGCGGCGATCTCACCACCCTCGGTGCCCGCCACGCCATCGCAGACTAAAAAACAGGCAGAATGCGCGCCGGTGTACTCACCCGTTTCATCCTGATTGCTCTCTCTTGCGCCAATTTCTGAGGTCGAGGCAGTGTTAATCTTCATTCATCTTCCGGTCTGATTTGTGAGTCTTTGTACTGATTCACTTCCATGTCATAGGCCTGCAGGAATGCATCGCCAAACAGGGTATGGAAATCGTCCTCAATTTCGCCTGAGGTGTTCTGATAATGACGTTGATAGGCTTGCCACATCGCGGCTTTTTTGCTGCCCGGCAGACCAAATTTTGGCAAGACGCCATCACGTTTCGCATTATCCTCCAGCCGCTGAGGATTAAACGACTGCAGCATGGCGGCGATAATCGCGCGGATGCCGGCAATCATCCCCAGCTGATGCGCTTGCAGATCGACCAGCGCATCGCGCACCGCCTGCTCTGGCGGCATAAAGCCCGGCATCTGGCTCTGATAAATCTGCATCAGCACGGTTTTACCCGACGGCAGGATCTTAAACGGATTATTGGCTTCATTGAGGATCATGGTCATTTCGGCCTTCACGCCGCGCTTGAGGATCGAGCGCGAAGAGAGCAGGGCAACCGTTCCCTGCGAAAACAGGCTCAGCATTCTGCCGGTCATCCGCAGCTGATCTTCGGTCAGCGCCGGTTTACCCGCACCGTGCTCCAGACCCATGCCTTCCATCAGCGCCGCCAGCAGCCGTTCGGCGTTGCTGTCGCTGGCCGGGCGTTCGCTGTAAGGCGCGTCATGACCAATCGGTTCGATTCCCAGCCTGGCATCATTCTGGCGGGCGGTGCGCGCCGCGAGCTGTTCCGGCGTCTGCGCATCGCTGGAGTGGATAATAATCGGCTCTTCTTCATGCAGGATCCCCAACGGATCGGCCGGCAGCGAGTGATCCTCGCCAAACAGCGCCAGCGGGTCGACATCGCTGAACGGCGTTTCACTGGCCCGTGCCGGATCGCTGACCTGAATCTGATAGTCGCCAATGCTCAGCAAATCGCCATGTTGCAGCGCAATCTGGCTGCCGCGTGCCAGCGGCGCCTGGTTATGCAACACCGCAATCACACTGCCGTGACTGGTCAGCCGGCAGTCGCCGCTGCTGGCCACGTGCACCACCGCCTGCAGGCGAGAAATAGCACGTTCGTCATCGGGAAGGACCAGATCGTTATCCACGCTGCGGCCAATGGTGCCGCCGGGGGCGACAAAGTCACAGGCGGTGACGGGCGCCTCGGTTCTGCTCTCAACAATGGTAAATCGCATGCGCTTTTCCTGAAGCCAGGGCCAGAGGCCAAATAACTCTATTCAAACATCGGAGGATAGAGTCCATGTCGACCCGGTTGCGCCACGGCGGCCGGATCGAATAATTGTGAAAAAAGCTGTGCGGTGAGGTTGCCGCTGTGTTTATGGCTGACCAGAGGATAGCCGTCGCTCTGATTGGTCCACCAGTAGCTGGTGTACTGGCCGGGATTGAAGCGTTGTGACACTTCATGCCAGGCCAGCGTGCAGGGGAGATCCTGGTAGCCAATCACGTCCATAATGTCCGATCTGCCGGTGTCAGGAAGCGACAGGGGCGGCAGGGAAAGTAACGCCTGGCTCAGTGCGTCTGGGGTGACGTTGGTCGACACCGCACGGTGCAAAGTCTGGCCGAGGTGGCTAAACCAGTCGCCCGACACCGCCAGCTGCGCCGGATGCCAGAGGCTGACCGGCACGCTTTGTACCGCCAGCAGCGGCCACGCGCGACCCACTCTGTCGCGTGAGGCCAGCAGGCAGCCAATCTGCACCCGCTGCACGCCCAGCGTGGCGGGCAGGGCGAAATTCCATACCGGCGCCCGGCTGAACAGCTCAGCGTTGCGCTCACTGTGGTGATGCCAGTGCGATAAACCGAGCTGGAACCAGTTTGACCAGCTGTTGACCATCGCCTCAGGCAACCTGCGCTGAAGAAAATCACCGGTGGAAGGCAGCTTGCCGTACCATCCCAACTCTGTATTTTCTGCCATAGTGCTGACCTTATTCAGTGAACGTTCGCTGCCACACGTTCAGCCGCAGGAATAATTACCGTGCCTGTTTCAGGCTGTCGTCCTGCATTTTCCAAATCCAGCGCTAACTTTCTCATCATCAGCGTATTGTCCCGGATAAAGGGAGAACTCTGGATCTGCCGGTCCAGCAGCTGGCTCAGATGCCAGTCCAGTTGCTGAAGCTGGCGGGTCGTGACGTTCGCCGGCAGAGTGCGCTGAAGATTCTGCATCACCCAGCCGCGTAAGAATTCGCCGTCATAGCTGCGGGGCTGATACAGCATCTGATACGCACGCAACGCATTCCGGCTGAATTCACTGTCATCGCCCTTGTCCTGTCGCAGGGTCTGGGTGATGTTTTGCGCCACGCGCGGCAGCAGCAGGGATTTCAACGCGTTCTGATAGAAGCCCCAGGCCGCATCGCTCACCTGGCCACCGCGATATAATCCACCGCGCATGCTGAGCGGGGGCGCTTCAACCGAGAAACTCTCACTTTGCGGCAACGCCACCAGGCTGTTTAAGAAGGGTAGCAGATCCAGGATATCCCCGGAGTTATTGGCTGCCAGCCGTTTCGCCTGCTGGTCGACCGCGATCATCCGGCTTTCCACCTGGTGCAGATACTGCTGATTTTTATAATAGCTGGTGGTCCAGAGCATGGTGGCAATCATCAGCGCCAGTGCCAGCGAGGCATAGCCGGCCCAGTGCAGCAGCCGGTTGCGGTGCTCCCAGGAGCGATCGCTGCCTGCCAGCCCGCTTTCGGCAAAAATCATGTCATCCATCAGCGAGCGGATAAAATAGCTCTGGCCTTTGTTCGCGGGGATTGGCGCATGGCGGTTAACCGAATCCCAGCTGGCAATGGAGTGGCCTGACGCCTGCGGCAGCTGCAGCTTTCTGTTCAACTCACCCATAATGCGGTCAAACGGCAGCCCTTCCTGGGTGCCGCTGGTAAAGAACACCCCGCGCACGGACCACGGCATCTCGCCATTTTCCGGTGAGAAGACAATATCGAGGTATTCCGCCAGCAGTGGCCGTAAAGAAGCAAACTCCTGCGGGAACAGGAAGCACTCGGCCCGCAGCGTCAGGTCACTTTCCCGCGCCATATTGCCGGCCAAATCGTCCTGCAGCTGTTGGGTCAGCAGGCGGAACTGGCGGTCGAACAGCTGGTTGATAGCCGATTCGCTCTGGCGGTTATTTTCCCACGGGAAGCTGAAGCCCCAGATGCGATCGCGCTGCGCTTTATCCAGCGACGCGAAATAGCTCATAAAGCCTTTCAGCAGGTCCGTTTTAGTCACCATCACATACACCGGGAAGTGGATACCGGTTTGCTGATGCAGTTCGGACATACGCTGGCGCAGCGCCGTCGCCTGATTAAAGCGCGCTTCCGCCGAGTCGCTAAGCAGATCGGCGACGCTGACGGTCATGATCACCCCGTTGATCGGCTGGCGCGTGCGGTAGCGCTTCAGCAGGGTGATAAAGGTCTGCCACTCGCTGGCATCCTTCGCGCGCTGGCTTTCCTGCAGGGTATAACGCCCGGCGGTATCCAGCAGCACCGCGTCTTCGGTAAACCACCAGTCGCAATGACGGGTGCCGCCAACGCCGCGCAGCGCGGTTTTACCAAAGCTGTCGCTGAGCGGGAATTCAAGACCCGAATTCACCAGCGCCGTGGTTTTACCCGCGCCAGGCGCGCCGACAATCATGTACCAGGGCAGCTGGTACAAATACTGGGAATTAACGCGCTGCAGCCAGCCGCGCGGCTTTTTCTTGCGATCCCGCCCGCTAAACTGGGTTTTCTTCAGCCGCATGGCCGCTTCACTGAAGCGGGTGCTGAGCAACTCTTCGGTCATCGCCCGGTCGGCATAATCGACGTTGTCATTGTGCTGCAGGTTATTCAGCAAGCGCGAGTTAAACCAGGCGCGATACAGCTGGGGGATCAGCTGGAAGATAATCCACAGGAAGAAGCACAGGCAAATGGCCAGCTGGCGGTTAATGACCGGCTCCAGCCAGTGGCTGCCGCCGATTAACAGCTGAGGGCCAAGCATCCAGATCACCGCCGACAGCGCGCTGATGCCGAAAAAGCCCCACAGCAGGCGGCTAAAAATCAGGGAATAAAGGCGAGAAGACATCAGGATTTCCCCGCGGGTTTGCTGCTGCTCTGAACTTCAGGCGCCGGGAAAAGCAGGATTTCCACCCGGCGGTTTTGCGCCCGGTTTTCCTGGCTGTCGTTCGGCAGCAGTGGGTTGCTGTCACCGCGGCCTTCACCGCGGATCATATGGCCAGGTTGGATCATCAGCTGCTGCAATAGCGAGGTCAGCGTATGGGCCTGGGCCAGCGAATATTCATAATTAGACGGGAAGCGGGCGGTACGCTGCGGTTGGTTATCGGTATAGACGCTGACCTGCAGCGTGCCTTTAATGTTGTCCATGGCGGCGGCGACGCGCACCATGATCGCCCGGCCCGCAGGGGTTAAATCACTGCCGCCGCGGTTAAACAGCTTGTCGGCCGCAATAATCACCTTGCTGCCATTGGCGCCGTCGGCAACATCCAGCGTGCGGTCAACAATCAGATCGTCCAGCCGCGTGCGCAAATCCAGCATCGCCTGCGTCGAGTTTGAGCGTCTGACCGGTTCGGCCTTGGGCAGCGGCGTTTGCCAGATGGCACGCAGCAGCGGCTCCGCCGAATTCCCCAGACGCCAGTTAAGGCCGGAATAAATCAGGCAGGCCACAAAGGCGGTCAGCATAACGCATGCCCACAACGGCACCGGCGGTCGCCAGAAGGTGTTCTGGCTGGCGGGCGATAACGGTTGGGGTTCGACCAGCGGTTGCTGCTGCACGCGGGTATCGCTAATCAACTGGGCCAGGCGGGTGCGCAACGCATCACGCTGCAGCTTACCCTGGTCGATGCCACGGTAACGGCCTTCATAGCCCAACAGCAGACAGTAGTGGATCACCTCAAGCAGCGGCAGATGCAATTTGGGATTTTGCGAGACGCGGGAAAGCAGCTGGAAGACTTTTTCGCCACCCCAACTTTCATTATGGAAGGTGACCAGCAGACCGTTGCCCGACCAGACGCCGCGCGTGCCCCACGGGGTTTGCGCCGCGGCTTCGTCCAGCACGCTGCACAGGCAGTAGCGGGCACCAATGATCATGTCAAAAGGCAGGCCGGCTTGTTTACATCGGGTTTCAAACAGGCGGATCTCATCGACCAGTTGCTGACGCAGGCCGGCAGGGTCGTCATGCGTGGCTGCCAGGCGGATCTGCACAATTGCATTCAGCAACGGTGCCGCTGCGGCCAGCAACGGGTTTTCTGGGCTGACGTAAGGAAGCGCGTCAGCGGGGTATTCCGGGGTCATCAGGCTTTTACTGTCTCGGCTGTGTGGCGCCAGCAAGGCGGGCGCTTTGGGTCGTCGGATCGAAGAGTGATTTCTGGCCGTCCGTGGCGCAGAACGCGATTATTCCAGGATCCAGGTGGCCGTCGCGTTGTTGCGGCAGGCTTTACTTTGGCCACCCACATCGACGCACACTTTTTTGGCGTTTTTACGTGGGCGGGGACGATCGCTTTTGATCGTGGCGTCATACAGGTCGGTTTTCACGCCGGCTTTGAACGGCACGTAACCAATCAGCTGTTCCTGATCGGGATCGGCGATAGCCAGCCAGTGATTTTCCACTTCACCCAGTACGGTGAAAGGTTTGCCATTTTCAAGATAGCGGACGTTCTTGCCGCTGAAATCCGGGCTGGTCATCACCGACGCATTATACAACGCGCGGTAGGTCTCATTGACGGGGGTAAACGACGTCGGTGCCTGCACCGCGTGACGATGGGTGAACTTCACGCCATCCACTTCGCTGGTTACGATGGTGTCATCCGTTATCGGCGGAGGAGGAGCCTTGCATCCGGACAGGGACAGCACTGCCAACAGGGTAAACGCGATGCTTATTTTCACATTGGTCCTCATGCATTTCATCAGTGAGTCTTATAGTCCACAGGCAAAACCCCACAATCATTGTCATCGTCCGCTCAGGTAAACTGTCGGTAACAAGAAAAAAAGAGTCAGGTTTACAGAAAGATAAATTCGTTGTCAGTTTACCTGACGCTTTTGAGAATGGGAACAATTGCAGGCCGCCACTTTACATGTTATCAGCGGTCTCAGAGGTGACAATCTTTGCCTGAAAGGTGACAAGAAGTCAATTTGATTAGGATCGATAAACTGTCGCCAGACCGCATGAATAGCGGCGCTCAGAGCGGGCATCATCTGTTAACGGCTTCAGGGCTTAACGTATCAATGTGGCTAATGTTTTGCCCAGGCTGATTTTTTTATGCCAACGCGCTTTTTTCAGTTAAAAGCCAGCGAGTTTCAGTAGGCGGCTCTGAAGGTGCTTAATCCAATCAGAAGCCGGTTGGCGGCAAGCGGACAGTGCTAAAAAAAGCCGCGCAATCGGGCTGGTCAGGAAATGCACAGCGGGAGTGCGATTTGTGCATCATGGCAGGGCAAAATCGCCGGCGTGATTCGGCAACTGGCGCCAGTTGACCTGACGCTTTCTGGCCTTTATCAGAGGAATCAGAGGGTTGATGATCTGGCACAGGCTTTGCAAAAACAGGGATACACAACAATGCATTTGTTTGACCGTTGACGGTTGCGCGAGTGCTTTGGATAAAGGCGTCCAACTTCGTGCTCACGGCACAGGCAGGACGCCTTTTTTTATCCTGCCGGTTTTACGCCAGTGAGGCTATCCCCGGGCAATCAATACCCTGACGCCCAGCGCTTCAAACGCCTCTGTCGACTCGGCGCTGATGCCGCTGTCGGTGATGAGGTACTGAATATTGCTCCAGTCACAGGGCAGGGCAAACATCGACACTTTGTCGATCTTGCTGGAGTCGGCCACCACATACACCGTGCTGGCCGAGCGGATCATCGCGCTTTTGACTTTGATATCGGTTTCGCTCGGGAAGCTCAGCCCCAGCTTGGGTGAAATGCAGGCGGTCGCCAGAAACAGCTTCTCGGCCAGTACGTTCTCAAAGAAGCTGGCCGCTTTCTCGCCGGAGGTGGAAAGAGTCGGGAACTTAAAGGTGCCGCCGGTCAGCAGAATATTGACGCCGGGCTCACCGCCCAGCATCAGCGCGATATTGACTGCGGTGGTGACCACCGACAGCTTGTTGATGTGCCCCAGATGATGGGCGATAGCGGTGGTGGTGGTACCGGAGTCGAAAATCACCGTATCGCCATTTTCGATATGCTCCGCCGCCAGCCGGCCGATAGCATCCTTCTCATCAAGATGGGTTTGCCTCTCCAGCATCAGCGCGCCGGTATTCTGCTTACCGGTCATCAGCGTGGCACCGCCATGATAACGCTGGACATGTCCCTCTTTCTGCAACACGCGGAGATCGGTACGGATGGTGGCTTCCGTCAGGCCAAAGGCCTCCGTCAGCATCTTCACCGTCACCGTGCCGTCTTCCCGGATCATCTCAAGGATTTTTTCCCGCCGTTGCTGCATGTCGGCTAATTGTTCGCTTTTGCTTTTCAACCGAAACTCTCCCTTCACCTGCTGAACGGGCGAAAACCCGCGCCAAACGGCCATTAGCGCAAATATTACCTCTGCATTCGATTGAATGCGAGTCTGGTATTTTTTCCTTTTCGTTTTCGTTCGAAAGTCTATGCACGGCAACAGCCTTGATTTTAAACATATTTTTAGCATTTTTGTCCTTACTCTTATTCTGAATAATGGGGATTAAACTGGTAGATCAAGGACTTAATCTTTCGATCGGCTTTTGTTTGAAATTTGATCCACCCCACAATATGCTTAGAAACGATAGCGTATATTTTTATTCGAAAACGAATGAGCCGCAGGACTGCCACTTCGCTATCCGGTCAGCGGCGTTACAGACGAAGAGGTAATGATGGACTTTCAGGCAATCAAACAGACAGCGCGTCAGGCCCGACGTTATGTCCTGCAAATGAATCATCGGGCGGGAAAAGGGCATACCGGCGCCGACCTCTCAGAGGTAGACATCATCTGTACGCTGTTTATGGGGGTGATGGATCGCGGTGCTGAGCGTCCCGATCAGGATCGTTTTATTTTATCGAAAGGCCACGGCGCAGGCGGGCTGTATTGCAGCGCGGCGGCGATGGGGCTGATCGACCCGGCGATCCTCGACCAGTTTATGGGCGACGACACGCTGCTGGCAGGCCATCCGGTCAGGCAAAAGCTGCCGGATCTGGTTGAGATTAACTCCGGCGGCCTCGGGCACGGCTTGCCGATCGGCGTCGGCCTGGCGCTGGGCAACAAGCTGTCCGGCATGGGCCATCGTCGGGCGTTTGTGCTGCTTGGCGACGGTGAACTGGCGGAAGGCTCGAACTGGGAAGCGGCGATGTCCGCCAGCAAATTCAAGCTCGATAACCTGGTGGCCATTGTGGACCGTAACCGCCTGCAGCTGGCGGGCAAAACCGAAGACATCATGCCGCTGGAACCGCTGGCAGATAAATGGCTGGCGTTCGGTTTCGAGGTGCTGGAGTGCGACGGTCACGATCCTGAAGCCATTGCCAATGCGGTGAATCAGCCGTCGACCGGCAAACCCCGGGTGATCCTCGCCAATACCGAGAAAGGCCACGGCATCTCCTTTATGGCGAACGTCCCGGCCTGGCACCACTCGGTCCCTAATGATGAGCAGCTGGCCCTTGGGCTGGCAGAGCTGGAGGAAGACTAATGCAAGACTTACGCGACGCGATCATCGCCACGCTGGTGGATGAACAACAGAACGGGGCGAACCTCAGCGTGATGGTTGCTGACTCCACCTCAACCTCCAAAATTGCGCCATTTGAAAAGGCCTTTCCCGATCGGGTGATTAACGTCGGCATCGCCGAGCAGAACATGGTCGGCATGGCGGCGGGAATGGCACTGAGCGGCCGCACGGTGTTTACCGCCAACGCCGCACCGTTCCTGTTTGCCCGCTCTAATGAGCAGGTCAAAAACGATATTTGCTACACCGAAACCAACGTCAAAATGCTTGGCCTGAACGCCGGCTTCGCCTACGGGCCGCTGGGTGCCACTCACCACTGTACCAATGACATCGCCATTGCCCGCACCTTCGGCAACCTGCAGGTGTTTGCCCCGGCCGATGCCGTGCAGGCCAGCGCCATTGCACGTTACGCCATTCAGCATACCGGTCCGGTCTATATCCGTATGGACAGTGACAAAGTGCCGGTGCTGCATGGCGACGATTACCAGTTCGTTCCCGGCAAGCCGGAAGTGCTGCAGGAAGGCAAAGAGACGGTGGTGTTCTGTATGGGCACGCTGGCCCATGAAGCGCTGGCGGCAAAAGACGACAGCATCACCATCGTTTCCCTGCCTTCGCTGTGGCCGCTGGATGAAGCTGCGGTGGTGAAACTGATCAGCGCGCACCAGCAGGTGATCACCATGGAAGAGCATTCGCTGAGCGGCGGTCTGGGCAGCATTATCGGTGAAATTCTGCATAAGCACGCGCTGCGCCAGCGGTTTACCCCGTTGGGGATCCCGGCTTACGAATTTACCCACAGCAGCAGTCGCGCTGCACTGCGCAGCCAGTTCCGCATCGATGCGGAAGGTCTGCGCACCACCTTACAACACGTTGTCGCCGCCGCCTGAGGACCCACTGATGAGCAATGAATATGATGTCAATCTGCGCTATGGCGTGGATACCAACATGGATCTGACCGGCAAGGTCGCGGTGGTCACCGGCGGGCTGGGCGGCATCGCCATGGCCAGCAATAAAATGCTGCTGGAAAAAGGCGCCAGCCTGGCGCTGCTTTACCCGGCATTTGAACAGAGCAAAGTGAGCGACGTGGCCAGCCAGTTTGACGCCAGCCGCGTGCAGTTTGTGCAGTGCGATGTGACTGACCCGGCCTCAGTGGAACAGGCCATCTCAGACGTGGATGCGCATTACGGCCATATCGACATTCTGGTCAACTGTGCCGGTTATGTGATGTTGCAGCCGGTGCTGGAAACCGCGTTTGACGAGTGGCAAAAGCAGGTCGCCGTTAACCTGACCGGGCCGTTCCTCTGCTCGCAGGCGGTGGCAAAACGCATGGTGAAAGCCGGCAGGGGCGGAAAAATTATTAATATCGCCTCGCAGGCCGCCTCCATCGCCATCGATAACCATGTGGCTTACACCTCGGCCAAGGCCGGATTACTGGGCATGACCAAGGTGATGGCCAAGGAGTTTGCGCCACACAAAATTAACGTGAATACCCTCTCTCCGACCGTGGTGCTGACACCTATGGGCGAAAAAGCCTGGCGGGGAGAAAAAGGTGAGGCAATGAAGCAATTAATCCCAATGGGACGCTTCGCCTACACCGACGAGATTGCCGCCGCCGTGCTGTTCTTTGCCAGCAACGGTAGCGACATGATTACCGGCGCCGATCTGATGATCGATGGCGGCTTTACCATTTGGTAGTACTTCGCCCAGACCAGAGAAGCGAGTCCGAACGCAATACCCTACACGCTGACCCTACAATAATGAGAGAACATCTCTATGAACATGCGTTTAACTGTATTAGCCGTTGCCACCGCCTGCACTTTCTCCCACGCGGCGCTGGCAGCCGATAAAGGCACCATTATGATAATGGTGAACTCGCTGGATAACCCTTATTACGCCTCAGAAGCGAAAGGGGCCAATATGAAGGCGCAGGAATTAGGCTATAAAACGTCGGTCCTGTCTCACGGCGAAGATGTGAAGAAACAAAGCGAGCTGATCGATGCCGCGATCGGTAAAAAAGTGCAGGGCATTATCCTCGATAACGCCGACTCCACCGCCAGCGTCGCCGCCATTCAGAAAGCCAAGGATGCCGGCATTCCGGTGGTGCTGATTAACCGCGAAATCCCGGTCGATAACGTCGCGCTGGAGCAGATTACCCACAACAACTTCCAGGCCGGCTCTGACGTCGCCAACGTCTTCGTCGAGAAAATGGGTGAAAAGGGCAGCTATGCCGAACTGACCTGTAACCTCGCCGACAATAACTGCGTGACCCGCTCCAAATCCTTCCACCAGGTACTCGACCAGTACACCGACATGAAAAGCGTCGCCCGCCAGGATGCGAAAGGCACCCTGATCGACGGCAAGCGCATCATGGACAGTATTCTGCAGGCGCATCCGGACGTGAAAGGGGTGATCTGTGGTAATGGCCCGGTGGCGTTGGGGGCGATTGCCGCGCTGAAAGCCGCAGGCCGTAACGATGTGATCGTGGTCGGTATTGATGGCAGCAATGATGAACGTGACGCGGTGAAAGCCGGCACGCTGAAAGCCACCGTGATGCTGCAGGCTCAGGCCATCGCCGCACAGGGTGTGACCGATCTCGATAACTTTATCCAGAAAGGCACCAAGCCTGAGAAACAGCGTGTGATGTTCCGCGGCATTCTGATCAACCCGGACAATGCCTCGAAGGTTCAGGACTTCAATTACAAATCCTGAGTCGTGGTTGTGGTGATACTGCTGCGCCCCTTACGGGGCGCAAAGGAGAGAATTTATGTCCAGGCGAGTCTGGCTGGCAGTCGCGGCGTTAACCCTTGGCGGTTGCCGCATTGTGTCGCAACAGGAATTAGCCGACCTGAAAAACCCACCCAATCCGGCCATGGCGAACGTCACCAATACCTATCAGCAGAAGATCGTGCCGCAGGTGCTTAACGATGCCAAACCGCTGGGCGAGGTAATGAAAGATCTGGCCGCCGCGAAGGACATCGACAGCGCCTGTAAGCAGTTTGGCTACCGTAGCCAGGAAGAGAATCCGTGCGTCTTCACCGTGAAGATTAACGGCACAGTGTCGGCGGTGAATACCACCTCACGCAGCGGCAAGATGACGGTAAAAGACGTCAGCGGCCAGGACGTGGTGGTGCAGATTGGCCCGATAATTCGGGGCACCGCCCTGCGCGATGTCTACAAAGGTTCCAGCTATCAGGACTTCAACGATCAGGTGCTGTTTGGTGATTACGGCCGGGCGATCAACACCCTGGCCTCGAATGAAGTGAAAAAACTTCAGCCGAAAGTGGGCGATCGGGTGGAAGTCGATGGCGTGTTCAGCAGCTGGGACGTGCCGCAATCCGCACCGGATATCACTCCGGCCCGCGTTGTCCGTCAACAGGAGTAAATCATGGCGCACACTGAAGCGGATGTCCTGACGCCGGCCAGCCAGCAGTCGGACGTGATTATCGAAACCCGCAATGTTTCCCGCATTTATCCGGGCGTCACCGCGCTGGATTCGGTGGACTATCGCGTGTATCGCAACAAGGTCAACGTGCTGATTGGCGAAAACGGCGCGGGCAAATCCACCATGATGAAAATGCTGGCGGGCGTGGAAGTGCCGTCCTCCGGGCAGATCCTGCTGGATGGCGAGCCGGTGACCTTACACACCACGCAGCAGGCCGAGAAACACGGTATCAGCATCATTTTTCAGGAGCTGAACCTGTTCCCGAATATGAACGTGATGGACAACATTTTTATCGGCAACGAATTCTTCCAGCGTGGGGTGATCAACGAGAAATACCAGTACCAGCTGGCGAAGGCGCTGCTGGAAAGGCTGGAGCTGGATGTCGATCCCTATGCGCCGTTGAACGAACTGGGCATTGGTCATCAGCAGCTGGTCGAGATCGCCCGGGCGCTGTCGAAAGACACCCGCGTGCTGATCATGGACGAGCCGACCTCCGCCCTCAGCCAGTCGGAAGTGAAGGTGCTGTTTAACGTCATTGAGGCGCTGAAGCGCCGTGGCGTCACCATCATCTATATCTCGCACCGGCTGGAAGAGCTGATGGAAATTGGCGATCACATCACCATTTTCCGCGACGGCCGTTTTATCAGCGAGCGTGAAGTCCGCGATGCCAGCGTGCCGTGGATCATCGAACAGATGGTCGGCGACAAGAAAAAGCACTTTGATTATCAGGCCGCCGAGCAGGGCGATGCGGTACTCAACGTCAATGGCTTAACCGCGCTGGCGCAGAACGGCGGCTACAAGCTTAACGACGTCAGCTTCTCGCTGCGCAAAGGCGAAGTGGTCGGCATTTATGGCCTGTTGGGGGCCGGGCGTACCGAGCTGTTTAAAGGTCTGATTGGCCTGATGTCCTGCCAGAGCGGCAGCGTCACGCTGAACGGCGAATGCCTCGACAAGCGCAATTTCCAGTACCGCCTGAAGAAGGGCATTGCGCTGGTGCCGGAAGATCGTAAAGGCGAAGGGGTGATCGAGCTGATGTCGATCAAGACCAATATGACCCTGAGCGATCTGAGCCTGAAAGGCTTCCGCCGTGCGCTGAACCTGCTGCATCCGCAGAAAGAAGCGCAGCGGGTCAACGAGATGATTGAACGGCTGGCGATCAAGGTCAGCGATGTCGAACTGCCGATCACCTCGCTTAGCGGCGGCAATCAGCAAAAGGTGGTGCTCGGCAAAGCGTTAATGACCGGCCCGGAAGTGGTGCTGCTGGATGAGCCGACGCGTGGCATTGATGTCGGCGCCAAAACTGACGTTTATCACCTGATTGGGTCAATGGCCCGGCAGGGACTGGCAGTGATGTTTTCCTCCTCAGAGCTGGATGAGGTCATGGCGTTGGCCGACCGGATCCTGGTGATGGCCGATGGAAAAATCACCGCCGATTTACCCCGGGCTGAAGCCACCCGCGAGCGGCTTATCACGGCGTCCACTCCACATGATTAGCGTGCCCCCCGGGCGTTGAGGAACAAGACCATGAACCAGAAATATTTGCTCTATATGTATCTGCTGAAGGCCCGTACGTTTATCGCGTTGCTGATCGTCATTGGCTTTTTCAGCGTGATGGTGCCGAACTTTTTGACTCCGTCTAACCTGCTGATCATGACCCAGCACGTGGCGATCACCGGTCTGCTGGCAATCGGCATGACGCTGGTGATCCTCACCGGCGGTATCGACCTGTCCGTCGGCGCGGTGGCCGGGATTTGCGGCATGGTGGCCGGTGCGCTGCTGACCAACGGCCTGCCGCTGTGGGGCGGACAAACGCTGTTCCTCAACGTGCCGGAAGTGATCCTGGTAGTCACCCTGTTCGGCATCGTGGTTGGGCTGATCAATGGCGCGGTGATCACCCGGCTCGGTGTGGCACCGTTTATCTGTACGCTGGGCATGATGTATGTCGCGCGCGGTGCCGCGCTGTTATGGAACGATGGCAGCACCTACGCCAACCTGGTGGGCTTGCCGCAGCTGGGCAATACCGGCTTCGCCATTCTCGGCTCGGGCAGCATTTTGGGCGTCTATATCCCGATCTGGATGATGGTTGGCCTGCTGCTGGTCGGACTGTATATCACCCGTAAAACGCCGTTGGGGCGCTATATCTACGCCAGCGGCGGTAACGAGTCGGCGGCCCGGTTGGCCGGTGTGCCAATCATCAAAGTGAAAGTGTTTGTTTACGCCTTCTCGGGGATGTGTGCGGCGCTGGTGGGATTGATTGTCGCCTCGCAGCTGCAAACGGCGCACCCGATGACCGGCAACATGTTTGAAATGGACGCTATCGGGGCCACGGTACTGGGTGGAACCGCGCTGGCGGGCGGTCGCGGTCGCGTGTCGGGCTCAATTATCGGCGCGTTCGTGATCGTCTTCCTCGCCGATGGCATGGTGATGATGGGCGTCAGCGACTTCTGGCAAATGGTGATTAAAGGCCTGGTGATTGTCACCGCAGTGGTTATCGACCAGTTCCAGCAACGCCTGCAAAGCAAAGTGGTTCTGATGCGTCGTCACGAAAAAAAGCAGGCGGCCGCGCCGCTCTCTGAGGTCAGTCATGGCTAGAGAGCTGATCATTGCGCTGGATGAAGGCACCAGCAATGTTAAAGCGGTCGCCATTGATGCCCGTGGACAGGTGGTGACCAAAGCCTCGCGCCCGCTGACGGTGGACACGCCACGCTCAGGCTGGGTGGAGCAGGACGGCATGATGCTGCTGAACGCCTCTCTGACCGTGGTCAGCGAGGTTATCCACAGCGTTGGCGAAAACCGCGTCGCGGCGCTGGCAATCAGTAACCAACGTGAAACGGCGATGGGCTGGGAGCGGGCGACCGGGAAACCGATCGCGCCGGCAATAACCTGGCAGTGTTCCCGCTCTTCGCCATTTTGCGAGCAGCTCAGAGGCGATCATCAGGACGCGTTGATCCGCTCGGTGACCGGCCTGCCGATTGCGCCGCTGTTTTCCGCCTCAAAAATGCGCTGGCTGCTGGATAACACCGCAGATGGCGCGGAAAGGGCGGCTAACGGTGAGCTCTGCCTCGGCACTATCGATGCCTGGCTGCTGTGGCATTTTACCGGTGGCAAGCAGTTCCGCTGCGATACCTCCAACGCGGCACGCACCCAGCTGCTGAATCTGCAAACCGGCGAGTGGGATGAGGCGATGCTGGCGCTGTTTGGCCTGCCGCGCGTGGCCTTACCCGAAATTCATCCGTCCAGCGGACTGTTTGGCACCACCCGTGGCCTGAGCGGAATTCCCGATGGTCTGCCGATTATGGCGATGGTCGGCGATTCCCATGCCGCGCTCTATGGGCACGGGCTGGGGCAGGCGGGCGGCGTAAAAGCGACCTACGGCACCGGTTCTTCGGTGATGGCGCCGTTGCTGACGCCGGACACCAGTATTACTCAGCTGGCGACCACCGTCGCCTGGCACGATGGCGAACGTCTGGTGTACGGGCTGGAAGGCAATATTCCGCACACCGGCGACGGCGTGGCCTGGATGGCACAGGCCACCGGGCTGACCGACGGCAAAGGACAGGTCCTCAGCCGGGCGCTGCATGAACTGCCTGCCAGCATCGACTCAACGCTGGGCGTTTATTTCGTGCCGGCGCTGACCGGCACCGGCGCGCCCTGGTGGGACGATCAGGCGCGCGGGGTGATTTGCGGCCTCAGTCGTGGCGTGACGCCTGCCCATCTGATCCGCGCTTCGCTGGAAGCCATTGCGTACCAGATTGCCGACGTGATCACCGCTATGCGTCAGCATCCCGGCTTCCATCTTGAGACGCTGATGGTTGACGGCGGCCCGACGCAAAACCCGTGGCTGATGCAGTTCCAGGCCGATCTGCTGGGTTGCCCGGTGGCGCGCAGCAGTACGCCAGAACTGTCGGCGCTGGGCGCGGGACTGCTGGCAAGGCGCGCGCTGGAACAGCTTAACGACAGCCAGCTGATCGCGCTGTTACCTGAACACGATTGCTGGCTGCCTGACGCCGCCCGCTATCAGCAACTTAACACCAGTTGGCAAGGCTGGCGTGAGGCGGTACAGCGCACGCTCTGGCAGCCTGCTGGCCAAACCCATCAAGGAGAACAGCATGAAGCGTAATTTTGCGGGCAAAACCGTGGTGATCACCGGCGCCTGTCGGGGTATTGGGGCGGGCATCGCCGAGCGTTTCGCCAGCGACGGCGCCCGTCTGGTGATGGTTTCAAACGCGGAGCGGGTGTTCGAAACCGCCGAAAAGATTAAGGCGGCGCACGGCAGTGAGATCCTCGCGTTGCAGGTGGACGTCACCGATGAACAGCAGGTGCAGCATCTGTATCAGGAAGCGGCATC
Organism: Erwinia billingiae Eb661; assembly: GCF_000196615.1. Taxonomy (NCBI): domain Bacteria; kingdom Pseudomonadati; phylum Pseudomonadota; class Gammaproteobacteria; order Enterobacterales; family Erwiniaceae; genus Erwinia; species Erwinia billingiae. The sequence goes on from NC_014306.1 coordinate 2,098,788, forward strand.
CCGCTTTGGCTCCATCGACGTCTCGATTCAGAACGCGGGGGTGATCACCATCGATACCTTCGACAAAATGCCGAAGTCTGACTTTGATAAGATTCTGGCGGTGAACACCACCGGCGTCTGGCTGTGCTGCCGTGAAGCGGCAAAATATATGGTCAAACAGCAGTCGGGCAGCCTGATCAACACCTCGTCAGGCCAGGGACGTCAGGGGTTTATCTACACGCCGCATTATGCCGCCAGTAAAATGGGCGTGATTGGCATTACCCAGAGCCTGTCGCAGGAGCTGGCACCGTGGAACATCACCGTTAACGCCTTCTGTCCGGGCATTATCGAAAGCGAGATGTGGGATTATAACGATCGGGTGTGGGGCGAAATTCTCAGCACCGAACAGAAAACCTACGGCAAGGGCGAACTGATGGCGGAGTGGGTGCAAAATATTCCGTTGAAGCGGGCAGGGCAGCCGCAGGATGTCGCCGGGCTGGTGGCCTTTTTAGCGTCCGATGATGCGCGATACATCACCGGACAGACCATCAACGTCGACGGCGGATTAATCATGTCCTGAGGACATCGGTTACTCGTTGCCAAACCGCCCAATCAATCCGGCCGCACCTAAGGTGTGGCCTTTTAGTTTGCTGAGTAATTCCTCGCGGGTTAAGCCCTGTCCCAGCGCGTTGGCCGGTAAATCCGTGGCGATCAGCGTGAAGTTATAGTGGTGCTGTCCGCTGCCTGCCGGCGGGCAGGGGCCGTAATAGCGCAGGGTGCCTGGGCTGTTTTTGCCGCCGGTATAGCCTTTGCCGTCAGTCAACTCTCCTCTGGCAAAGCTGGTGCGCTGGAAGGGAATGTTGTAGGCCACCATATGATTGACGCCCAGTCCTTTTGCGCCGACCGGATCCACCAGCGTCAGGGCAAAGCTTTTGGTGCCCGGCGGCGGATTGTTCCAGCTCAGGGCCGGCGAGATGCCTTCGCCGGTGCAGCTGGCATTCCCTTTGGCATTGCCGGCAAAGGTTTTGGCCATCACATCATTGTCATTAAAGTCGGGCGAATGGAGGGTGAAAACGGGCGCGGCGCTGGCCGCAGTCGCACAAGCCAGCAAAGAGAAACAGAGCAAAATTCTTTTCATCAGTCACATCCTGTTGGTAAATGCCTGGTCAAAGCCTGGACGATCCTCCTTATGTTCGCCAGTTAACTGGATGATTTGGATAGAATCCGATCAACCAGGAGCCATCTGACTCGCGCTCCTTCGCGTATTACGTTACCCTTTGATTAGATTTGTGATCTGTCTTA